>JAEWQH010000052.1 GCA_023399275.1 Bacillota bacterium
GAGCATGGTGCTCGGCACCTATCTCTTCGGCGGCATCGGACTGCTCGGCCTGCCGATCACCGTCGCGCTGCTCCACGCGCTCAACAAAGAAGGCGCGATCCATCTCTACAAGATGAGCGACGACGAGCCGGCCGCAAAGACCGCGCCCAAAGCCGATACACCGCCTGCGCCTGACGCGCAGCAGGAATCGCAGCAAGCCAATGGCGCGGAACCCTCCGAGCCGGAGGGCGCGCCGCACGCAACAAACGCAAAAAAATAACGGCTCTACCGCTGCAGGAAAGAAGGCGTTTCACTTGGTCAAGGCGATTGCGCACCGCGGGTTTTCCGCGCGTTATCCGGAGAATACGATGCTCGCATTTGAGCGCGCGCTGGAGCTCGGCGTAGACGGCGCAGAGTTTGACGTGCAGCTTTCCAGGGACGGCGTGCCTGTCGTTTTTCACGATGAAAGCCTCGCGCGCATCACGGGCGACGCGCGGCTCGTCAAGGAGCTCACGCTGGAGCAGCTGCGCCAGCTCGACGTATCCTACCGTTTCAAGGGCAAATGCCCCGCGCAGCGCATCCCGACGCTGGAGGAGTATTTTTCGCTGGTGCGAGATCGCGATTTTTTGAGCATCCTGGAGTTTAAAACCGCCATCTTCGAATACGACGGCATCGAACGTCTCGTGATCGACCTCATCCGCCGCTTCGGTCTTGGCGGGCGCATCGTGCTTTCGTCATTCAACCACTATACGCTGTTGCGCTGCAAAGCCATCGCCCCCGAGCTGCCCTGCGGCATCCTCTATGAGTGCCGCATCGCAGAGCCGCAGGACTACTGTCAACGGCTTGGCATGCAGTACCTGCACCCGGACTATCGGTTTCTGAGCGATGAAGAGCTTGCGAAATACGAACGCGCCGGCATCAGGACCAGCCCCTGGACGGTGGACGAAGATGCGGATATCCGCTATCTGCTCGGCCAGCCGAACATCTTCGCCATCATGAGCAACAAGCCGGACCGGGTGCTCGCCTTGCGAAACGATGCCTGATTCCCCCGCCGCAACGCTGCCGAACTCCGGCAGCTTTTTTCTTGGCTGCTATGCGCTGCCCCTGGGCGGCGCGAACCGGGAGATGACGGCCTCCGCGGCCTTGAGTCCGTCGATCGCGGCCGAAACGATGCCGCCGGCATACCCCGCGCCCTCGCCAACCGGATAGACACCTGCGCAGGATACGCTCTCCATATCCGTCCCACGCAGGATGCGAACCGGCGCGCTCGTGCGCGTCTCAACGCCGGTAAGCACCGCGTCGTCCCGATCATATCCGCGCAACTGCCGGCCAAAGGCTCGCATCCCGTCGGCGACGCCCTGCGCCACAAACGGCGGCAGCACACGCCAAAGGTCGCAGCTGGCGACGCCTGGGCGATAGGATGGCTGCACCGCACCAAATCCGCGGGGCCGTTCGCGCCGCAGAAATGCGCCAAGCGTGCTCGCGGGCGCTATGCCGCCTCCGCCGCCCGCGCGGTATGCCGCCTGCTCCATCTGCTGCTGAAAGCGCACGCCGCCCAGCACCCCTTCCGAAAAATCGCCGGGATAAACCTGCACCACCACGGCGGCATTGGCGTTCTGGGCATCTCGCGCATAATCACTCATGCCGTTGACAACGATCTCGCCATCCGCGGACGCTCCCGCGATCACGAGGCCACCGGGGCACATGCAAAACGTATAGACGCCGCGACCGCCGGACTCTGCGCTGAGGCGGTACTCCGCCGCGCCAAGACGCGGATGTCCGGCATATTCGCCGAACTGCGCGGAATCGATCATCCTCTGCGGATGCTCCACCCGCACACCGACGGCGAAGGGCTTCGGTTCCATGGCGATGCCCGCGTCCGCCAACATTTGATAGGTATCCCGCGCGCCTTGGCCAACGGCAAGCAGAAGCGTCGCGCAGTCCGTGCGTTCCGTCCCGCCTGGCGAGAAGATCTCCGCCCGCGCGAGCCTGCCATCGGCCGATTCCAACCCGGTCAGCTTCGTGCGAAAGCGCACCTCGCCCCCGAGCCGCTCGATCTCCCTGCGCATGGTAAAGACCACGCCACGCAACCGGTCCGTGCCAATATGCGGCTTTGCGGCAACGGCAATCTCCTCCGGCGCGCCAAAGCGAATGAGCGTGCGCAGCACCTGCTCCCCGCGCGCGTCCTTGCTGCGCGAGGTGAGCTTTCCATCTGAAAACGTGCCCGCGCCGCCCTCGCCAAACATGACGTTGGAATCCTCGTCCAGTTCACCCGTCGCCCAGTAGCGCTCCACCCGCGCGGCGCGCTGCTCCACCGGGTCTCCGCGCTCGAGCACCAGCGGTGCATAGCCGTACCTCGCCAGTTCATATGCCGCAAAGAGGCCTGCCGGGCCGAGCCCCGCCACGACGACGCGTCCGCGCAGGGACTCCGTTCCCGACGGGACCTCGCGCTCCCCCGCTTCGGCATAGGCTTCGGCCCGCGGATTGGCGTGGCTGAGCAGCCGCTTTGCCGCCGCATCGTCAACCTCCGCCACGGCGGAAAGCAGAAAATGCACATCCTGTTTCTTGCGCGCATCCAGCGCGCGGCGCAGCACGCGCACGCAGGAGACCTGCCGCGCGTCGAGACCCAGCAGGTCGGCAATGCGAAAGGAGAGCTGCTCGTCGCCTTCCGATAGCGGTTGCTTGATGTTTTGGATGCGCAGCTTCATGCGTGCCCCCCCTTGCGGTATGACAACGGCGGAGCGAATGCCCCGCCGCCGAATGATTCTGTTTGCCAGCCGCTAGGACTGGTCAATGGTCACCGTCACCTCGGTGACGGAGAGCGTGGTCGTCAGCTCGATGGTTGCCTCTTCGTCACGCACCAGCACGGAGACCGGCAGCTTGTATACGCCGGGCGTCAAGCCTGCGATGTCCACAAAGAGCTGCACATCGCTGCGTGAGAGGATGCTCACAAGGCTGTAGCGCCCCTCCACGGTCAGATCCGCCGCGGCGATGCTCAGCGAGACGTTGCCTCTGCCCTGCTTGCCATGCACCTGAATCTCCAGCTGCTCAAACGTCTGGGAGATGACCATTTCGCGCACCTCGAGCAGCACCGAGACCGTCTCGCTGTCGAGCAGGCGCACGCCGTCCGGCACGATGAGCTCTCCGCTGACGGTCATCGTGGAATCCAGCCCGTTGATCGCGATCGGCTCCAGCGTGATGCTGTCGATCTGATCCAGCGCAGCCTGATCGCCCACAAGCCGGACGGTGGAAGGCGTTGCGACCGCTTTGACGATCTCGTGGTTTGCGGCGAGGTTGTCCGCGCCGACGAGCGAACTCTCCACATCGACCGGCACGTTCTTCATCGGATAGATCGGCAGCCGCACCGTAGACGTCGGCAGCGTGCCGATGATGATATCCGACGAAACGATGTTGTTGTTCTTGTCGTAAAACGTTACGTCAAACGTGCTGTAGATCGTGCCGGTGCGGTCGGCGAGGTCTACCACGCATTCGCCATGCGTAATGGTGGAGATATCCGTCTTCGGCCCCGTGATATCCAGGCGGGACGTCGTGGAGAGCGCGTCCATATCCGCCCAGTATCCATCCGGAAGCTGGCCGGTAAACGAGGTTGTGATCGGAATCGTCTTGGTCACCAGCGTGTCGATCTCAACCGTAACCGTAGCCGGCGTGATCGACTGTACCACCCCGAGCGACGAGGTGACCGTCGCCTGAATCGGCAGCTCATACACGCGCGCCTCGCTGATGTTGCGCAGGCTGATGGAGGCGATGATCGAGCTGGGGGTAACGTATGCGTAGTTGGTGATCTGCGTGCGCACCTTGACGGTGACATCCTGCAGGATATCCGCGCGGCTTCCGCGCACACAGTATCCCTGCGCGATCAATTCCGCCTCGCCGTCGAAACTCGTCGCGACGTTGGTTACCTCTTTTTCGCGCATGGGTTTCTGATCCGTGAGCACATAACCCCACAGCAGCATGGCGAACACGAGCGCGATCACCTTGAGCGCAAGGTTCTTCGTAAAAAAGCCCTTTAACCCCGCCAGAAGCTTCGCTTTGTCTATCTTAGGAATGTTCATGCGACCCCTCCGTCGGTTTGCGCTTGAGCCAGCTAAACGCCGAGGCGCCGCCCGTCTGCCGCAGCAGGCTCTCCAATACGTTGGAGAGCGCCTTTGCGTCGATGTAGCGCACGAGCTTTCCATCCCGCGCAATGGAGATCGCCCCCGTTTCCTCGGAGACGATGATGGTTATGCTGTCCGAAACCGTAGATACGCCGAGCGCCGCGCGGTGGCGCGTGCCCAGCTCGCGGGAGACGGAAAAATCGTCTGACAGCGGTAGAAAGCACCCTGCCGCGAGGATGGTGGACCCGCGCACGATGACCGCGCCGTCGTGCAGCGGCGTATTCGGCTCGAAGATGTTTTCGATCAATGCGCCGGAGAGGATCCCCTCGATGCGTGTGCCGGTACCAACCAGATCGCCAAGGCCGGTCTTTTGCTCAAACACGATCAGCGCGCCGACGCGCCGGTGGGACAGCGAGAGGATCGCCGATTGCATATCCCGAATCAGCGCGTTGCTCTGCACGCTGGCGGAATCAAACCACCCCCTGCTAAGCCGCTTGCCGCTCCTGCCCAGCTTTTCGAGCACGCGGCGGATCTCCGGCTGAAAGAGGATGAAGAGCACGATGATGATGGAGCCCGAAGTCAAAATCGAATCGAGCAGCCAGCTGAGGATGGTCAGCGAGAGCAGCTGCGCCGCGATCGAGCATAAGAACAGAAGCCCCACGCCTTTGAGCACCTCGTAGGCGCGCGTCTCCTTCGTCCAGACGATGAGCTTATAGATCAGCACGGTGATGATCGCGATGTCGAGAAAGTCCTGTATGAAGAACTGCGAAAAGCCGCTGGATAGAGCATTCGTAATGCTGGTATACGACATTTTGCGTTCTCCTTTCCTCAGGCCGCGCATCCGCGCAAAAGCGCGCAGAGCGCCGGCTATTCTTCGATCACATGGCCGGCGATATCCGTTTCGTAAGCGATGACTTTTTCATTGAGCGTCTTGCCCGTAAGTTTGCCGGATTCTTCATATTCCCGCACAGCGAGCTCCGCAAGCTCTTTTTGCCGGCGCAGGCCTTCGTCATCCAGCACGGGCTCCTCGATGGGAAGTCCGTCCAACTTGCGCACCTTTGTTTTCATAACAGATTCCTGCCTAACATTTCTATTATAACATACCGATTGCGGCGCGTCGGGAGAAAAATTTGAAATTTCCGTGGCGTTTTCTCCGCGCGTGCAGCGGCCTCTTTGGCGCTTTGCAGCCCGGAAAACGGGCCCCGCGTCACATCCGCCATCTTTTACTTTATTATTTGCATAAGAACGTGATAAAATCAAGTGAAAGCATATCATCCCCTGCATCTGAGGGAGGTTTTATGTCGATTCTTCTCTACCACGGCTCCCCGACCGGCAAAATTCAAACGCTGATGCCCTTTACCGCGGATCACGGCAAGCCATACGTGTATTTCACAACCAGCGACGTATCTGCGGCGCTCTATGCCGCGCGCGCCGTCGAGCGCCCGCACTACTGGGTTCCCTGCAGCTACGACGCGCAGGGCAGGCTCGTCTACACCGAGGTGTGGGAGCATGCCTTTGCGGATGTTTTTGCCGGCAGAAGCGGCTATCTGTACTGCTGCGAGGGAGACGACAAAGCGCTACTGCGCTTTCCGACGCATCAGAGCCTGCGCCTCTCCGCAAGGCCGGTTGGTGTTCTGCGCAGCGAGCGGATCGACGATCTGCACGCGTGGTTGCTCAAGCGGGCTGCGGAAGGGCGGCTCGTCATCCAGCGCTACGAATCGCTTGCACCCGAGCAGCTCTCGCTTTGGCATGGCATGGCGCTCGAATCGCTCGCAGGCAGCTTCTCCGGCACGGAGACGGACAACGCTTTCGCCCGGTTTGTGCGCGAGAAGATGCCCGCCGTATGGGAGCGCTTCTTGCTGGACGCGCGGTAATCCTCCGCCCTTTTGCCCGCAGGAAACGCGGGCTTTTTTTCTGCCCGCCCCGGCAGGCTCCGCGGGGAAAACAGCTCCGGGCTTGTGCAGGCCGAAGTCCGAACCCCATCCAAACCGGTCATGGCGGCGTCTCTGTGCGTTTTGCCGCTCAGGTGCCTAAATGGCGAGCGGCAAAACGCAGTTCCATCGTCAAAAAGCCGGCTTTTCGGCAGATCGAAGCGCCGCGGGTTTGATCCCGCGGCGCTTTCGCCCGGCGGCTTCGCCGGTATGGATCGGAAGCGGTCTTTCTCCCGCTTAGTAGTTCCGAACCGTCGGCGTCCAGTACTGCCCGCCGTATACATCCGTAATGCGGTAGGTCATCTGCCAGTTTACGTCGCCGAGCGTCGCGTTGCCGATGGTCCACTCGCCCGTTGCAATCATCTGCTCGCCGAGGTAGTATGCATCGCTAAACGAGCCGTCGTAATCGTAATAATCGCATAGGAAGTCGATCACGTCCCCTTCGACGATCTCCACGAGCCCCTTCATAACCGTCTCGGTCGAATCGGCGCCGTAGTCGTACTGCGCGCCGAGCACTGCGCCGTAGGGGTTTGCATCGCTAAACTCCAGTATGATGTTCACGCGCGTGCCGTTGAGCAGCGCCGGAACGCGCCCGAGGATCGTGTAGCTCTCGTCCACCTGATCTTCGCTGACCAGATAGTAGGCGACGATCTGCCCGTTGAGCGAAAGCCACGTGCCGTCGTAAGCCATGATGAGGTCGTTGTCCTCATCGTAGTCCGCCACGTTGTCGAGCCCGAGGTCGATGTAGCCGGTTCCGTCGTCGATATAGACATTTTGCTCGAGCGTGACCACGCTGCTCCACTGTTCCTCGGTGAGCACCAACGTGGGCGTGTCCCCCTTATAGGTGAGCATGAGGTTGGCAAAGCCCGCGTTGTTCTGCTGGTAAGCGCTCAGCGAACTGCGCACGAGCTCCTCGTCTACCCAGCTGGAGTCCCGATCCCCCGTCACCGCGCTGCGGTTGGAGAGGAAGAGGTCGAGCAGTTGCGAAACCGTGTCGCTCGAGCCGCTCGCGGTATCGCTGCTGCTGATCGAGCCGCCGAGCAGCGAACCAAGCAGACTGCCGGAGTTGTCGCCGAGCAGCGTGCCAAGCGCGCTGCCGCTCGAACCGCTGGCGACCTGGCCGCCCGCGGCGATGGAGGCAAAGCTCTTGATGCACTCTGAGTAGCTGCGATCCAGTCCGATGGCATCATAGGTCTGGATCGCCGTGCTGACCTTGTTCATCGACTGGTACGGGAAGTAGATGGACAGCCCGTTTGCGTGCGTGATGCTCGTGGAGTTTCGGTTGTACTTGACCGCGCCGCGCAGCACCTGCGCCAGCGCATCCGACTCCGCGGTATCCAGATTCTCCGCAAAGTGGATCAGGTCGATCTGGTTGATCTTACTGCTCGTCGAAAAATCGCGCGCACTGCTTCTGGCGGTCGCAACGGTGTTAAACCCGTCCCCCGCGATGAGCTCGCTCGTAGCGGAAGAAAACGCGTTGAACGCCGAGGGCGCTGTGGCGCTCAGCTCGGCGAGGTCCGTGAGGGAGAGCGTAAGCTGGTTGCTGCTTCCGCTCATCTTGACATAATCATCTATGATCTGCTTGCCGAGATCCACGGTATCCATCGCGGGATCCGCGGAGAGCGCAGTCAGCCAGTTGGTATAGTACCAGCCCGTGCCCGGCTCCACCGCCTCCGAGGCGAGCAGGTAATCGCTGTATTGCCCGGCGACCAGCGCGGTCTCCAGCGTAGCCATCAGGCACGCGTCGAAGCCGATGACGTCAAAGCGCACGCCGCCGGCCTTGAGCGCCTCGTCGATCTCGTCGAGACTCATGCTGTCGCCCGTAAAGAGCTCGTCGTAGCCATAGGCGGTCAGCGAGCCGCCGCCGTGATCCCAGAAGACGAGCATATAGCGATCCGCCGGAAACTGCTTGGCGGAAAAGCGAATGAAGTCCGCCAGCGTATCCGGATCCACCATGGAGCGCTTGCCGACGTTTGCATCCAGCGTCTCCAGCCCGCCCGACTTGACGCGGAATCGCTGGTTGGTGCCGCTCTTTACGACCTGATTCTGCCAGGTAGATGTGCCGCCGGTCTCAACGATCAGGTTGATGTTGCTTCCGAGCGTCGCGCTGACCATCTCTTCGAGGTCCGATGTTGCCATGCCGCTCTTGCTCTCCAGGTCGGTTCCGCACATATAGACCATCACGGTGACGGTCTGGGCGGATGCGGTATCAGTGAATTTATCACGCGCCCCCGCTGCGACCGTCCGGTCCGGCTCATGCGCCTTATAGACCTCCTCGGACCCGGAGGCGGCCGCGATCTGGCCGGACGTGCTCCCGTAGGTGCCGAGCAGGGAGCCGAGCGCATCCGATACCGAGCCGGACGAGCCGGAGTCGCTGGTATCGCTCGTGTCAATGCTGCTCAAGCCGGAATCCGTGGTGTAGCTCTCCAGCAGTCCGCTGAAAAGGCCGCCCGAGCTCGTGCTGCCGGAGCACATCTTGAACACAACCACGATGCCGACCACGATGAGCGCAAGCACGAGCAGCCGCCCAAGGCAGCTGCGCTTGTTTGACCCGTTTCCGGAGTTGTTGCTCGCTCCGCCGACGAGCAGCGCGAGCAGAACCGCCAGCAGGCCGCCTCCGCCGCTGCCCAAACCGCGGTTCCCGCCGGACGAACTGCCGGACGAACCGCCGGATACGCCGCCGGACGAGCCGCGCCCTCCTCCGCCGACGCTGCCGCTTCCCAGGCCGCTGCCGCGGCGATATGCATTTCCCCCGCCGGAGACGGTCCTTCGGGACCTTCCCCCCGGTCTGTTTGCAGGACTCATGTTGTTTCCCTCCTGTGTGTCGTTTCAGAAACGCGGCATTGCGCGGTTTCCCGCGCCGCCGCAGATACTTTTATGATAGCGTTTTATCCGCCGGAGCCTGTGTGAGAAAATCACGGATGCCCGCGTCCTCCAGCAGCTTCCGCTCGCCGAAGCGGTCTCCGAAGCGCTCGCTACCGACAAAGCGGTAGCCGTAGCGGTCCAGCACCGGCGAATAGGTCACCACCTCGAGCGTGTCCGCCGGCGGATCAAAGCGCAGCAGCCGCAGGATGCCTACGCCGTTTTCCGCGTCCTCCTGCACGTTCATCAGCATCTGGTGGACGATCCGGTCGGGTGCGCCATCCGCGTCGTCATCCAGTGTCTCCGGCCAGTAAGCCGTGCCGCGCTCATGGCCGCAGAGCACCAGACGGACATTGGGAGATTGCTTTACTACGCGCTCGACCAACCGCCTGCCGACGGAGGTATACCCGCCGAGGCTCAGATAGGAGTGCAGGCAGAGGATCGCATAGTGATCGGCATACTGCCGGCAGATCTCGTTGATCCAGTCCGCGGCGTCCACCTCGAAGCCATAGGAGAGCGAAAACACGATGACCGGAACGCCGCCGGCGGTAAACGTCATGTAGTATACATACCCGTTCCCGTTAAACGCGTTGGCCGGCAGATAGTCCGTATCCGGCCGGTAGTCGAGATACGGCGTGCCGGGGTCGTAGTCCGGCAGCTGGTCGTGGTTCCCTGCAACGGTCAGGATATGCATCCCCTCCGGCAGTCGGGCAAAGGCAGCCACGCTGTTTTGCCACTCATACGCGCGAAACGCATTGTAGACGATATCCCCCGTGTGCACGGCCAGCACCGTGTTATACTCCCGCTGCGTATCGCTGATCCACTGCGTCATGGTGCCAAACACGCCGTTGTCCGCCGCAGTATAGGCCTGCGTGTCGCCCATCCATGCGATAGAAAACGGCTCTGCTACCGGGGTCGCCTCCGGAGTCAGCATCGGGGTCAGCGTCGGTTTCGGTGTCGGCGCCGGCTGCCGCGCGGTCTGCGGCGCGGGCTCCGTTTGCACAGGCAAAGCGGACGCGGCGCTCCGCCGCGCGCAGCCAACCGGCAGCGCCGCCATCGCGGCTGCGGCACAGAGTGCAAGTAAACGTTTGATCATACGCATGCGGTTCAGGCGGTGTCCTTCCGTATCCATGGGCGCTGCGGCTAACGCCGCACAGGCCATATCTGCTGTTATCTTACCACCCACACGCGTCCGCGTCCAGTTGTATGCACGGTGAAATCGTGCTAGAATTACATTATGGCTATCTGTATTCGGCAAAAACGAATCGCCCTTGCGCTGCTTGCACCGCTGCTGGTATTCGCCTGCCTCGGATGCGGGCGCGAAGCAGCGCCTGCCGAAACGCCAACGCCGGAGCAGGTCGTCATCGTGATGAATACGCCCGCCCCGCAGAGCCAGCCGACGCCGCTGCCACAGCCGAAGCTGAAATATGTCTTCCTACTGATCGGAGACGGCATGGGCTATGCACAGGTGCAGGCGGCCGAGGAAGCGCTGGCCGCGGACGGCCGCGAGCCGCTCTGCTTCACCGGCTTTCCCGTGCAAGCCGCCGTCCACACCGGCAACGTCAGCGGCGAGGTGACCGATTCCGCCGCAGCCGCAACGGCGATCTCAACAGGGCAAAAGACCGTCAATAGCTATCTCGGACTGGATCAGGATAAAAACCGAATCGAAACCATTGCGGAAACGCTGCGCGACGCAGGACGGAAGGTCGGCATTTTGACCACCGTCTCTCTGGATCACGCCACGCCCGCCGGGTTTTACGCGCATGTGGACTCCCGCCGCAGCTATGCCACGATTGCGGACGACCTCTTTGCCAGCGGGCTCGACTTCTTCGCAGGCGGCGGCTTTCATAGCACGCCGGATGCGCCGGAGTACGCCGCGGAAAACGGCTATACGCTGATCCACTCGTTTGAAGAGGCGCCCGTGGATACGGCGGGCAGGCTCATCCTCTCCTCCACGCTCATCTTTGGCGACTACGGCGTGCTGCCCGCCATAGACGGCGGCGCGCGCACGGACTGGCTCAAGAAGGCAACGGAGCTTGCCATCTCGCGTTTGACAGGTCCGGAAGGGTTTTTTATGATGGTCGAGGGCGGCCGGATCGACTACTTCTGCCACTACAACGACGCGGGCTCGTTTGTAGCCGAACTGCTCGACTTCGACCGGGCGGTGCAGAGCGCGCTGGCGTTCTACGAAGAGCATCCGCAGGAGACGCTCATACTCGTCACCGCCGACCACGAAACGGGCGATGTTTCGCTGGCCGACGGGGATCGCACCGCGCTGCTGCGCCAGAGCGTCTCGGGCGATATCTGCGACGACACGCTCGTGGCCCAGTGCCTGGCCGATAAGACGTCCTTCGACGAGGCGCTGCCGCTCTTTGCCTCGGCCTTCGGTTTGGAGAACCTGACCGGCGAGGAGACCGCTGCGCTCAAAACCGCCTACTACAAAACCTTTTCGGGCGATACGTCCGGCGTTTACGAGGCGATCACCACGGCCTGCCTCCGGCTGGTCGAGGTGCGCTCCGGCGTCCGGTTCGGCTCCGGCGGGCACACCGGCAAAGACGTGCCGCTCTTTGCGCTCGGCGTCGGCTCCGAGTTTTTCGCCGGAACATACGAAAACACCAATATCCACGACGCGATCCTGCAGGCGCTCGCCGCCTACCCCATCGGCTGAACGGCAGCGGCGCTTGCGCGCGTCTCATTTGGCAAACAATCCAGCACGGAAAGGACAATCTACATGAAAATCACCTTTATCGGCGCGGTTCACGAGGTGACCGGCAGCTGCACCTATCTGGAGATCTGCGGCAAGCGGATCCTCGTGGACTACGGCATGGAGCAGGGGAAAAACTTCTATCAAAACGCGCCCCTGCCGGCCCTGCCGGGCGAGATCGACGCTGTGCTGCTCACGCACGCGCATATCGACCACTCGGGCCTGCTCCCCCTTCTGTACAAAAACGGATTCCGCGGGCCCGTACACGCCACAAAGCCAACCTTCAGCCTCTGCAGCATCATGCTGCGCGACAGCGCGCACATTCAGGAATTTGAAGCCGAGTGGCGCAACCGTAAAGGTGAGCGCAGCGGCGAGCCGGCATATATTCCGCTCTACACCATGGAGCACGCCGACGGCATCCTCAAGCAGTTTGTTCCGCATCATTACGACGAGAAGTTTACGCTTTTCGACGGCATCGAGGTGCGCTTTACCGACGCGGGGCACCTGCTCGGCTCCTCCTACATCGAGATCTGGATCGATGAAGACGGCGAGCGCAGGAAGTTTGTGTTCTCCGGCGACATCGGCAACGTCAACCAGCCGCTGCTGCGCGATCCGTCGCTCGTAGACGAAGCGGACTACATCATGGTGGAGTCCACCTACGGCGATCGTATCCACGACGCCCCGCCGGACTACGCGCGGGCGCTGGCCGATGTGCTGCAGGCCACGTTTGACCGCGGCGGCAGCGTGATCGTCCCTTCCTTCGCGGTCGGGCGCACGCAGGAGCTCCTCTACTTCATCCGCCATATCAAGGACGAGGGGCTGCTGCGCGGCCACAAAGGCTTCCCCGTATTTGTGGACAGCCCGCTGGCGAGCTCCGCCACGCGCGTCTACCTCGAAAACGCGGAGTTTTGCTACGACGACGAGGCGCGCTCGTTTATCGAGCGGGGCGTCAACCCGCTCGGATTCGACGGTCTGACCATCACGCAGTCCAGCGACGAGTCGAAGGCGATCAATACGGATACCCGCCCAAAGGTGATCCTCTCCGCCAGCGGCATGTGCGAGGCGGGTCGCATCAAGCATCATCTCAAGCATGGGCTTTGGAACGCGAACAACACCGTCCTCTTCGTCGGCTTCCAGTCCCCGGGTACGCTCGGGCGCGCGCTGCTCGACGGGGCAAAGAAGGTAAAGCTCTTTGGCGAGAGCATCCGCGTCAACGCCGAAATCCGGCAGCTGCCCGGCATCAGCGGGCACGGCGACTCCAATATGCTCATCAAGTGGGCGACGCATTTCTCGCCCAAGCCGCGCCGCGTATTCGTCAACCACGGCGAGAGCGAGGTTTGCGACCTCTTCACCGCAAGGCTCAGGGATGAGTTTGGCCTCGACGCCACCTCCCCCTACAGCGGCTCGGTCTACGACCTGGTGAAAAACGAGTATGTCTTCGAAGCGAAGCCGGAGCCGCTCACCAAGCGCGCAAAGGAGCCTGCCGCGCAGGAGCGCACGCAGGATTCCCCCTACAAGCAGCTGCTCTCTGCGCTGGAGCGCCTCGTCGAGCTCGTTCGCCAGAGCAAGGGCCGCAGCAACCGCGAGCTGCGCAGCGTCGCCGGCCAGATCAACGCCATCAGCGATGCGTGGGAGCGCGAGTAGCCTCCCGCCGCATCCCAACCAACTCCATACAAAAGAGCATCCCGCGGGGCCGTCCTCCGCGGGATGCTGTTCGTTTTGCCATTGTTCCGGTGGATCAGGCAACCGGGTCACTCTCCCAGCGCGGTCAGTGCAGCAGCAGAAGCCGCCGTTCACCGCTGCGCATGAGAGATGCCCACATCCAGACTGTAGCGCCGACGAGGACGGCAAGCATAATCGGCGCGACCAGCGCGCTGCCGGTCAGCCCGGCGATGATCGCCGGCGCGAAGCCCGCTGCCATGCCCGCGAATACGGATACCATCGTGGCGCCGCCCTGCTTGATCGCCTCCGCCTCGCTCTGCCAGTCCAGCCGCGGCATGCGGATATTCACCCACAGCCCCAGAACGCCAAACGCAACCGAGTAGGCAAGCGGCAGCAGATATATCCACACCGCGTCCGCCAGCCCCGGCTTGAGGCCGGCGATGACCAACGTGCCCGTGATGACGATGCTCGGAAT
Source organism: Bacillota bacterium (assembly GCA_023399275.1). Classification (GTDB taxonomy): domain Bacteria; phylum Bacillota; class Clostridia; order Christensenellales; family CAG-138; genus UBA7703. The sequence goes on from JAEWQH010000052.1 coordinate 13,729, forward strand.
CGAGAGCATCAGCGTGACCTTGAGCTTTGCCAAAAGCCACTCACGCGCAGAGACGGGCATGCTTTTGATGATCCAGAGCGATTTGCCCTCCATTGAGATCGCACTCGAAGTCGCAGCGCCGAGCGAAACCATCCACCCGAGCGCAAAGGGCACGAGCGCAACGAGCGACGGTGCCTCCGGCATCTCGAGAAACTGCAGCACCTCGTCCGCCTTGACCAGCAGCGCAACGCCTGCGACGATCATCATCGCATAGCCAAAAGCGGTGTTCACCACATAGAGGCTGGAGCTGAAGTAGCGTACCCGCTCGCGCTTAAACAGCGCGGCCGCCTGGGTGGAGTGCGCCTGCCGCTTCATGACGAAGGTTTCGCCGCGCGGCTTGCTCTTGATGCGCGAGTTGACCGCGGTGAAATTCTTCCCCAGCCAGAAGATCAGCAAGCCCACCGAACCCGCCGTGAGGAGCAGAAGCCACAGCGCGGACAGGGCGGAGCCCTGCGAAAGCGCATCCTGAAACCACTGCGCAGGCGGATACATGCCCTCTATCATCGGGCGCAGCATCTCGGCCAGCCCGGCGATCTGGGCCGGGTCGTCAAACGCCATGCCGCTGCGCATGGAGACCGCCATCAGCCCGAACACCAGCACCATCTGCGCGGCAACACTCACAAGGCTGTTGCGCTTCATCCGCGCGGTCAGCACCGTCAGCAGCGTGCCCAGCAGCGCGCCGACGATGGTCGGCAGCGCGGGAACGAGCAGGATCAGCACCAGATACAGCGGATAGTACCACAGCGCGGGAGCCGCCATGATCGCGTAGATCACCCCCGCGGGCGCAAGCAGCAAAAACGCATAGACGAAGTTGTACGCGTACATGCCGAGCACCCGGCTCGCCGCTACGGCGCGCACGTCCACCGGCCAGCTCATGACGATATCATAGTCGCCAAAGCCGAAGAGCACGCCCTTGGTCTCGAAGATCGAAAACACCAGGATCAGCGCACTCGCCGCCAACGCCATGATGCCCAGGAGCGTCGGCAGCGCGTTAAACTGCGCAAACGCGCTAGCAAGCATATAGCTGTAGAGCACGGAGATGTAGCCAAGCGCAAACACCATGGCCACCAGGCCGCCCAGCGCGCGCTTGCCCTGCTTTTTTTCCTCTTCGTTCTTCATGTGCAGGATCTTGTTGATCCCGAAGAGGGAGCTCAACTGGAGCTTTGCCAATATCCAAAATTCACGCATGGTCGGTCAACTCCAAAAACAGGGTCTCGAGCGATTCGTCGCCCTTGACCTGATCCATGTCCCCCGCGGCGATCAGTCTGCCGTCCTTGATGATGGCGATCTTGTTGCAGAGCTTCTCCGCCACCTCGAGCACATGCGTCGAGAAGAAAATCGCGCCGCCCTCCGCGCAGATCTGCGCCATGATGCTCTTGAGCGTATGCGCCGCCTTTGGGTCGAGGCCGACGAACGGCTCGTCCAGCAGCATGAGCTTCGGGTTATGGATCAGCGCAGAGATCACCGCGATCTTCTGCTTCATGCCGTGGGAGCAGCTGCCGATGAGGTCGTTGAGCCGCGGCGTCATCTCAAACGCGTCCGCATACCGCTTGATGCGCTCGTCGCGCTCCGCGGCGCTCACGCCGTAAATATCCGCGACGAAGTTGAGGTACTGGATGCCGGTCAGGTGCTCGTAGAGGTCCGGGTTATCCGGAATATACGCCATCACCCGCTTGCAGGCGATCGGCTCCTCAGCGATGCTCACGCCGTCTACGCGGATGGTGCCGCTGTCAAACGAGAGGATGCCGGCCACCGCGCGCAGCGTCGTGGTCTTGCCTGCGCCGTTGTGGCCGATGAAACCGTAGATGTCCCCCGGCATGACGGAAAGCGACAGATCGTCCACGGCTTTGACGCCGCCGCCGTAGGATTTGGTTAGGTGTTCGATGGTCAACATGGTTATTCTCCTTGCGTCCCCCCCCGGTCGCGCAGAAAAGCAGCCGCTTCTGGGGTATATTCACCAGTATTTTACCACATCGCCCCGGCGCGCCCGATCGATTGCGTGCTATTATGTTTAATTTCACATTTATGTTACGATCTCGTTTTCTTGCGCGCCGGTCCGGCGCGATTGACAGACCACCGCCGATTGCATAAAATGAGCGTAAGAAAATGCCCGCCGTCTTGCGGCGCAGTAGATTCGAACAGAACGCATATCAATCCGAACGGAGAAGCAAACACACATGAAGGACGGCTTTGTCAAAGTCGCGGCCGGCACACCGGAGATTCAGGTTGCCGACTGCGCGTACAACGCGGATGCGATCATCGCGCTGATCCGGCGCGCGGAGGCGGACGGGGTCAAGGTGCTGGTGCTGCCGGAGCTGACCATCGTGGGCTATACCTGCGGGGACCTCGTGCTTAGCACTGCGCTGACGAACGCCGCCATGCGCGCGCTCGAGCGCATCACGCGCGAAACCACGGGCAGCGATATGCTCGTGGCCGTCGGGGTTCCGATCGTGTTCGGCCACCTGCTCTACAACTGCGCGGCAATGCTGCAAAACGGGCGCGTGCTCGGCGTCATCCCCAAGACGCACCTGGGCAACTACGGTGAATTTTACGAAAAGCGCACCTATGCCGCCGCGCTGGAGACCATCGAGGAGATAGAGCTCTTCGGGCAGAAGGCGCCGTTTGGCAACCGCCTCGTGTTCTGCTGCCGCGAGATGCCGCTCTTCAACGTCGGCGTGGAGATCTGCGAAGACCTCTGGGCCGCCGTTCCGCCCTCCACCCTGCTTGCAGATTGCGGCGCAAGCATCCTGCTCAACCTCAGCGCGAGCGACGAAGCGGTCACAAAAGTGAACTATCGCCGCCTGCTCGTTCAATCCCAAAGCTCGCGCACCAACTCCGCCTATGTCTTTTGCAGCGCGGGTACGGGCGAGAGCACCACGGACGTCGTCTTCTCCGGCCACGACATGATCTGCGAAAACGGCGTCTTCCTCGCGGAGGCGGAGCCGTTCGGCGCGGGCTACTGCGTCAGCGAGGTCGATCTGGAGTTTCTCTCGCGCGAGCGCAGGCGCTTTGCGCGAAAGCTATTCGACAACTCGGACATCGTTCGCATTCCGTTCTCGATGGATGTGACTAAGACCAAGCTCACGCGCACTTTCTGGAAAACGCCATTCATCCCGGATGCAAGCGCGAGCGCGGCCGAGCGGTTTGAGCAGGTGCTCGCCATCCAGAGCCATGGCCTGCGCCAGCGCATCCGGCACACCGGCGCAAAAAAGCTGCTCATCGGCGTCTCCGGCGGCGTGGACTCCACCCTCGCACTCATCGTGAGCAAGCAGGCGCTCGCGCTCCTGCACCGCCCGGCGGAGGACGTCGTGGCGGTGACGATGCCGTGCTTCGGCACGAGCGGGCGCACGCGCGCCAACGCCGAGAAGCTTTGCGATGCGCTCGGCATCTCCATGCGCGAGATCGACATCGGCCAGAGCGTGAAGAAGCACCTGGAGGACATCGGCCATTCCATGGATGTGCACGATGCGGCTTATGAAAACGCACAGGCGCGCGAGCGCACGCAAGTGCTGATGGACCTGGCGAATATGCACGGGGGGCTCGTCGTCGGCACGGGCGATCTGAGCGAGCTCGCCCTCGGGTTTGCAACGTTCAACGGCGACCACATGTCCAACTACGGCGTCAACGCGGATGTGCCCAAGACGCTGATCCGCGCCATGCTGCGCTATCTCGCGCATCAACACGGCGGCGCGCTCGAGGAGGTGCTGCTCGACATCGTGGATACCCCCGTCAGCCCCGAGCTGCTGCCGACGAAAAACGGCGAGATCGCGCAGGTGACGGAGGACATCGTCGGCCCCTACGAGCTGCACGACTTCTACCTCTACCACCTGCTGCGCCGCGGCGCGGGTAAGGACAAGATCCTCCGTCTGGCAAAGTACGCATTCGACGGAGACTATGACGACGCGACCATAGGAAAATGGTATGCGCTGTTCATCCGCCGCTTCTTTGCGCAGCAGTTCAAGCGCAACTGCATCCCGGACGGGCCGCGCATCGGCAACGTCGCCCTCTCCCCGCGCGGGGACTGGCGCATGCCCAGCGACGCGCAGCCGGACGCGTTTGCGTAAGCATTTGCTCCCTAAATCAAAAAGCCGTCCCGTGCAAACGGGCGGCTTTTGCGTTGCCTTTGTATGGCGTTTTGTCTGGCGTTTTCCTATCCCGAGATCGCTTTCTTGATGCGCCAGGTTTCGCTCTCGTTGAGCAGCAACAGCATATGCGTGCCATCCGCTTCGTGCGCCTCGGAAAGTATGGTCGCGCTCTGGCGGATCAGGCGCATCGCGTCGTATTTTTCATATGGCACGACGACCTCAAGCCGCACCTGCGTTCTGGCAAGCGCCTCCTCGATCGCGCGCAGCAGGGTTTCGATGCCCGCGCCGGTCGCCGCGCTGATGGCGACGCCGCCGTTTCTCGGCTTGGCCTCCGGCTTGTCCACCTTGTTGAATACGTCGATGCGCGGCGTATCCAGCGCGCCGAGCGTGCCGAGCACCTCTTCGACCACATGCATCTGCACCTCATAGTAGTCGCTCGCGCTGTCCACCACGTGCAGCACGAGGTCGGCGTCGCATACCTCGTCCAGCGTAGAGCGAAACGCGTTGACCAGATCGTGCGGCAGCTTGTTGATGAAGCCGACCGTGTCCGAGAGCAGGCATTCCGTGCCGTTTGGCAAGATGATTTTGCGCACGATGGGGTCGAGCGTCGCAAAGAGCTTATCCTCCGCCAGCGCATCTGCGCCGGAGAGGCGGTTGAGCAGCGTCGACTTGCCCGCGTTGGTATAGCCGACCAGCGCGACGACGGAGATCGGGTTTGCCTTGCGTTTGGCACGGCGCAAGCCGCGCTGCTTATCGATCTCGGCGAGCTCCTGCTCGAGCTCAAACACGCGCCTGCGAATGCGGCGGCGGTCGATCTCCAGCTTCTTTTCACCCGGGCCGCGCATGCCGACGCCGGAGGCGCCCTGCCGCGAGAGCACGCGCCCCATCCCGAGCAGCCGTGGCAGGCGGTACTTGAGCTGGGCAAGCTCTACCTGCAGCTTGCCCTCGCGCGACTGCGCGCGCTGGGCGAATATATCGAGTATCAGCATCGTGCGGTCGATGATCGGCAGCCCCAGTATCTGCTCGAGGTTACGCAGCTGTATGGCGCTCAGCTCGTCGTCAAACACGAAGATATCCGCTTCGCAGGCGGATGCCGTCAGCGCGAGCTCCTCGGCCTTGCCGCTGCCGATGTAGGTCGCCGCATCTACGGCGCGCCTTCTCTGCTGCTCTTTTGCGACGACCTTGATGCCCGCGGTCTGGCAAAGCTCGGCAAGCTCGCCGAGCGTATCGTAACCGTCCGCAGATTCAATGCCCGCGAGCACCGCGCGATCCGGCTTGATCTCCACGATGTTGTAGGTGTCGCTCAAAAGCCGCCGGTCCGCCTCGAGGATCGCATCCATCAGCTGCTTTTGCGGCAGGTGGTGCGCACGCATCGGGCCGTACCAGACGGGCACGCGCTCCTCGCCCTCCATGTCGCCGATAAACGCCGCGTATACGCTGCTGGCGCGCCCGTCTTTCACGCCTATGGCGCACATGGCGTCGAGCCGCAGCGCATTGAGCGAACCGAGATCGACATCGGAGAGGTAGCCGGTCTCGTTCGGGTGCGTGTGGATGCAGCGCACGCCGCTGAGCCGGTCTATGTTGCGCACGAGGCGCATCTCCTCCATATGGACGGAGTGGTCGTCGCCCACGCGAACGTCCTCGGTCTTGCCGGCGCGGGAGACGTATATGAGCACCTCGCGGTTGATCAGCGAGGTGACGCGAACGAGCGCATCGCAAACTTCGTCCGAAAGGAACTCGTCCGCGGACATCTCCATATCGTAGAGCAGCAGCAGCTCTTCGAGAACGCTATCCCGAATGCCGCCCGTGTTGCCGTGTATCTCTCTTTTCATGCGGTTGGTTTTCGTATCCGTTTCTGTTTGGTTGCAGAGCCGCCCGTCGCGCGGCCGTGCTCATGCGTATCATATCATCCCGCTCGCCCGCTGGCAATCACACCGGCCGGTTTGCATGATTCCAACGCAAAGAACCCGGGGGAATTCCCCGGGCCCCGCCGATGAAACGACCCTACTTATCGGTCGTATCCGACTTGTCGTCCTCGTCGAAATTAAACGCGGAGGCGGGCATGCCGCAGCCGCCACGGCTGCAGGATGCGCCGGCGCTCTTTTTCGCCTGTGCCTCTTTATCGACGTATTTGCGCATCTTGACGACCAGCAGCACGATCAGCCCGAGCGTCACCGCCAGCGCGACATAGGAGATAATATCGAACACCGTCGGCGTTAGAAACGAGAGCGCGCCGAGGTCTTTTGTCGCGACCCAATCGTACACGGCGGCTGCCGTATCGGTCGCCGGCGTAACCTCCTGATAGGTGTAGAACGTGCCGCGCAGCAGCGACGCTCCGCTGTTGATCACCATGGCGATGCCGAGGAAGATGTAGATCTTGCGCGAGAGCGCTTTGAACTCCTCCTCCATCCCCTCTTTGATGTTGTCCACGCTGTAGAGTTTCCCTTTGCCGACGATGCCCGAGTAGAGCACGTAGACGGAGATGGCGAGCAGCAGCCAGTCAAACATGGCTAACGATCCGGTCATAACGATATTCTCCTTGCTTTCTATTTGGTTTGCTTCACATTGTTCTATAGCTTTTTGAGCTTAGGGCCGCTCGCCGTGTCCTCCACGGCGTAGCCCATCGCCTTGAGCGCCTCACGGATCTCATCCGCGCGCGCGAAGTTCTTTGCCTTTCTTGCGGCTTGCCGCTCGTCGAGCAGGGAAAGCGCCTCCGCAGGGAACGCCTCTTCCTTTTCGTGCGCAAGCAGGCCGAGCACGCCCGCCAGTTCGCCAAAGAGCGACTTGCCCGCCTCCACCGCGGCCTCTCCGCGCGGCTCGCTGACAAACGTGTTGGCGGCGCGCGCGAACTCAAAGAGTACGCCGATGGCATCCGCGGTGTTCAGATCGTCGTCCATCGCCTCGCAAAAGCGCGCCTTGAACTCCTCCAGCTGCGCGAGGAACGCCGCGTCCTCCGCCGTCCCCCCGGGCGCGATCCGCGCCTCGGCCAGCCGCTGCTTTGCGGTGCGCAGCCGTTCGAGCGCGCTCTCCGCCTGCTGGATCATCTCGCGCGAGAAGTTCACAGGATTGCGGTATTGCACGCTGAGCATAAACATGCGCACGGCTTCGAGATCAAACTCCTTTGCGATGTCGCGCACGGTGAAGAAGTTGCCCAGCGACTTGCTCATCTTCTGGTTGTCCACGTTGATGTAGCCGTTGTGCATCCAGTAGCGCGCAAAGGGGTGCCCCGTCGCCGCCTCGCTCTGGGCGATCTCGTTTTCATGGTGCGGGAAGATCAGGTCCTGCCCGCCGCCGTGGATATCAAACGTCTCCCCGAGGATGGACATGCTCATCGCCGAGCACTCGATGTGCCAGCCCGGCCGGCCCTTGCCCCAGGGCGAATCCCAGCCCGGCTCGCCAGGCTTCTGCGCCTTCCAGAGCGCGAAGTCGAGCGGATCTTGCTTGTCCTCGTCCGGATCGACGCGCGCGCCGTTCTCCAGATCGTCTATGTTCTGGCCGGAGAGCTTGCCGTATCCCGGAAAGCTGCGCACGGAGAAGTAGACGTCCCCGTCCGGCGTTGCGTACGCATGCCCTTTTTCGATGAGTTCGGAGACCAGCGTGATGATCTCGCCGATGTGCTCCGTCGCTCTCGGGTTGACGCTTGCGCGGCGCACGCCGAGCGCGTCCGCATCGCGATAGTATTCTTGGATGAAGCGCTCACCGAGCGCCTTGACCGTCGTTCCCTCTTCGTTTGCCCGGCGGATCATCTTATCGTCGATATCCGTAAAGTTCTGCACAAAGCGCACCGTGTAGCCGCGGTATTCCAGATAGCGGCGCAGCGTGTCGAATACGATAAACGGGCGCGCGTTGCCGATATGAAAAAAATTGTAGACCGTCGGTCCGCAGGCGTACATCGAGATCTGCTCCGGCACGAGCGGCACGAGTTCTTCCTTCTTGCGCGTCATCGTATTATAGATCTGCATAGGTTTCCCCTCCGTATTTGATTCACTCTATCACAAATCGCGCGGCGCGTCTGCATCCGCTGCGCCATCTTTCTTCAAAAGTGCGGTTTCGAGCGCTTCGAGCCGCCGTTTGAGATCCTGCAACTGCATCTCCACCGGATCCGGCAGGTCGGTCTGATCGAGGTCCACGCCCGCTTCGCCGGTCAGATCCACAGCGCGCTTGACGCATTTCTCCGTATCGCGGCATTCGCATTCCCCGTCGTCGCACATACCCACGCGCTCGCACGGCACCTTGCAGCCATAGAGCCGCACCACGTGCCCCGGCACGCCGACCACGGTGGAAAACGCCGGCACGTCCTTGAGCACCACGGCGCCCGCGCCAATCTTGGCGTGGCTGCCGACCGTCACGGGGCCGAGCACCTTCGCGCCGGCCGATATGGTCACATGATCCCCTATCGTCGGGTGGCGCTTGCCGGTGTCCTTGCCCGTGCCGCCGAGCGTCGCGCCCTGAAAGATGGTCACATCATCGCCGATGAGCGTCGTCTCGCCGATCACCACCCCCACGCCGTGGTCGATAAACAGCCGCTCGCCGATGGTCGCGCCCGGGTGGATGTCGATGCCCGTGGTAAAACGGCACCACTCCGACGTCATCCGCGCAAGCAGATGCATGTTGTGGCGGTAGAAGAAATGCGCCCTGCGGTGCATGCGCACGGCACGAAACCCGGGATAGCAGAGCAATATCTCCCAGATGGACTTCGCGGCGGGGTCTCGCTTGAGCGCCGCCTGCAGATCGCTTTTCAGCGTTTTGAACATCGTGATTGCGTTCCTTTCGCGCGGACCCAGCCGCCGCGCAGATTCAAGGCGATCGATAAAAAAGCGCATCCATCCATAAAGACGAATGCGCTTCGCGGTTCCACTTTACTTGGAGAATCCAAACGGTTCTCCCGCTCAAGGCTGTAACGCAGCTGCTGCGTCCGCCGATACTCGGCCGGCCGGTATACGGCGGCTGTTTGTCGGCGGCGGCTCTCGGAAGGCACTTCGGCGGCTCCGGTTCGGGTTGGCTTCCAGCCGATGGCCAGCCCTCTCTTGGAACACTGTTTGACGCGCGCCTACTCTTTTCCGATCATACGCCTGTCTGATTTCGATTCCCCATTAGTTTATGTGAAGCGCCGGCGCATTGTCAAGCCGGTTTGTGACTTTCTCACCGTCTCGCGGCAAAGGGCGCGCGCTTCTGCTCCGGCGTTTTTCGCCCGTTCCCCCTTGTCAAATCGCGGTTTCTGGGTAATAATGAGTTGTTTATAGATCACACCAAAGGGTATCGAGGAGAACGGTTGTATGAAGATGAGCGAACTGCTCGGCGAGCGCTACAAGGAAAAACCAGCGGACTGCACCATCGAAAGCCACGCGCTGATGGTGCGCGGCGGCTACATCAAGCAGGTCAACACCGGCGTCTACACGCTTTTGCCGCCCGCGCGGCGCATCACGCAAAAGATCGAGCGCATCATCCGCGAGGAGATGGACGCCATCGGCGGCCAGGAGGTGCTCTTCCCCGTCGTGCTGCCCGCCGATCTCTGGAAGGAGAGCGGCCGGTTCACCAGCGTCGGCAAGGAGCTGGTACGCCTGACCGACCGCATGGGCGCGGACATGGTGCTCGGCATGACGCACGAGGAGGCGGCCGTGCACCTCGCGCGGGACGCAGCCAAGAGCTACGCCAAGTATCCCTTCATGATCTACCAGATCCAAACCAAGTTCCGCGACGAACCGCGCGCCCGCGGCGGGCTAATTCGCGTACGCGAGTTTACGATGAAGGACGCCTACTCCTTCCACACCAACCAGGCCGATCTCGAGGCGTATTACGAGCGCTGCTATGCCGCCTACGAGCGCATCTTCAAGCGCGCAGGCTGCAAAAACGTCATCGCCGTGCTATCCGACTCCGGCATGATGGGCGGCCGCGTATCCCACGAGTTTATGCTGCTCACCGAGATCGGCGAGGACACGCTCGTGCTGTGCGACGCGTGCGATTTCAAGGCAAACATCGAGGCCTGCGCCAGCGTGGTGGATAATTCCGCGCTGTCGGCAACCGAGCCGCTCACTCTCGTGCCCACACCGGAGATGGCGACCATCGAGGATGTTGCGCGCTTCTTGCATAAACCTCACAACGCCACCTGCAAGGCCGTCGTCTACCAGCGAAACGCAGACGACAGCTATGTCGTCGCCTTTGTGCGCGGCGACCTCGAGGTGCACGAAACCAAGCTGCGCAACGCCGTGGGCACAGAGATCCACCCCGCCGTCATCACGCCGGAGAGCGGCATCGTCGCCGGCTTCATCGGCCCCGCGGGGCTCGACGTATCCAAGATCACCCTGCTCTTCGACCGCTCGCTCGAGGGCATCGGCGCGCTGGTTTGCGGCGCGAACAAACAGGATTTTCACTATACCGGCTTCAACATTGAGCGCGACTGCGGCAAGGTATCGTATGTGGACGTGGCCCGCGCGATCCCCGGCGGCATCTGCCCCGTCTGCGGCAAACCCGCGCTGCGCGTGAACAACGGCATCGAGGTCGGCAATATCTTCCAGCTCGGAGACAAGTACACCAGAAGCATGAGCATGCAGTATCTCGACGAAAACGGCACGCTGCAGTACCCCATCATGGGCTGCTATGGCATCGGCGTCGGCCGGCTGGCCGCGAGCGTCTGCGAGGAGAGTCACGACGAATACGGCCCTGTCTGGCCCATCAGCATCGCGCCGTGGGAGGCGCAGATCTGCGTGCTGCGCGCCGATCAGGAGGAGCCGAAGCGCGTCGGCGAGGCGCTCTACGCCGCGCTGCAGCAGGCGGGCGTGGAGACGATTCTGGATGATCGCGCCGTCAGCGCGGGCGTCGTCTTCTCCGAGGCCGACCTCATCGGCGCGCCGATCCGCCTGACCGTAAGCCCTCGCAACCTTGCAAGCGGTATGATCGAGCTTACAACCCGCGACAAGCGGGTGAAGCGTCAGGTGCCCGTCGAAGAGGCGCTCGGCGCTGCGCTGGCGCTCAAAGCGCAGCTCTTTGCCGAGATCGAATCCGGCCTGTAGACAAAGGACAAAACGCGAAAGCGGCGGAGCCTCTTCCGCCGCTTTTTCGTATGGTTGTTTGCGCCCGCCGGTTTGGCACGCGGTGCTACGGCTGCGTTTTTTTGACGGAGAACGTGACCGTCAGGTTTGCGTCCACCGCGATGGAACTGCTCTTGAACGCTACGCCGACCAGCTGGTTTTCGACCGGCGCCTCCTCCACAAGCAGCATCTCGTTCAGCGCGACGCCGCCCGCTGCCGCGATCGCCCCCGCTTTCTCCTGCGCGTCCGCAACGGCGGCCGCCAGCGCGCCCGCATACGCCGCGGAGGCGTCGAGCAGACTGTAGGTCACCTCGTAGCTTTCGGTGATGCGCGCGTCGATGATGGGTGAGAGGATCGTATTCACGCGGCTGATATCGCTTTCGGTGATCGTGATCGTTTGGCGCGCGGTATAGCCCGTGACCGCGCCGTCGCTTTCACGCGTGGTGGTGCTCAGCGTAACGCCCGTTACGCTGAGATTTCCCGTGAGCACGTTTTGCTGCGCCGCGATGTCCCGAACCTGCTGCGTCATGCTCTCGCACAGCTCGGCCGCCTCCTCCGACGTGGCGCTCGCGCCCGCGATGGCGATGGTGATGGTCGCGATATCCGGTTCGGCAAGCACCTGACCAAAGCCGCTGACGACGATGGTATGCTCCGGCTTGACCGCCTCGTTGTTGACGATCACCGTCGGCTGCTCCGGCTCGGCCGTCGGCCCGGGCGTGATGTCCTCCTCCTCCTTGCAGGCCGCAAGCGAAAACGACAGCAGCGCGGCAAGCCCTAGGCACAGGACCGCCCGTAAAATCCATTTGGTGGTTTTGGTGTTTTGACGCAAGGCCTTATCCCTCCAAATCCACGCGATTGCGTGTTTTACCGTTGAGAAATGCATGCAGGTTTTCCGCCGCGATATCGACAAGCCGCTTGCGAACATCCCGCGGCAGCCAGGCCGCGTGCGGCGTGATCAGACAGTTTTTTGCAAAGAGCAGCGGATGATCCGCCGCGATCGGCTCTCGTTCGACCACATCCACTCCGGCGGCGTAGATCGCGCCTGCGTTGAGCGCCTCCGCCAGCGCGGCGGAATCGACCAGCGCGCCGCGCGCGGTGTTGAGAAGGATCGCGCTTTGCTTCATCCACGCGAGCGTCGAGCGGTTCACGATGCCGCGCGTTTCCTCCGTCGCAGCGCAGTGCAGTGAGAGCACGTCGCTTTGCCGAAAGAGCGCTTCCAGTGAAACATACGCTCCGCAGAACGCCGCTCGCTCATGACGGCTGCAGCCGATGACGCGCATGCCCAGCGCGCTTGCAACGCGCGCAGCCGCGCAGCCGATCTCCCCCGTGCCGAGCACGCCGAAGGTCTTGTCGCTCAGCGCGATGATCGGCGCATCCCAGGCGCAGTCGTCCGCGCGCTGCGTCCAGCGCCCTTTGCGCACCTCCGCATCCAGCGCACGGGTGCGGTTGGTCAGCTCCAGCATGAGCGCGATCGTATGCTGCGCCACCGCCTCCGTCGAATACCCCGGCACGTTGCATACGGCAACGTTATGCCGCTTGGCAGCCGCCAGATCAATCTTATCATATCCTGTTGCAAACAGGCAGAGAAAGCGCAGCTCGGGCGAGAGCGAAAACTCCCGCTCCCCCAGACGCCCGCGGTTTGTAAAGAGCGCCTGCGCGTGTTTCAGTCGTTCGGGCAGCTGCTCGGGCGCGGTGCGCTCGTAGACGCTCAGCTCCCCAAACCGGCGGATCGGCTCCCAGTCGATGTCCCCGGGGTTTACGGAATACGCGTCAAGAATTACGATGTTCATCTGTCTCTCCCGGCCGGCTTGGCTTCTTTTGCAGTATAGCGCATTTACCGGGTGCTGGCAAGTCGCGTCCGCATCCGCTCAGGCGTTACTATGGTGTGTCCTGCGTTGCAGGCGAGCGCAATATGTAGTATAATGAGTTGATATTATGGTATAGTAGCTGCCTTTGGCGGCGCGCCGCTGATTCGCATCGGATTTAGGCGCGCAAGCATCCGGGCGCACATGCATCTTTTTTCGGATCCAGAAAGGACGGAGTGCATCTTTGGCATCCAAAGCAAACAACGAAACAACCGGCGGCAAGAAAGCCGCGGCGCAGAAGGGCGCAGGCCAGGGGCGCGATAAAGCCGCCTCCGAGGGCGGCGGCGTCCTGCTGATCGCCGCGGGCGTCCTCGCCGCCGCATACCTCTTCTTTTCCGCCAAAGGCTATCTGGGCGAGGTGCTCGGAAAGGCACTCTTCGGCATGATCGGCGTGATCGCCTATGCGTTGCCGGTGATCCTCATCGGCGTAGGCATCATCTACATCCGCGGCGCAAGCAACGCCCGCCTCAACGGCAGCGGCTGGTATCTGCTGCTGGGAATTCTTGCGCTGGTCACGCTGCTGAGCACGGTACGCAACTCCCTCGCCGAGGGCATGGAGTACATGAGCTATATCAACGAAGCGCTCTCGGTCGGGCAGAATGCGCATCTTGGCGGCGGGTTCATCGGCGCCGTGCTCAGCTACCCGCTGCTCAAGCTCGGCGGCGCAACGCTGGCGTATATCCTCAGCATCGCGCTCATCCTCGTCTGCCTCATCAAGATTACGGGCTTTTCGCTGCGCGACGCTTCGGAGACGCTCACGCACAAGGTGCTCGCCGCTATGGAGAACTCCCGCGAAAAGGAGAGCGAGCGGGTGCTTGAGCGCGCCGAGCGCGAAGAGCGCCCCCTGTTTACCCTCACGCTGGAGGACGAACAGCCGTCCAAGGGCAAAAAAACCGCCCTCCCCGAAGCCGGGAAGCAGAAAGGCAAGCGCGCCGACCCGCAGGAAGAGCCGGAGATCGACCTCTTCGCAAAGCCGAAGAAGGGCAGCCGGCGCAAATCCGCCCGCGATGAAGAAGCGGAGCTTCGCGCCTTCGGTCAGCAATCGGGCGAGTTTCTCACAAAGACCGGCGAGAAAGCAAAGGCGAAAAAGCCTGAAAAGCTCGACAGCGACATCTGGGACACGCTCGACTTCGAACCGGGGGACGACGTACCACTTGTTCTGGCGAAAAACGGCCGTCCGATCCCGAAAGCGATCGTCCAGCTGCCCGATCCCACGCCGCTCTTCGGCGCGACTCCGTCGGCGCCCTCCGCCTCGCGCGAGGGGATGCCGACGCGCCAGCCCGGCGTAAAGCGGCAGCCGATCGAAAAGCCCATCGAAAAGACCAAATCGCAACCGGAGGTCATCCTGGGAGACGGGCAGTACCATGCGCCGGCGCTGGAGCTGCTCAACCTGCCCGGCGCACAAAAGGAGAGCGATTCGGACACACCCGAGGAGAAGGCGCGCATCCTCATCGATACGCTCGCTAGCTTTCGCATCAGCGCCACCGTAACGAATATCGCCGTCGGCCCCGCGCTGACGCGCATCGAGATCCAGCCAGCGGCGGGCACGCGCATCTCGCGCATCACAACGCTGCAAAACGACATCACCATGGCGCTCGCCGCGCCGCGCCTTCGCATGGAGGCGCCGATCCCGGGCAAGAACGCCATCGGCATCGAGATCCCCAACAAGGGCTCGACGCTTGTCGTGCTGCGCGACATCCTCGAAAGCAAGGAATTCAAAAACAGCGCGTCGCCCGTGACCATGGCGTTTGGGCGCGAAGCGAGCGGCAAGATCATCGTGGCGGATCTTACGCGCATGCCGCACCTGCTCATCGCCGGCGCAACCGGCTCCGGCAAGAGCGTGTGCATCAACGACATCATCGTTTCGATGGTCTATAAGAGTTCGCCGCAGGACGTGCGCTTCATCCTCATCGACCCCAAGATGGTCGAGATGACCATGTACGGCTCGCTGCCGCACCTGCTCATCCCCGTCGTAACGGATCCCAAAAAAGCCGCGGGCGCCATGCGCTGGGCGGTCAAGGAGATGACCGACCGCTACAAGACCTTCTCGGAGCACAACGCACGCAACCTCGACCGCTTCAACGAGCGCGCGGAGAAACCGGAGGATCGCCTGCCGCGCATCGTTGTGATCATCGACGAACTGGCAGACCTGATGATGATTGCGCCCGAAGAGGTTGAGGACAGCATCCGCCGCATCGCGCAGCTTGGCCGCGCCGCCGGCATCCACCTCATCCTCGCCACCCAGCGGCCGGACGCAACGGTCATCACGGGGCTCATCAAGGCAAATATCCCCTCACGCGCTGCATTTGCCGTCAGCTCAGCCACCAACAGCCGCATCATCCTCGACATGGGCGGCGCGGAGAAGCTGCTCGGCCACGGCGACATGCTCTTCCACCCGGATGGGTCTGCCAAGCCCACGCGCCTGCAGTGCGCGTTTGTTTCGGATGAAGAGGTGGAGCGGATCGTGGCGCACTTCCGCGAGAGCGCAGCGCGCCCTGCCTTCAGCGACCAGATTCTCGAAGACGTCTCCTCTCTCGAAAAGAGCGGAGCCACCGGCGGCGCCTTTGGCGAGGGCAAGCAGGAGGACGAACTGCTCGGCGACGCCGTGCGCGTCGTCTTCGAGCACGGGCAGGCCAGCACCAGCATGATCCAGCGCAGGCTCCGCGTAGGGTACGCGCGCGCTTCGCGCCTGATCGATATCATGGAACAAAAGGGCTATATCTCCGGCTTCAACGGCAGCAAGGCGCGCGAGGTGCTCATCAAGCGCGCGCAGCTCGAGGAGCTCTTCGGCGACGGGACGCCTCTGGCGGAACCCCCCGCGGCGGAGCGCGAGCCCAACCCTATGGCACGCTTTTACAGCGACGACGAATAGCACACCGGCAAAAAGGAGAGCAAACGAATGCAGCAGTCCGTTGGGGTGATCTCGCTCGGGTGCGCAAAAAACCAGGTGGATACCGAGCGCATGCTCGGTATCCTCACCGCCGCGGGCTACGCGATCACCGCCGAGCCGGAGGATGCGGATGTGCTCGTCGTCAACACCTGCGGCTTCATCGAGAGCGCGAAGCAGGAGTCGATCAACGCCATACTCGAGATGGCGCAGTATAAAAGAGGCGGTCGGTGCGTGCGCCTCGTGGTGACCGGGTGCCTCTCCGAGCGCTATCGGGACGATCTTCGGCTGGCTATGCCTGAGATCGACATCCTCCTTGGCGTGCGTGAATACGAGTCGCTCCCCCGCCTGCTCGGCGGCCGGGCGGACGCGCCGCACTGCGGGCCCAAGAGCGCGCGCGTGCTCACCACGCCGCGCTACAGCGCGTATCTGCGCATTGCGGACGGGTGCGACAATCGCTGCACCTACTGCGCGATCCCGTTGATCCGGGGCAAGCTCGCCAGCGAGCCGCTCGAAGACCTCGTGGACGAAGCCAAGCGTCTGGCGGATGGCGGCGTAACGGAGCTGACGCTGATTGCGCAGGACACCTCCGGCTACGGCACGGATCGCTACGGCAAGCCGATGCTCGGCGCGCTGCTCGACCGGCTGGAGAAGATCGAAGCCCTGCGTTGGCTGCGGGTGCTGTATACCTACCCCGACACGGTCACGCCGGCGCTGATCGACCGCTTTTGCGATGGCGGCAAGATCGCGCCGTATCTCGACATGCCGCTGCAGCACACCGAGGACGAGATCCTGCGCCGCATGCACCGGCGCGGCGACCAGGCGCATATCCGCCGCGTGCTGGAATACGTTGCGCGCCGCGCGCCTGCATTCATGCTCCGCACCACGCTGATGGTCGGCTTTCCCGGCGAGACGGATGCGCATTTTGACGCGATGCTGCGTTTTCTGCAGGAGCATCCCTTCGACCGCGTCGGCGCGTTTGCCTTCTCGCCGGAGGAGGGCACAGCAGCGGCGAATCTGCCGGATCAGGTGCCCGATGCAGTCAAGCAAGAGCGCCTTGCCCGGCTTATGGAGGCACAGCAGCCGATTTCCCGCACGCGAAACGAGCGCAGGGTCGGCCAGATTGTAGAAGTCCTGATCGAGGGCTGTGACAACGGGCGCTGTTACGGGCGCAGCTACGCCGAGGCGCCGGACGTGGACGGGAAGATCTATCTGGAAAGCGCCGCTGCCTTTGCCCCGGGCAGCTATTTGCCCATCCGCCTGACGCAGGCGCTGGAATACGACATGATCGGCGAGCCGCTGCGCCCCTGAGCGCACCGGATCGCCGAAATAATAGAAAGACAGAGAGCTATGGAACAGACTTTGCCTCAATCCCCGGCTTCGCGCGAAAAGATGAATCTGCCAAACCGCCTCACGATATTTCGCATGGCGCTGGTGCCGCTGCTGGTCGCGGCGTTCTCCTTTGAAGCGTGGCTGCCCGGTTGGAACTATTACGCCGCGGCGATCTTCTTCCTCGCAGACATGACGGACGTCGTGGACGGCTACATTGCGCGCAGGCGAAACATGGTGACCAACTTCGGCAAGTTCATGGATCCTATCGCGGATAAACTGCTGTTTTGCTCGGCGTTCATCATGATGACGTACAACGGCATGCTCAACCCGATCCTCTGCATCATATTCGTCGGACGCGAGATCATCGTATCGGGCTTCCGTCTCGTCACAGCCAACAGCGGCAAGGTGATCGCCGCCAACTGGCTCGGCAAGCTCAAGAGCGGCCTGCAGGTCGTCGCCATCCTCGCGACGCTGCTCGGCAACCCGGTCTTCTCGCGCTGGAACTTCCGCTTTGATTTCGGGGTTATGTGCACCGCCGCGGTCTTCACCGTTTGGTCGGCGGTGGACTACATCGTCGCAAACCGTAAGGCGGTCAACTGGAACTGACCCCCCCTTCGCAGGATTTCGGGCAACCGCCCGCAGAATAAGGAAGTGAATCAAATATGATCGCAGAGATCGTCTCCGTCGGCACGGAGCTGCTCATGGGCCAGGTCGTCAATACGGACGCGCAGTATATCGCCCAACGGCTCGCCCCGCTTGGCTTTCAGGTGTTTTACCACACGACCGTCGGCGACAACGTCAAGCGCCTCTCCGCCGTCGTCCACCAGGCGGTGGAACGTTCGGACGTGGTCGTCTTCACCGGCGGGCTTGGCCCTACAGACGACGACCTGACCAAGGAGACCGTCGCCTCCGCGCTCGGACTGACCGTCGAACTCATCCCCGAGGAAGCGGAGCGGCTCAAAAAGCACTTCGAAGCGCGTGGGTATCCGCTTACGCCAAACAATCTCAAGCAGGCAAGCTTTCCCAAAAACGCAGTCATCCTGCCAAACGCATTCGGCACAGCGCCCGGTTGCATCATGACCGCCGAGGACAAGACGGCCATCCTGCTGCCCGGTCCGCCGCGCGAGCTCTTCCCCATGTTTCAAGACCACGTGATGCCGTATCTCGAGCGCCTCAGCGGAAACAAACTGTATTCGCGCGAACTGCGCATCTTCGGCAAGGGAGAATCGGCCGTCACCTACGAGCTGCGGGACATCATCGAGAGCCAGACGAACCCGACCGTAGCACCCTACGTCAAAACCGGAGAGGTCACTCTGCGCGTCACCGCACTGTGCCAGAGCGAGGAGGAGGGCGAGCGCCTCGCGCGCCCCATGATCGGCGAGATCATCTTCCGCCTGGGCGACATCGTCTACTCTACTGTGGGCGAGTCGCTGCCGGAGACATGCGCGCGCATGCTCACGGACGACGGCCAGACCCTTGCCATCGCGGAGAGCTGCACCGGCGGCCTGATCGCCAGCGAGCTCGTCGCAATCCCAGGCTGCTCGAGATTTCTGCTCGAAGGCTGCGTCGCCTATTCCGACGCGGCCAAGGTCTCCCGTCTCGGCGTACGCCAGGAGACGCTGGATCGCTTCGGCGCGGTCAGCGAACCGTGCGCCATCGAGATGGCCGAGGGTATGCGCCGCACCTCCGGCGCGGATTACGCACTCGCCACGACCGGCTTCGCCGGGCCGGAAGGAGGCACCGCGCAGGACCCGGTAGGCACGGTCTACATCGCTCTGGCGCGGCCCGGCGAGACGCTGTCCAAGCGCATCTCTCTCTTTGGCGAGCGCGCGCGCATCCGCGAAATCGCAGCCCTGCACGCATTTGACATGCTGCGACGCAAGCTCTGCCTCGAATAGCGGAAAAAGCGCGGTTTTCGGCAAAAAACGCTGTACGCTTCCGCTTGGACATGCTATAATGGCAAAAGAGCATGCGATCATTTGTTCTTATCCGTCGGTGCGCACAGACTGCGCCGGCAAGCGGGTCGCCGCGGACTGCGTCGCACGCAGAGCACTATGCATCAGAAGACTTCTTCTTACGAAAGGAATACTGTGATGGTCGAAAAAGAAAAAGCGTTGGAGATCGCACTGGGTCAAATCGAAAAACAGTTTGGCAAGGGCGCGATCATGAAGCTGGGCGACGCGGCGGCGCGCGCGCCGGTAGCAACCATATCTACCGGCTGCCTCCCGCTGGACTACGCGCTCGGCGTCGGCGGCATCCCGCGCGGGCGCATCATAGAGATCTACGGGCCGGAGTCCTCCGGCAAAACCACCATTGCGCTGCATATCATTGCAGAGGGGCAGCGCGTGGGCGGCACTGCGGCGTTTATCGACGCGGAGCATGCGCTCGACCCCGTCTACGCCGAGGCGCTGGGCGTGCGTGTAGACGACCTCTACGTCTCCCAGCCGGATACCGGTGAGCAGGCGCTGGAGATCACCGAGGCGCTTGTTCGCAGCGGCGCCATCGACGTTGTGGTGGTCGATTCCGTCGCCGCGCTCGTGCCCAAGGCGGAGATCGAGGGCGATATGGGCGACGCGCACGTGGGCCTGCAGGCGCGGCTCATGAGTCAGGCGCTGCGCAAGCTTACAGGTGCGATCAACAAGTCCAACACCATCGTCATCTTCATCAACCAGTTGCGCGAAAAGGTCGGCGTCATGTTCGGCAACCCTGAGACCACGCCCGGCGGCAAAGCGCTCAAGTTCTACGCCAGCGTCCGCCTGGATGTACGCCGCATCGACGCGCTCAAGAGCGGAACGGACATCATCGGCAACCGCACGCGTGTCAAGGTGGTCAAAAACAAAGTCGCTCCGCCCTTTAAGACCGCGGAGTTCGATATGCTCTACGGCGAGGGCATCTCCAAAGAGGGCGCAATCCTCGATCTCGCGGTGGAGAAGAAACTCATCCAAAAGAGCGGCGCCTGGTACAACTACGGCGAGATGCGCATCGCCCAAGGGCGCGACAACACGCGCGTCTTTCTCAAGGACAATCCCGAACTCACGCAGAAGCTCGAAAAACAGCTGCGCGTCATGTTTGAAGAAGAGCGCAAGCAGGCCGCCGCAGAGCAGGAGGCCAAGCGCAAGGCCAACCAGAGCGCCATGGCCGCCGCAGAAGCCGCGCAGGCAACCGCGGCAAAAAAAGAATCCTGAGCAAGCCCAGATTACAGCAGCCGCGCGGAGTCACCGCGCGGCTGCTGTTGTCTGAACGCATCCGAATGCTATCGCCGTCTATCTTGCGGAGAAGATCGACATATCCGTTCCTGCGTCGCGCACCAGCACATCGCCGCCGGCGCGTGCGATGAGAGCGCCTACGTAAAAATCCCCCGCAGCGCCGGAAAGATTGACGATCTGGATGATGAAAAACCGCCAGAACGCCGTCTCATAAAACGCCGCCGTGAGTACCGCGAGCACTACGCCAAGAATCACCACGGGCGCAAACGCAATCACGAGATACTGCGTCCGCCCAAAAAGCGCGTCGCTGCCCGCATAGGCATAGAGCCCGGTAAAACCGTAGTGCGGCTTTCTGCCGGAGAATGCTTTCATAAACACGCCGTGGATCAGCTCATGCACCACCATGTATACGACGATGCCCACAAACAGCAGCGTCAGCTCGATGACGGTGTGAATCCCGATCTCCACCTCGGTGAACGCCGGACTGAGCGCAAAGCCCAGCGCAGTCGCTGCCGCGCCGATTCCGAGCGCAAGCAGGTTGACGATCACCGCCTCTTTGCGGTTTTGCATGAGGTCTATGCGGCGCACTTCGCGGTAGCCGTTTGGCAAAGTGGTCATTCGGCCTCCGTTTTCTTTCCGGGATTACGCCAGTAGCGGCTGCCGTCGCGCACGCGAAGCAGCCATCCGCTCTCGATCATCCCCCGTCTCAGTATGAATAGATCGCCAAATGTGTGCCACGCGGAGAGGATGTCGTTCACCTCGCGCTCGGTGTAGTCCCGTCCATATGCAAACTGTTCCGCCAGATAGGCAACCACCTCCTCGCGGGGCGCTTGCTTTGATGGCCAGAGCTTCACCCTGCCCGCCTCGTCTAAAAATCGTTCGATTCCCTGCGCCATGACGCGTCCCCTCCCCCGCTGTGCCGGCGCCTGCGCGTCCGGCTTCAGCCTTGCAAAAAAATCTCGCTTCGCGCTACTGCGCCTGCGTTTCGAGCATCATGGAGAGTATCTCGCTCTCCGTCTCTCGCATGCCGTCCTTGGCGAGGCGGCCGATATTGCGAATGGTGTTGTCCACGCCTTTGACCACGATGCCGTCTCCGCTGACAAACTCCTGCTTCTGCGTGTACATCCGGTAACCGAGAATCCCCGCGTCCACCGCTGCGGCAATCTTGGCCGCACAGCTCGCTTTCGCTCCGTCGCAGACCATGCCGCTGATGATGGCGAGCGCGTTGACCACCGCGTGCGCCACGCCGTCGTAGCCGCCGCCTTCGAGATAGGCGATGCCGGCGCCGGCGCCGCACCCCGCGCAGACCGCACCGCAGAAAGCGGAGAGCCGCCCGATGCCGGTCTTCTGGTGTATGGTCACAAGGTCTGAAACGATCAGCGCGCGCAGCAGCGCTTCCTCGGAAAAGCCGCGTTCGCGTGCCCAAACGGCCAGCGGAACGCTCGCGGTGATGCCCTGATTGCCCGAACCGGACACGATGACCACCGGCAGCTCCGCGCCGCTCATGCGCGCATCCGAACCCGCGGCGGCATACGCGCGCGCACGGTCGGATAGTCCGCCGGCGCTTCCCTCGATCAGCACGCGGCCGATGTTTGCGCCGCACGCATGCGAAAGCCCATGCTCCGCAATGGCGAGATTCAGCGCGAGCTGCCGCTCGAGCGGCGCGCGAACCCGATCGAGATCGACCGCATCCGCAAAGGCGACGATATCCGCCGTATTGAGGGCCTCCTGCGCTTCGCTCTCGCACCCTGTCTGCGCAAGCGGCACGTCGAGCAGCACTTCACCGTTTCGCTCGATGTGTACGATGTTGGTGTGCGCCCCGGCGATGCGAACGATCGCCATGTCCGCCCCGCTCCAGCCGGAGACGCGGATATCCAGCGCCGGCCCTTCTTCCGCGCAGGAAACGTCGATCTGCGCCGTTTTCAGATAGGCGTCGATCGCTTCGCGCTGCTGTAGCGAAATCCCGTCGATCACCTTGAGCAGCTTCCCGCTGTCGCCCGCCACCGCGCCCGCAGCCGCCGCCGCGGCGATGCCTTTTTTGCCGCCTGTTCCCGGCACGACGACGCTCTTTGCGTTTTTCAGGATGTTTCCGCTGACGCAAATATGCATTCGCTCCGGCAGCGCGCCGAGCGTCTGCCGCATCCGCGCCGCCGCATAGGTGATCGCGATGGGTTCCGTGCAGCCGGTCGCCGGTATCAGCTCGCGGTGCAGCAGCAAACAGTAAGCATCTATCGCGTTTTGTGTGAGCATACCCGGATTTCTCCTCCTGCGGCCCTTAGCGCGCCGAGCGGAATCGGCTTCGAAAAGAATTGTTCTGTGTGCTCTTGCCGCTACTTCAGCAGCGCGGCGATCTGCTTTTGAGAAAGCTGGCGGCCAAGCAGTCGCTCTGCGGCACAGGGCTCGGTGGCTTCCGGGGCCGCTTCTCTTCCCAGCGCTCGGCCGGGCCGTAGGAAAAGGTGCACCAGCTCTCGTGGATCGCCGCATCGCGCCGCAGAACCGTAACGAACAGCTCGGATATCAGCCGCTCCAGCGCCTTGGTCTGCGCTTTTTTCTCCAGCATACAGGCGGCCTGCATCTGCTCCGCATTTGCCTCTCCAACCGCGGTTAAAAACGAAAGCAGCCGCGCGCTGTCTCCGTCCAACCGCTCCGCCCTGCGGCGGTACGGCTTGAGCGCGTAGTACAGCGCGGGCGAAAGATATGTCACCCGGTTTCGGTAGAAGCGGCTGTAAAACGCATCCCCGGCCTCAAGCAACACAACAAGCGCATTCCAGCTGCCGTCGACCAGGTCGAGATACGGCAGCTGTGCGCTTTCATTGCAGAGCAAAATCCCGTTATGCGAAAAATAGCGCAACAGAGCTTCCCGCGCCTGCTCTTGCCGCCCGCACACGCGCTATTTCAGATAGAGACCGACAAGCGCGAAGTCCTTGTCAAACGAAATGGTGTACAGAAGGTTTGCGTTTTCGTGCTTCACCAGCACCTGTACCACGGCGTATTCCTCGCCGGTCGACTCGTCGGCCGTAGAGGAGAACGTGGTCTTTGTAACGCTCTTGAACGCGCCCGCATTCTCATAGATAGGCCCCCAGCTTTCCCGAAGCTGGTCGGCGGTGATGCTGCCCTTGAGATCCTCGCGGAGGGACATCACGACGGCGTCGTAGTCGCCCGCAGTCGCAAAGCCGACGATCTCTTCCGCGGCGGTGCCGACCTCTTCCTGGTCGAACCCCTCCGGAAGTCCCTGCTTGCCGCAGCCGATCACGCTCAGGCTCAGCACAAGAATCAGGCAGATCGCAACAATCGCTTTCACTTGATTTCTCATTTCGTATCAACCTCCGTTTCTTCCGCAATAGTATACCACACTCGCGCGCGTTTGACCCGGTTTCGTGCGAAAATTCGCCCACTGTTCACGCTCGGGATACAGTTTAGCCTCCACTCTCCATCCGGCAGGCGCCGCTTTGGCGCAGAGCGGCCGCCGGCGCGTTGTACTTGCAGTATAGACGACAACTATGATATTCTTGTTGTCAAAGTCAGAAGAAATGGGTAGGAATTGACATGCGCAAGGACGGAAAACGGGTTCGCAACGCAAACCCGATCTATACGGTCATGCCGTATATCCTAAAATACCGCTACGACGCGATGAACATGATCGAGGTCGATATTCCGATCTCCCCCATGCAGGCGTATCTCAACGAAAAACGCAAGCAGGGGTATCGCTTTTCGCACCTTGGCCTCGTGCTCGCGGCCTATGTGCGCACAGCGGCGGAATACCCGCTGCTCAACCGCTTCATCGCCAACAAGCGCATCTATCAGCGCAATGAGTTCTCCATCGCCATGGTGGTGCTCAAGCCCGGCGATCTGGACGGCACCATGAGCAAGATGTATTTTCAGATGGAGGACGATATCTTCGCCGTCCATGAAACCATGGAGCGCTACGTCAGCGAAAACCGCGGGGAGGGCGATACAAACGCCACGGACGATATCGTGCGCACGCTGCTCAAGATCCCCGGCCTTGTCAACGTGGGCGTAGGGATCTTTAAGCTGCTGGATCGCTTTGGGTTGCTGCCGCAGAGCATCATCCGGGCCAGCCCGTTTCACACGAGCCTGACGATCTCAAACCTCGCCAGCATCCGCACAAACCACATCTTCCACCACGTTTACGAATTTGGCACCACGAGCATTCTCATCACGTTGGGCAACATGCGCGAGGTGCCCGTGCGCAAAGGCGAGGAGATCGTCTTCGAGCGCTCCCTCCCCATGGGCGTGGTTATGGACGAGCGCATCTGCTCCGGCAGCTATTTTGCCGCGGTGTTCCGCCGCTTTAAGCAATATCTGACCAATCCGGAGCTGCTGGAGGGCCCGCCTAAGGTCGTCAATACGACGTTCGATTGACGTACACGCGGCTTTTTGCGGCGTGGAGGCGGTCTCCACGCCGTTTTTTCATCCGCATTGTGCGCCGGGGCGCGCCGTGTTACAATCGACGGGATAAGGAGTGTATGTTTTATGTCTTTTTCCGACGCTTTTTTGAGCACACATCTGATATTCGACGGCGGCATGGGCACCATGCTGCTCTCCGCCGGCCTGCCCGCAGGCGCTTCGCCGGACGTTTGGAACATCACCAACCCCGACGCGGTGCGCGCGGTGCACGCGGCGTACCTCGCATCCGGAGCGGACGTGATCACCACCAATACCTTCGGCAGCACGGCGCCGCGGCAAAAGCGTGGGACCTATGCGCCCGCGAAACTGGCCACTGCGGGCGTGCGTCTCGTTCGGGAGGCCATCGCGGCTTCGGGCAGGCCCGCCTATGCGGCGCTGGACATCGGCCCGCTCGGCGAGTTTCTCGAACCGCTGGGTGACCTGACGGAGGAAGCGGCGCTCGATTTTTTCCGTGCGCCCATCGAAGCGGGCGCAGCCGCCGGCGCGGACTGTATCCTCATCGAGACGATGAGCGCGCTGGACGAGGCGCTCGCCTGCGTCAAGGCCGCCAAGGCGTTTGGCGGCGGTCTTCCCGTGATCTGCACGTTGACCTACAGCCCTGCCGGCCGGCTCATGACCGGTGAGCCAATTGAAACGGTCGTTGCCGCGCTGGAGGAGGCGGGCGTGGATGCGCTCGGTTGCAACTGCGGCGTCGGGCCGGAGCAGCTGGTCGCGCTGCTGCCGCGCTTTTCCGCCTGCGCGGCAAAGCCGCTCGTGATGCAGCCAAACGCCGGCCTGCCGGAATATCGCGACGGGCAGACGGTCTATCTCGTCGGCCCGGAGGCGTTTGCGCAGCAGATGCGGTCGCTTTCGGACGGCGGCGTTTGGGGGCTCGGCGGCTGCTGCGGCACCACGCCGGAGCATATTGCCCAAGTCGCCCGGATCGTCGGCCAGGAAAAATGACCGTCGTCCGCCGAGCAGGCACAACCAGGGAGAATCGCCATGCAGAACACCGTTTCCATCCTCAAAACCGTGCTTCCGTTGATCCTTTCGCTCGGCATCGGCTATCTTTCGCGCAAGCGCGCTATCCTCACGCCGGAGGGGATTGCGGGCATGAAAGCATTCGTGATGAAGTTTGCACTGCCCGCGATGCTCTTTAGCCTCTTCTTCACGGCGGAATACAGCCCGAGCATTCTCCTGTACGCAGCGACGATGTTTACGCTGGGGTTTGTCGGGCTCGGCCTCGGTTTTCTCCTTGGCAGGCCGCTGGAAAGACGGAGCCCGATGCTCCGCTATATGACCTCCGGCTGGGAGGTCGGCATGCTTGGCTACGCGCTCTACGCGCTGCTCTGCGGCGCGGAAAACCTGCGCTATCTGGCGTTGATCGACTTCGGCCATGTGCTCTTCGTCTTCACGGGGTTCACCGCCGCGCTCAATGCGCGCGCCGGCTGCTCGCCCAAGGAATCCTTGCGGGCGCTCGTGACCAATCCAATCCCCTGGGCGATGCTCTCGGGTGCGCTTCTCGCCATCCTCGGCGTGTCGCGTGCGCTCACGCCCTCCGGCGTGACGGAGTTGATTCAGTCGCTCTGTGATTTTATCGCGGCGCCGCTCTCCTGCGTCATACTGATCGTCGTCGGCTACGACATCGAGTTTTCCGGCAAAAACTTTGCCACCGCGGCTCTATCGGTCGGCATGCGCGCGCTGGTGTGCTCCGCTCTCTGCGCAGCCGCGCTGCTGGTGATCGGCTCATTTGCCCCGCTCCCGGATGAGCTGCGCTGGGCGATCATCATCCTCTTCATCACCCCGGCGCCATACATCCTGAGCATGTATACGCAGACCGAGCGGGAGCGCGCGGATGTGTCCATGTCGCTCTCTCTTCAGACGCTGGTCTCCGTGCTCGCGTTTATCGTCATAGTCGTCATCCGGTCATAATTTTGCGCGAAGCAAGTCCGAAACGCCGCTCCCGAAGCAATCTTCGAAGCGGCGTTTCTCCTTCGTATGCGATTGTGCACGTCAGCCGATCTTTATGCCGCCGACGGGCCGGATGGCGAAGCGATAGCAGCAGCCCGGGCCAAACACACGCTCCATCCCTGCCTGATAATCCGCCGTCATATCCAGCGGTACAAGCGCCTGAATCGTGCCCGCAAAGCCGCCGCCATGGACGCGCCAGGCCCCCCGCTCGCCCAGAGTGCGCTCTGAAAGCGCCAACGCGAGCGCAAGCCCGCGCTCAGCAGGATCGCTTGGACAGACATTTTGCAGCAGCATGAAGCTCGAGCGTCCGCTCTCATTCATCAGGCGGCGAAACGTCTTGATATCTCCCCGTTTGAGCGCAGCAGCCTGCAGCGGCACGCGCGCATCGTCTCCAAAGAAGTGCATTGCGCGCAGCACGGCGCGGTCGGATACGCTTGCGCGCAGCCGGCCGATCGAAGCGTAAAAATCGGCCTCGTCCACCTCGCGCAACGCGCTCTTTCCAAAAAAGCGGGCCACGTCACCCATCTCCCGCGTTACCGCGGCATACTCTTGGGTCAGGTCCGCATGGTTGCCGCCGCAGTTAACGATGCAGATCGCATAGCCGAGCGCAGAAAAATCGCAGTCGATCCGCTCGATTTGCGGCTCCATAGGGTTTTCAAAATCGATGGCGATGCAGCCGCCGACCGCGCAGGCCAGCTGATCCATCAGCCCGCTGGGCTTCCCGAAATGCCTGTTTTCGGCATATTTGCTCGCCAGCGCCTGCTCGACAGGGGGGATCTGCCCCCCGTTATAGAGCGCGGAGAAGATGGTGCTGACCAATATGCTAAACGCCGCGCTGGAGGAAAGGCCTGAGCCCTTCGGCACGTCGGATGCGGTTACCGCAT
This sequence comes from Bacillota bacterium, assembly GCA_023399275.1. Classification (GTDB taxonomy): domain Bacteria; phylum Bacillota; class Clostridia; order Christensenellales; family CAG-138; genus UBA7703. The sequence goes on from JAEWQH010000052.1 coordinate 41,433, forward strand.
CGAACCCGCCGACCTTTCGCCCGGTCTGCGTGAAACGCTCCGCAATGCCGCGCACCAGCGCCTCGCTCGCGTTTTCTTCCGCTGCATCCGGCGAGAGCCGGTCAAGGGAGACGCACAGCGGCGTATACCCCCGCGAATGGATGCGCACGACGTTGTCGCTCCTTGGCGCGACGACGGCGCGGGTATCCATCGTCACCGCCGCCGCGAGCACGCGCCCGAGCTGGTGGTCGGTATGGTTGCCGCCAAGCTCGCTGCGCCCCGGCGCAGAGAAGAACACCGCGTCCTCGCTCTTGCCCAGCGCACTCTCAAACGCATCCGCCAAGGCAGCATACTTCGCCTTCTGCGTCTCCAGTGCGTCGCCGTAAAGAACGCGGAGCTGCCCGTCCAGCCCGCCGCTGATGAGTTCGGATCGAATCGGCAGCATTTTCATTCGCCTCCCTAGCACAGATCGGTCGCGTAAGACGCGCCTCTGCCTATATTCTACCCGTCTGCGGCTTTATGCGCAATAACGATCCCGCCGCCGGGATCACTTCGCTGACTGCCACTCCAATCTGCGCGGTGGCACAGGGAGCACAGCATCGACCGCCTTCGAACAGCATAATCCAAGGGGTTCGTATTCACATTTCTTGTGCTGCAACGCATAAAGGGCCGCTCGCTCCCGCGCCCGGCTCCATTTTTCGCCCCAAATCCACGGCGCTGCATCAACGATTGGCGGCAAGCAAAAAGCCGCGGAATTGACGCCGCGGCCTGTTTTTGCACGTTGCCCGAGTACCCGCGTTACTTCCCCGCGAGATATGCGTTGATGTCGCTGATGAGCGCGTCGGAATTGATTCCGTGCACCGCGCAAGCCTGCTCAATCGTCTCGCCGTGCGCCATAGCGCAGCCGAGGCAGTGCATGCCTGCGTTCATGAGAATGTCGGCGGTGCCTTCGTCCAGCTCGATAACCTGCTGGATGAGCATGTCCTTCGTTGCCTGCATCGTATCGTCCTCCAAAGATGATTCTATCGCTGTTTTAATCACTAGCTATTTACTAGTATATCATCATTTTCCGAAAAGGAAAGTGTTTTTTTGCCGGCTTTACCGCGAGGCGTCAGCTCCGCGTTTCAAATACGTTTCCGCAGTTTGTGCAGGTCACGCGGATCCTCCCCTTGCCGCGCGGGACGCGAAGCCTCTGTGCGCACTGGGGACAGATGAGGTATTTATACTGCTTCAGCTCGCTCCAGGTCGGGTTCTTGCGTGCGCGCTTCGCGCGCGTGGCGGTGTTCTTCGCCCCCGCGCCCTTTGTGCGGAACGTCCGGCGAAACCAGTTCTTCACAGCGGTCTCATAGGTGAGGTACTTCAGGTTCTCCTGATAGCGCTTGGCGGTGTTTCTGCTCGTCATGCGCAGCACCATCAGCACCAGCAGCACGGCGCCAATGCCTGTAAAGACGATCCGCGGCCAGCCGCCGTATTGGGAAAACATCATACCGGTCAGCGAAAACACCAGCGCGAGAATCAACATCGCGCGATTGAGCTCATCCAGGCTTCTCTTCATTTGTTGAAACATCGGTATCCCTCGCTTTATTTTGGTGCGCGCCGGCAGATCGCCGTGGTAGCCGCGCCTATTTGGTCCAGTACAGCCGGGCGCTGATCGGCGGAAGTACGGCACGCACCGCGCCGTCTTTCGGTGTGATCGTCTCCTGCGTCAGCACGTCGGTCATCATCCGGTCCAGCGGAACCGGCGTCTCCCCGTCCGCCCCCTGCGGGATGTCGTCCGGGTGGAGCGTCACCGTTTGCGCTCCCTCGGCGCGGTTGATCAGCAGCAGTGCTGTTTCGCCGCTCTCCGGCAGCCAGCGCAGCACGGCATAGACCTCCGGCGAGAGCGCCCCCATGCGGCAGAGGCCGCGTTTCAGCGCACCGCTCTCCTTGCGCGCGCGAAGCAGCGCGCTGTAGCCCGCGAAGACCTCCGCATTTTCCGATCCCCAGGGATAGGTGCCGCGGTTAAATGGGTCTCCCATCCCCGTCATGCCCGCTTCGTCTCCGTAGTAGACGCAGGGCACGCCCGGCAGCGCCACCTGCAGCGCCGCGGCAAGGATGAGGCGCAGATAGCCCCTTTGCTGATCCTGCTCGCTCGGATGATACACCGCCTGAAGCTTGCGCGAGAGGGCGTTGCGATCCGGCGCGCCGCTGAGCGACGTCGCCGCACGCAGGATGTCATGGGAGCTGATCAGGTTGAGGCATGCCTCAAAAAAAAGCCTCGGGTAGTGCTCGCGCAGCGTCTGCAGCGTGTGGTCGAGCGCATATGCGTCCGTCCGCATGGTCAGAAACGAAATCGCAGCCTCCGTAAACGGGTAGTTCATCGCGCAGTCGAGCTCGTCGCCGTTGACATAGCCGCGCCTGCCCTCCGGGCCGTATTTGTTGGAGCAGTCGTCCCAAACTTCGCCAAGCAGAATCCCCTCGGGATCAAGCTGCTTGAGCCTGCGGCGCAAGGTGCGGATGAATTCATCCGGCAGCTCGTCCGCCACGTCCAGCCGCCAGCTTCGCGCGCCCGCTTCCGCCCAGTGCGCAAGCACACCGTGCTCTCCCGCGATGAAATCCATGTACCCCGGCTCCAGCTCATTGACGTTTGGCAGGCTGGGGAACCCCCACCAGCTGTCGTAGTGCACGCGGTCGTCCGAAAAGCGGTACCAGCTTCTGTAGGGCGATGCATCCGATTCATATGCGCCGACATCGTCATAGCGCGAAAACTTGTCGAAATAGCGGCTGTCCGCTCCGGTGTGCGAAAATACGCCGTCGAGCATCACGCGGATGCCCTTCTGCTCCGCCTCGGCGCAGAGGGTGCGAAACTCGTCCTCGCTGCCGAAGATCGGGTCGATGCGGTGATAGTCCGCCGTGTCATAGCGGTGATTGCTGCCGGACTCGAAGACAGGGTTGAAGTAGAGCGCGCTCACGCCCAGCGACGCGAGATAGTCCAGCTTTTCGCGGATGCCGTTGATATCCCCGCCGAAGAAGTCGTTTGGCTCGTAATCCTCCTGTCCCGGTGCGGGCGTATAGCAGACTTCTTCGCTCCAGCGGTCGTGGATGCGCAAAAAGCGCCCAAGGCTCGCGTGGTACTTCGCGCGCTCGCGAAAGTCCTCCCAGCTGCTCCTGCGAAACCGGTCGGGAAAGATCTGATAGACGATCCCCTCGCGCCAGCGGGCCGGCGTCGTAAACGCGCCGTCATAAACGGTGATCTGATAGGAGCGCGGCGCGTGGGACTCCAACCGCCCCTCTCCGCTATCCGCGCCATAGAACTGGGTGCGCCCGTCGGGCGTGCGGATGATGAAATAGTACCAGACGAGGCAGGGCACCTCAGGCATGCTGATCTCGGCGATGGCGCGCCCGTTCTCCAGCCGCATATCAAAAAAAGACTCTACGCCGAGCTGGTTGTAAAGGCGCAGCTGCACCTGCGCGCCTGCGTCGCCGCCAACCTCGGCCTCGACTCGCACGCTCGCGCCGCAAGGCACCGCGCCCTGCGGCCGGCGAAACGTGAGAAATCTGGAGTGGTGTCGAAACGTAATCATATGCATAGTATAGCCGATTCCCCCGGCTCGGGCAGAGGATTGTACGGAATGTTGCGAGCTTTTCACAATTGTATCGCGTTCGAAAAACGGGCGTTTCTTTTCCCCGAAACGGCTCTCCGCTTTGGGAGTTCCGGCAGCAAAAAACCGCTTGCGCATCGGGCCCCGTCGCCCGCCGCTTTGCGGTTCTTATCCCGTTAACGCCGCTCGACGATATCGTCCTGCGACTTGAAGATGCGTCCGGCTCCGACCACGCCGCGCACACGCGAGAGCGGGTAAACCGATGCGCGCGGCCCGATGATCGTGCCGGGGTTTAGTACGCTGTTGCAGCCGACCTCCACGTGGTCGCCAAGGATCGCGCCGAACTTCTTCAGCCCCGTTTCGTGAACCACGCCTCCGAGGCGCACGACGACGAGCGACTTGTCGCTCTTGACATTGGAACAGATCGCGCCCGCCCCCATGTGCGCGTAGTGGCCCAGTATGCTGTCGCCTACATAGTTGTAATGCGGCACCTGCACCTTGTCGAAGAGGATGCAGTTTTTCAGCTCGGTCGAGTTGCCGACCACGCAGCCGCGGCCGACGAGCGCGCTGCCGCGGATAAACGCGCCGGGGCGCACCTCCGTCCCTTCGCCGATGATCGACGGCCCTGCAATGTAGGTATTGGGATACAGCACCGCGCTCTTGTGGATCCAGACCTCCTCGCTCGGGTGGTCGTATTCTTCCGGCGAAAGCTGCGGCCCGAGCGCGCGCACAAACGCCTTGATCTGCGGCAGCACCTCCCAAGGATACGTCGTCCCGGCAAAGAGCCGCTCCGCCAGCGTGGCGGTAAGGTCTGCAAACATGTCCGTGTTCTTCATTCGTTTCCGATTCCTTTATCGCGGTATCCGCGTCACTGATTTTCCTGCGCGATGGAGCGAAAGCGCGTATATTCGCCCTGCCAGAGCAGCTTGACTACGCCGGTCGAACCATGGCGGTGCTTGGCGATGATGATCTGGCTCGTGTTGTCGCCCATCTCGAATTCCTGCGTATCCATATAGGCCGCGGGGCGATAGAGCAGTATCACCATGTCCGCATCCTGCTCGATCGAGCCGCTCTCGCGCAGATCCGAGATCACCGGCCGGTGGTCGGTGCGCGTATCCGGCCCGCGGTTGAGCTGGCAAAGCAGTATGATCGGCACGTTGAGCTCCCGCGCCAGCAGCTTGAGCTGGCGCGTCATGTCGGAGATTTCCTGCATGCGGTTGCCGTCCTTGCGGCTGCCACTGGACTGCATGAGCTGCAGGTAGTCGATGACGACCATGTCGAGCCCGGCGCGCGCGGCAAGCCGCCTGCACTTGCTGCGGATCATGGGCACGCTCGCGCCGCTGGAATCGTCGATATAGATCTTCGCCCGGCTCATGGGATCCATCACCTCCATGAGCGCGTTCATCTCGTTGTTGCCGATGAGTCCTTCCTTGATGCGCTGGGAGTCGACCGAGGCCTCCGTGCAGAGCATGCGCATGACAAGCTGCTCGCTGCTCATCTCGAGGCTGAATACCACTACCGTGCGCGCATTGTGCACGGCGGCATACTGGGCGATGTTCATTGCAAAGCTCGATTTGCCCATGGCGGGGCGGCTGGCCACGATGACCAGGTCGCTCTTTTGAAAGCCGTTTGTCATGCGATCCAGCTCGATAAACCCGCTGGGAACACCCGTGATCTTGCCGCGGCGCTGCGCCAGCTCGCCGATGAGGTTGTACGCCTCCGGAACGATCTGCTCCATGGGTACGAGCGTGCCCTGCACCTTGCGCATGGAGATCTCGTAGATGCGCTTCTCCGCCTGGTTGAGCGTATCTTCGATCTCCTTCTCGTCGTCCATGCCATCGCGGATGATCTCGCCGCCCGCGCGAATGAGCGCGCGCTGCGTGCTCTTAGTCTCCACAAGGCCGATATAGTGCTGCACGTTGGCCGCCGTCGGCACAAACGTGACCAGATCGGTCAGGTACGTCAGCCCACCCGCCATATCCAGCTTATTGTGCCGCTCCAGCTCGGCCGTGAGCGTCACGAGGTCCACCGCGTTCCCGCCCGCGCGCACATCCCGCATGGCGGCGAAGATGGCTGCATTTGCAGGGACGTAAAAGTCCTCCTCATGCAGCTGCTCGAGGCAGGCCTCCAGCGCGGCGACGTCGATGAGCATGCTGCCGAGCACGGAGCGCTCCGCGTCGCTCGCGTGCGGCAGCGTGGTCACTGCGCCTTCCGGCTGGCTGAATTCATATTGTTCCATCGGCTTTTGCGATCCCTTCGAAAGTCGGTTTGGCGCATCCGGCCGTCAGGCCGTTGCACCCGGCCGCGCTTTGATCAGCACTTTTCTACGACGACCTTGACCGACGCAAACGTGTTTTCATACAGGCTTACGCGCACGTTGTATTCCCCGAGCGCACGGATCGGCTCGGTCAGCGCGATCTTTTTCTTATCGACCTCCACCTGCTTTTGCTCCTGAATCGCAGCCGCGACTTCCTTGCCGGTGATCGCGCCGAAGAGATGCCCGTTTTCGCCAACCTTAGCCTTCACCGTAACGACCGCGCCCTCGAGCTGCTTTGCCAGCTCGCGCGCCGCCAGGCCAGCTTGAAATTTCTTGTGTGCCGCGGCGCTCTTTTGAATGCTCGCAGCGTTGATCGCCTGTGCGTCCGCGGGCGTCGCCAGCTTGCGCGGCAGGAGAAAATTACGCGCGTAGCCGTCCGAAACGTCCACGATTTCGCCCTTTTTACCCGTCCCCTTGACGTCTTGCTCCAGTAAAAGCTTCATGGTATGCTCTGTACCTCCTGCATGTATTGTTCGATGGCGCTGCGCACCTGCGCCTCCGCCTCGTCGAGTTCCATATTGGTCAGCTGCGCGCCCGCCATCGTCAGGTGTCCGCCGCCGCCGAGGCGTTCGCAGATGATCTGCACGTTGATGCCGCCCAGCGAGCGGCCGCTGACGCTGATGCTCTCGCCGTCGCGCCCGAGCACAAACGCCGCCTCGATGCCCTTGATGCCGATAAGCTCGTCCGCCGATTTGGCGGCGATGAGAGACGCGTTTCGGATCTCTTCGCCGACGCTGGCCAGCGCGACGCCTTCGGGCAGGAGCTCCGCGCTGCGCACGGTGGTGGCCACGTCGCCAAAGCTCTCCATATCGTCCTGAAACATCTGCTTGACCATGCTCGTATCCGCGCCGTTCTTTCGCAGATATCCCGCCGCCTCAAACGTGCGCGAGCCAACGTTGAACGCAAAGTGCTTGGTATCGATCGTGATGCCGGCCAGCAGTGTGCCGCACACCAGCGCGGGCGGGCGGATGTTGGTGTCGAAATACTGCAGCAGCTCCGTGACCAGTTCGCTGGTGGAGGATGCGCGCGCCTCGAGAAAGTGCAGCGTGGGGTTTTCGATATGATCCGCCCCGCGCCTGTGGTGATCGATCACGACCACGCGCCCTGCAAGCTCCAGCAGCTTCGGCGCGACCAGCGAGCCTACGCGCTGGGTATCCACCACCACGAGCACGCTCGTCGGCCGCATGAGCCGCTCCGCCTGCTCGGGCGAGACGAGCATCTCGCTGAACGTCCGGTTTTCGCGGATGAGCTCGAGCGCATGCTCGATCATGTTGTTCTGCTCGCCGAGCACGATATAGGCGCGCGAGCCCGCGTGATTGGCACAGGTGGCCACGCCGAGCGCGGCGCCGATGCAGTCCAGATCCGGCCGGCTGTGGCCGACGATGAAGATATCCCCCGTGTTCTCAAACAACTGACGCAGCGCCTTGCTAAAGAGCCGCATCTTGACCCGGCTCTGCTGCGCCTCGAGCTGGCGCCTGCCGCCATAGAACAGGTATCCGCTGCCCTTTTTAACGACTGCCTGGTCGCCGCCGCGCCCCAGTGCAAGCTCCATCGCCTGCCGCGCGCTCTCATCCGCATGCGCGATGCGATCCGCCACGCCCACGGCGATCGAGAGCGAAACGAGCATATTCGTGCCCGTATCAACCCCGTGCGCCTGCTCCAGCAGCGGAAAGCGCGCCCGCTCTATTTGCGGCAGGTGCTGCGCTTCAAATATGACGAAGAAGCGCCCGTTTTCATAGCGCCGGTACACACCGTCCACGCTTTTGACAAAGTCGGCCACCAGCCGCTCCACCTCCGAGAACACGCTCGCGCGGTGAAACTGCACGTCCGCCGAGAGCTCCTCGTAGTTGTCGATGTAAATGAGCGCGACATAGGGCATCTGCTCTTCAAAGAGCCGCTGATAGTGCGCGGCCTCCGTGCGGTCCAGCCAATACTGAAACTGCATGGCACGCTCGTCCTTCTCGCGGTATACCGGCACGCTCATCACCTGGTAGACGCTGCCCGCGTGCTCCACCGACACGGCGACCAGCGGCGCGGAAAAATCGAAGTTCGGCTGCAGGCGAACGATATCCGGCCCTGCATATATCTTCTGCATGGCCTCGTTGCGCCAAACGATCCTGCCGTCGTCCTCAACGAGCGTGCAGGGAATCGAAACCTGATTGACGAGGTGTTCTGCGATCTTGGAGTTTTCGGAGAACACATCGTCCATGCGCCGCTGGATGGCGGCGGCGCGCTTTCGCTCCAGACCGAGGGAGACAAAGAACACGATCAGGCTCACGCCGAGCGCGCTCAGCGCGGCGATCAGGCGATAGGCCTGATACCAGCCGGACGCGAGGATGGCGAGGCTGAGCACGCCGAGCAGTATGCCCAGCGGCAGGAGAATCGTCTTCGTCTTCTTCATATCGTCTCACTTTCCGATTAAGCCGGGCAGGGCGCCCGTGTCGCGCGGCGCTAGATTGCCGCACGCGGCGGCATGCCGCGCATGCGCTCCCGCAGCCGGAAGATCAGGTCAAAACATCCGATCAGCACCAGCGGATAGAGTGCGAGCCGGAGCAGGATGCCGATGCCGGTGTAGGTCAGCGCCCGCTTAAGCGCGATGTTCTTCTGCGAGCGGACGATGAAAAAATCCACCACGCAGAGCCCCAGCAGCAGCAGCGGCAGCGCTACGAGAACATTCACCGTCACGGCGAAGCTCACGGCATATTCCCACTCGGCAAGCTCCAGAATCAGCGAGCCGATCAGCATCGTAAAAAGCCCAAGCGTCAGGCTGCGCGGCAGCGTCCACTCGCGAAACGGCCGGATCGGCGAGATCGAAATCTCCGCATGCCTGCGGCAAAAAAGCCGAAAAAGCAGCAGGTTGCCAAGCCCCAGCACGCTGGCAAAAACGCACAGTACGGCGACAAACCCACTCGGCACGGCTTCGTAGAGCGCGTCGATCATCTCCGTAGCGGTCGCGGCCATCTCCTGGCTGATCTGCGGCGTCTGGGCAAGCGCCGCGCGGTACAGGTCGCCTGCAGTCGCCATCGCGCTCTGAATATCCGCAAACGCCCCCCTGCCATCGAGAACCCCCGGCAGGCAGAGCGCGGCATACAGTCCGGCAAGAAACACGCCGGCAAGCAGCAGCGCCGTGTCCGCATTGCCAGCGCCGCGCGTCATCAGCACGCTGAGCAGCACTGCGGCAAGCACCGCCGCGCCGGTCAGCCCGGCGGCAGAGACCGCGTTGTCGAGCGCAAACATGGCGACGGCAAAGACCGTCGCAGGCAGTATGATCCAGTGCGGCTTCGTCCGCACCGCGGCAAACGCCCAGAGCGCCGGCGCAACCAGCAGCCCGGCGGGAACAAAAGCCGTCAGCACCGCGGAGACGGCGCAGAGCAATAGCAGCAGCCAGCCGCGCATCCCCGCGCGGTGCGATCCTTGGTTACAATCTTCCATGTTATCATTTTATCGTCCGGCGCGCAGGAAATCAAGGCGCAGCGCGCGTAGAAATCCGACTTTCCCCGCAATCCCCTCTCCCGCGGACAAAAACGGCCGGAAGCACACGCCTCCGGTCGTTCGGCCCCGATTGCAGATTCTCCCGGCCGCATCCTTCTTTCGCTGCCCGGGAGCCGGTCGTTTGATCAGTTCTCCTGCGCCGCGCGCGCCGCCACCGCCGCCTCGATATCCCATGTGCCAAGCGAGAGCTTTTTGAGCAGCACCCGCCGCACGCTTTCGTCGATGCGCTCCTGCGTCAGCCGCCCGTCCGCCGCCGCAGTGCTGAGCGCCTGCGCGATCGCCTTTTGCGTGTCGCTCTGCGTACCGCAGACGATGATATCGCCCCCCGCGAGGAGGAAGCGCACCGCCGCCTCACCGGCCGCATAGCGGCTCGTCAGCCCCTCCATGCGGAAATCGTCGCTGATCACCAGCCCGTCGAACCCCATCCCGCCGCGCAGCAGCCCAGTTATGATCGGCTCGCTTACGGAGGCGACATCCGCCTCGTCCAGCGCGGGATAGAGCACGTGCGCAACCATGATCGCGTCCACACCGGATTCGATCGCGCTTGCAAACGGGACCAAGTCGTAGCTTTGCAGCGCCGCAAGCGTCTTGTTCACCGTAGGCGTCACGACGTGGGAATCCTCCAGCGTACCGCCGTGCCCGGGAAAATGCTTGGCGACGGAAAGGCAGCCGCCCGCATGCAGCCCTTCGATGATCGCGCTGCCGATGGCGGCGGTGATGCTTGCGTCCTCAGAGATGATCCGCGTCTCCAGAAAGGTCTCCATGGGGTCTTCGGCGACATCCAGCACGGGCGCAAGGTCCATGTTGATGCCGATGCTCACGAGCTTTTCTCCGATGGTTTGAAACTGCTGCGCAGCATAGTCCGCATCTCTGCGCCGCCCGAGCGAGCGCGCGGATACCGGCTGCGGATCCCAGCGAAAGCGCACGACGCTGCCGCCCTCGACGTCTATGCTGATCAGCGGCGGAATATCGCTGTCGATGCGGCTGGTGATCTGCGCGGTGAGCTTTTTTGCCTGCCCGAACCCGCCGTCGCTGTTGCCGCTCTTGATATTCGCGCCGTAGAGAATTGCATTGCCTACGGTGTAGTCGTTCCAGATTTGCAGGAAGGGATCCTGCACGTCCGCCGTGCCGGAAAAACCAAACATGAGCAGCTGCCCGAGCTTCTCCTGCTGGCTCATGGTCGTCATATAGCGCTCCACCCATTCCTCCGCCGTCTCCGGCTCCATCTGCGGCGTGGGCGTCGGCTCCATGCTTGGCGTGGGCGTCGGCGCGGGCGTATCCGCAGGCTCCGCCGGCGTGGCGGTCGGCGTCTGCTGCGCCGCCCAAACGTCGTATCGCAGCGCAGGCATCACGCCAAAGAGCACGCCTGCGCCCAGGCCGAGCAGCAGCGCGAGCGCCGCAAGCGCAAGCAACAGTTTTTTAAACGCATTTCCGAACAACAGCGCTCTCCGTTTCCCGATATCGTTTGGCTGACGTGATACGGCTTTTTGGCCGCTTCCCAGCCGCCGCGCCGCCCTTGGGCGGCTCGCTGTACCCATCCGCACGCGGGGAGGTGATTTGTGTCCATTATACCCCGAACGCTCAAAAAAAGTAAACCTCGCGTTGGCAACCGCGGCGGAGCCGGGCAGATTCCGCCGCCGATTGCGCATTCGCCTTGCAATACACGGTGCGCACGTACTACAATACCCCTGTATCCGGCTGCTGCAGCAGACGGAAATTCAAAGAAACCAGGAGCGACCAAGATGGAAGATATCGCAAGCAAATCGGCGGGCTCGGACGCGCTGAAGATGGATGTGTTTTCAAAGATCGAATACAGCCGCCTGGAAATGGGCGCGCTGAAAAAGAGCCTCAAGGCGCACCTGCGCGCCCTAAAGAAAGCCGACACCTACGAGCAGGCGCGCGCGGCGTACCTCGCCTCACAGGAGGAAACCGGCCACCTCGAAACGAGCTATGTCGTTGCGAGCATTCGAAATACGCTGGACACCGCGGATAAGTTTTATGACGGCGAGATGCAGTTTTTCAACCGCGCCGTCGCGCAGCTGATGCCCGTGAGCAAGGCGTTTACCGAGACGCTGCTTCGCTCGCCCTTTCGCGCGCAGTTTGAGGCGCAATACGGGCGGCAGCTTTTCACGCTCGCCGAGATCGACCACAAGACCCAGAGCACGAAGGTCGTCCCCGATCTGATTTTGCAGGGCAAGCTGGAAAACGTCTACAAGAAGACTACCGCCGCGTGCAAGACCACCTTCCGCGGAGAGGAAGTCAACTTCTACGGCCTGCTCAAGCACATGGAAAGCCCCGACCGCGCGGAGCGCAAGGAGGCTTTTCTTGCCTGGGCGAAGCTCTACGAAGGCATATCGGAAAAACTGGACGAACAGTACGACAAGCTCACCAAGGTGCGCGTGCGCATGGCGAAAAAACTCGGCCTTGCGGACTATACGGCGCTTGGCTACCTCAACATGCACCGCGCGGACTACGGCCCGGAGGACGTGGCGCGCTTTCGCGAGCAGGTTCGTGCCGTCATCGTCCCCGCCGTGGAGAAGCTGCGGCAGGCGCAGGCAGCGCGCCTCGGCGTAGAGAAGCTCAAGTATTACGACGAGACGTGCATCTTCCCCGACGGCAACGCAGACCCCGTCGGCGGCGAGAGCGTGCTGGTTCCAATCGCGCAGCGCATGTATCGCGAAATCTCCCCCGAGACGGGCGAGTTCTTCGATTTTCTGTCAAATCACGGCCTGTTTGACCTGGAGACACGCCCCGGCAAACACCTCGGCGGCTACTGCACCTATCTCTTCGACTACAAGGCGCCGTTTATCTTCTCCAACTTCAATGGAACGGCGGCGGACGTCAACGTGCTCACGCACGAGGCGGGGCACGCATTTGCGGGCTATACCGCCATGCGCAGTCAGCCGCTGCCGGCCTACCTGAGCTCCACCAGCGAAGTCAACGAAATCCACTCCATGACCATGGAGCACTTCGCCTACCCGTACCTGAAGGATTTCTTTGGTGCGGACAACGCAGAAAAAGCGAAGTATGCGCATCTTGCCGGCTCGCTTTCCACCATCCCCTATCTGGTGAGTGTGGACGAATTCCAGCACCGCGTGTACGAAAACCCCGCCATGAGTGCAAAAGAGCGCCGGGCGGTTTGGCACGAGATCGAGCGTAAGTATCTCCCCTGGCGCGACTACGACGGCGTGCCCTTCCTCGAGGAAGGCGGATTCTGGATGCAGAAGCAGCACATCTTCCTCTATCCTTTCTATTATGTGGACTATGCGCTGGCGCAGGTCTGCGCCTTCCAGTTCTACGGGCGGATGAAGCAGGATCACGCGCAGGCCTGGCAGTCGTATCTTGCGCTCTGCCGCGCAGGCGGGAGCAAGGGATATTTTGACCTGCTGCGGCTCGCCGGACTCGAGCTTCCGTTTGACGAAGGCAGCGTGGAGCGCGCTGTCCGCCACGTCATAGACGAGCTGAACGCCTGAAGCAACGGCGCCCGCGCTTGAGACAGAGCACGGGCGCTTTTTCCCACCACCGCATGGCGTGCACGCCGCGGGGATCGGGCGAAAAAACAGATGTAAACAAGTTGTGAGTTTTGCCGTTTTGATTGAATCCCCGGGAGGCGGTGTGGTATTATGGTTGCGTTTTACAGAGTGTAATGAGTTCAGATAAACGAGGTGTACCCATGTCGAAAATCATGAAGATCGTGCTCATCGTGCTGGCCGTGCTCGTGTTGGCCGTGCTTATCGTCGGCATCTACGTGCTCACCAGCATGCGGGCCGACGCAGTCGAGACCGTTGCAAAGCCGGTGGATCTCGTCCTTTCGGAAGAACCGGAGCCTGTGGAGGTCGTGCTTAGCGAGCCCACCCCCACGCCGACGTTGATGCCCATCTATGAAGAGGAAGCCAAGGCGGACAACATCGTCAATATCCTGCTCGTGGGCACCGACTCGCGCAGCACCAAGGCGACCGACAGCGCAGAGGGCCGCTCCGACTCCATGATGCTCGCCTCGATCAATACCGATCAGGGAACGATCACGCTGATCTCCTTCATGCGTGACTCGCGCGTGCACCGCGTCGGCAAGAGCGGCCGGTTCACGTTTTACGGCCGGCTCAACGGCGCGTTCAGCGGCGGCTACGGCGGCGGCGGCCCGGGCGAACTGATCAACACGCTCAACGAAAACTTCAAGCTCGATATTCAGGAGTATATCACCGTCGGGTTCGACGGCTTCGCCGCGCTCATCGACCAAATCGGCGGGCTGGATGTGGACTGCGACCAGGCAGAGATCAACTTCATCAACGACCGCATCAAGGGCGACTTCGTCAACGAGCCGGATATCGTGCGCAAAGCGTCCACGATCAAATCGGATCCGGGGGTGATCCACCTCGACGGCGCACAGTGCCTCATCTACGCGCGCAACCGCCACACGGGTGTTGACGGCGGCAGCGGCAATGATTTTGACCGCGTCAACCGCCAGCAGGAGATCATAGAGCTCGTGTTCCAGAAGGTGACCAAGGAGATGAACGAACAGAGCGTGCTCGCGCTCATCACGTTTGCCTCGCAGTACATCTCGACGAATATGAAGCTGGATACGATGACCGATCTGGCCAAGCTGCTGCTGAGCAAGGGGATGACCTTCACAAAGACGACCATCCCCGCGGAAGGCACCTACTCCAACTATGTGGACGAGGACGGCACGAAGACCGACCAACTGCAGTTTGATCTCGACGAAGCGGCAGATCAGCTCAATATCCTGCTCTACGGCGAATCGTTCGTCCCTACGCCTACACCGGCCGAGTGAGGATCGCCGGCCGCAGGCCTCTCGCCGCCGCGCTGACTGCGCGGCGGTTTTTTTCGCGCCAAATTCGCTCGGCCGACTACTACCGCGCGCGCTGGCCGTGCTATACTAGACGCATGAAACGCATTTTCGTATTGCTGACGATCCTGCTTCTCCCCCTCGCCGCTTGCTCGGCCGGCTCGGACGCGCAGTCGGCCGCGCCAACGCTTTTTGCCGCGCCCACCCCATCACCGGCGCCCGAGGAACCGCGCACCATTGCCGTCTTTGGCGCGGAGGACGCGCAGACATTTCTCGAAGGCATTCGCTCCGCGGCGGCAGGCGCGGGTGTCGAGATCGTCTCCATCGACGGCGGGCCGAATGCGCTCGCCGCATATCGACCCGAGGGAGAGGCGGCCGCCATCGTATACCTCGCCGACGCAGCGGATACGCTGCCGCAAGCCTCGATCCCGTTCTATGTATTCGCCGCGGCGGGGCAAAGCGTACCGGCCGGCACGCCGCACCTGACGTATGCCGCCGGCGACGCGCCGCAGCTCGCGCTGGACGCCGCGCTGAGCTATCCGCCGCATCTGGCGCCCGTACGTATGATCGGTCTCTTCTCCGCCGAGGACAGCGCTGCCTACGCGGTCTGGGCCGCCGCCAAGGCGAATGCGGATGTATTTGCAAAGCAGGAGTACTTTGCATCCACCGCGGAAACCGCGCTTGCGGATTGGCTGACGGAGACGCTCACGCGCTATTATCCCGGCATGCTGGACGCGATCTATGCCGAATCCGGTGCGCTGGCGGTCGCCGCTGCGGATACGCTCGCGAGCCTTGGCCGCGACGACCTCGAGGTCTTCTCCGCCGCGTCGGATGCAGGCGCCGCGGGCAAACTTTCGCCCATCCTTCTCTGCGCCGCCGGGGCAAACGAGGCGGACGCGGGTGCGCGCTGCTACGTTGAGGCGGTCAAGCTGCTCTCCGGCGGCACGGCCGAAAACGGCACACTTTCCCCTACGCTCAGCTGGTATCCGGAGAACCCGTAGTTTTGTGGGTACGCAAAAGGCGCGGAAGACCATCCGCGCCTTGTTTTCGCCCTCTGCTGCGCATCCTTCAATCCAGAATGATGCCCCAGCCCTTGATGATGCGGTTCGGTTTGACATAGCCCGTCTCGTTTTGGTAGGCGATCTTCGTCCATCCGTCCTCCGTCGTCTCCAGCACTTGAATGGAGACGCGCGCCGGCGCCTTGACGATCTGCTCGGCATCCAAGCTCGGCTCGGCATAGAGCCACTCCGTCGAGCGAAGCAGATCCGCATCCTCCCGGGTGTCCATCTCGCCCTCACGGTAAGAGATGTAGCCGCGCAGGACATACCCCTCCTTCTCGCCAAAGCGTACCTTCACCCAGACCTCGCTGTCGAGCAGCACCTCCAGCTCGTCCCCCACGGCCAGCCGGGCTACGCTGTCAAAGCCGTTTCCGCTGCCCTTACGCATGCGCGCGCCCTCCACCGTGACCCAAGCGCGCGGGTTCGGCAGCTCCGCCGCTTCGTCTACAATGGTCTTTTGAAATGCGTCGTATTCGGCAAACGACATCTCGCTCTTCAGCGCGCGTTTGAGGTCGCGGTTGCTCGGCTCGGTTGCGCTGATCTCTATCGTCGTCCCCGGACAGGCGTAGTAGTACAGCCACCGGGCATCCTCCACATACAGCCGCACACAGCCGTGGGACACCTTCGAGCCCATGTCGCTGTAGGGCTTTCGCTTGAGTGAATCCACCGAGCGTTCGCCAAAGAGCAGCGAGTGGAAGTAGATGCTGCCCACGATCTGCACCCAGTAGCGCGCATATTCGCCGCCAAAGTTGGCGAACTTGCCAAAGCGCTCCCGCCCGCCGATCTTCCAGATGCCGCGCGGCGTTGGCGTAGCCTCATCCTCCGGGTCCGCCTCATCCACGTCCGTGCGCCCGCTCGAGCAGAGAAACCGGCGCACCACCTTTGTATACTCGCCGTTTTCGTCCTTTTCAAACACGGTGACGATCTGATTTTTCAGATCGAGCAGGATATAGTATTTTTCCGGATCGTCGTTTTTCAACTCGTCCATCGCCCGCGTCCGCCCCGGCATCAGCAGCACCGAACAAAGCGCCACCGCGGCGCAGAGCATCCCGACGAACCTTCGCACGATCTTCCCTCCCATGATAAGCGGATGCGCGGGATCGGCTCAAATCCGCCGGTCCCGCGCAAATTTTGTTTTATCTCCTCCGCGCCGCGGCTTAGAACACGCGGTATGCGCAGATGAAGTGCTTGGTCCAGTATCCGCCGGACTTGAGTACGGAGGAGGACTGGCGCACCTTGCCCTCGGAGGAACTGGCGTCGATCATCTTCCCGCTGCCGAGATAGATGCCCACGTGGCCGGTCGAGTCGGTCTCACCGGAAAACACGAGGATATCGCCGCGCTCAATCGAGCTCATGCTCGTAATACGCTGGTAGCGCGACGTCGAGCGCCAGGCGATGGACGTCATGTAGCTCGTGCTCACGCCCGCGTTCTTGAGGCACCAGTAGACGAATCCCGAGCAATCGAAGGTATTCGGCCCCTTTGCACCGCGCACATATTTGCTGCCGATCTTGCTCTGCGCGAGGTCCACGAGCTTTTCCACGCCGGTCTTGTTGGACGCGCTGCTGCCGGAGCTGCCGGAGCTGCTGCTCGAGCCGCTCGACGACGAGCTGCCCTTTGACCCGCTGGAGGACTCCTTACTGCTCGACGGCGAAGAGGATGCCTTTTTCGCGCTCGAGGAGTTCATCATGGTCAGCGTCACGCTGCCCACCTTGCCGTCCTGCGTCAAGCCGGAGCGCTTTTGGAACGCCTTGACCGCATCCTCGGTGATCTCGCCGAAGTAGCCCGTTGCATTCGCGCTGGAGAGATAGTTGAGCTTGGCAAGGCGCTGCTGCATGTTCTTCACATCCGTGCCGTAATCACCGAGTTGCAGCACCATCGCCTGCGCATCACCCGAGAGAAGCAAATCGCGCGTTACGGGGCCGAGCGCGCCATCCCGCGTCAAACCGTTTGCCTGCTGAAAGGCCTTGATGGCGGAGACCGTAGCCTTCCCCATCACGCCGTCCGGCTTAAAGGTAATGTAGCCGAGCTTTTTGAGCGCGACCTGGCAATCGTAAATCACCTGGTTTTCATCACCGAGGGTAAAGGCATTGCCGACCACATCCTCGCCGTAAAGCATCTCCAAGGTCTTCGATCCGACTTTGCCGTCCGCAGTCAGGTCGTTTTTCTTTTGAAAAGCCTTTACGGAGACCTCGGTCTTTTCGCCGAACGTACCGAGGATATTCGCCTTGTTATCGAGGTACCCCAGCTCATAGAGCCGCTGTTGAACGCCCTCGACATCCGCGCCGGAGTCGCCCAACTGCATGACATAGACCTTTGCTTCCTCGTTCATGAGCGCAGTATAGGTCTCCTGCCCGCAAATTCCGTCCTCCAAAAGGCCGTTGTGCCGCTGAAAGCTCTTGAGCGCGCTCTGCGTCAGAGAGCCGAAGTGCTCCGTCGGCTCGTCGGAGTCCATATATCCGAGCTCCATCAGTCGGGTCTGGATCGTGGCGATGAGCGGATCGTCGTCCCCCGATTTCAACTCGCTGGTGAACACCGCTTCCGCCGTAGACTCGGTCGTACTCGTCTTGGTGGTCTGCTCGGCAGTTTCGGTATCTGTCGAGACCGTGCCGTCCGCCGTCGCATCGCCATCCGTCTGGGTGCCGTCGATCGTCGCGTTTTCCAGCGCGGTCTGCTCAGCCTCCAGCGCCGTAAAGGCAGCCAGTTGCTCGCCCTCATCCGCCTTGGTGTTTTTCCCCGGCAGCGTAATGGCCAGGATGATCACCGCAATGAGGAGTACGCCAAACGCGCCGCTGCCGATGAGGAGCGTACGCTGCGGCAGCTTCATCAGAAAGGCGTAGAACTTGCGAATCCCGAGGTATACGCCCCGCGCGGCAAACCGCAGCGCGGTGAGGAGCGCTTTTTTTACTTTGTCCAGCGTGCTACGCGCCGCCGCGGCTCCGTCTTTGGGTAGCAACGAAGCGCTCTTTTCGGCGGACGCGGCAACCTCCGTCTCCGGCAGGTCCTCCACCTGAACCAGCTTTGCTCCGAATGCCTGTAGCTGCCTGCCGAGCTTTTTGAGGGTTCGCTTGAGCTTGAATTTCTTTTTTTTCTTTGGAGCGGCTGTCGCCGCGTAGCGGGATTCGTAGGTGTCCCTTGCGGATGTCTTCCGCGCGGCCTGCGTCTCTTTTTTCTGCGCGGCTTGCGCAGTTTTCTTCTGCGCCGTCATGCGCGCTGTACGCGTTTCATCCGTTCGTGCGCCTGCGCTCTTTGACGCGGCGGCCATATGCGCTGCACCCTTTGCCGTGCGGCGTTCGCCACCGGAGGCAGCCGCCCGCGCGGACTTCTGCGGTGCCGCGGGAGCTTTCCCCCGCGCTGCGCCGCTGCGCCCGGTCCGGTCTTTTTGCGCGGAGCTCGCCTTTGTGCGCTTTCGTTCAATACTGGGGTCAGTAGGCACGTTTAGACTCCTTTCGGCTCGCAGCAATTTTGCCGCCGCCTATCCATCCAAATCCTGTGTCATGCTGATGATAGCAATCCATCTTTGGGTTTCGTCTCCCAGCGCCGCCGGTAGACAGCGCCCGATCCTGAAACATGCTGAGTATAGCAACCAATCGTGTCATTTGGTTGAACAATTTTTTAAGATTCGTTAAATCCGACATTGTTCAACTATCGTAGTATTCCCCGCGGCGATAGTCATAGATGGCCGCGTTGTATTTTTTCAGATCATCCAGCACGCGCCCTGTTCCGATGGCCACGCAGGAGACCGGATCCTCCGCGATCCGGCAGGGGACGTTCGTGCGCTCCGTGACGTACCGGTCGAATCCGGCGAGCAATGCGCCCCCGCCGGTGACCACGATGCCTGCGCTTGCTATGTCGCTCGCCAGCGACGGCGGCGTACGCTCCAACAGAGCGCGCACCCGCCCCATGATGGCCGAGAGCGGCTCGCTCAGCGCGTCCACCATCTCGTTGGTGCCGATCGGAATCGCCTCCGGCTGTCCCGTAACGACATTTCTGCCTCGAACCTCTATGACGCGCTGTTCTTTTTCAATATGCGCGCGCCCGTAAGCGATCTTGATGTCCTCCGCGTTGCGCTCGCCGATGTAGAGGCTGTGTTTCCGCTTCATATAGCCGCGCAGCGCCTCGTCAAACTTATCCCCCGCCATCTTGATGGAATCGGAGATCACGGTTGCACCGCGTGAAATCACCGCGATATCCGTCGTCCCGCCGCCGATGTCGAGCACCATGTGTCCGGACGCGCTGTTGATATCGAGCCCTGCGCCGATGGCCGCGGCGATCGGCTCCTCGATGAGATAGCTGTAGCGCGCGCCTGCCTCGTTTGATGCTTCGATAACGCAGCGCTTCTCCGCCTCCGTCACCCCCGAGGGCACGCAGACCAACGCGCGAGGCCGGTAGAGCAGCCGCGTTCCAACCACCTTTTGAAAAAAGTAGCGCAGCATGCGCGCCGTCACGTCAAAGTTGGAGATAACGCCGTCACGCAGCGGCCGAATGACAACGATGTCCGCCGGTTCACGGCCCATAAGCTTGCGCGCTTCTTCACCGATGGCCGTAATGCGGCCGGTGACACGCTCCACCGCGACGACGGACGGCTCCTTGAGTACGATCCCCTTGCCCTTGACGAAGACCAGCGTCGAGGATGTCCCGAGGTCGATCCCGATATCGGATGTGTCAAACAAACCCATGCAATCTCCTGCCTCCGCGTGGTTCAAACAGACATATCGAACCTATGATACCAATTGATTTTATCATGGGATGGTATCCCGGGCAATCAAACAAACTGTGAACGGAATATGAATACCTGCCGCCGCAACCTGATGCGCAATAAGAATATCGATTGGTTGCTCAAAGGAAACAACCTGGTCCGGTTTTCGGGGGCTAGATCAGCCACTTGAATGCATAAGGTAAGCGCATCCACAGGGGAAAGGTAACCAAGGGACTTTTGAATCCTCTTTGGGTTGTAGAATCGCTCGATGAAATCAGAGACTGCTTGGCGCGCCTGCTCTCGGGTGAGGTTTACATGATTTCCGATACGCTTTCTTTTTTCACATCCTCCTTGTTTCATTTGACGTCTATACGCTATCGTATTTATGTTTATGTCAAGACATTAGCATGATAGCGTCAGCAGCCGCTCTCCTGATTCCAAATTTTGGAGTGCATCTGTTTGAAAGATTGAAAACCCAAAACAGTTGAGATATATTATATCTATTACAAAATAATCGAAATCTTTATTCCGAGGTAATGAGATGAAAATCGTCCATTTATTCTCCCGATACTTGATTTTACTCTTTTCGCTTATCTTGATAGGATCGTTTTTATTATTAACGGCCGGATTACTTCCGCAAAAACGAGTTGAAACAAATGTTCTATATTCTTTGAATCAATTAGAGGCTGAATTAAGCACGAATAACACGTGTATTCTGGATAATGAAAACTGGGCATGTAAGCTAGACGTATATACTGATTATTACATCGTTAACCAGAGTTACTATATGAACACACTGAAAGACCCTGCTTCCGTTTTAACCAATTCGCAACAAACCGGCGGCGTCACAGCGTTTCGTACCGCCATAGAACAGCAAAAAGATCCAAATGAAACCTATCCGCGTTATTGGGGTGGATTTCGTGTCACGGCCAGGTGGCTTCTGACATTTTTTACCTATACACAGATTCGCCGTATTATAAGCATCGTTTTTATTCTGCTTGCGGGTGGAACCGCCATGTACCTGCATACTCGCACAAAATGCACTGCGGGCGCGCTTTCGTTTTTATTGACACTCGGCTTGCTATACCCCTCGATTATCACAGCTTTGCTTCAGTATTCGTGTTGCTTTTTAATCGCGATGGCAGGAATACTCTTACTCCCCAAAAGAGAATATAAGTACTTGACCTATTCAATGTATTTTTTTATTCTAGGGGCCATAACGCAGTTTTTCGATTTCTATACAACACCAATTCTTACTTTCGGGTTTCCGATGCTTGCCCTTCTTTTTATTAATCAACAAGAGTCTCCGCAGATATCTGCAAAACAGATGTGCCGTCTCAGTGGACGCGGATTTGTTGGCTGGTTGGTTGGCTATATTTTGATGTGGATCGGAAAACTATCGCTTACGACAATTTTTACGGAGTTTAACGCATTGGGCGATGGGTTCAGCGCAGCGCGCGATCGGATATTTTTCAGTACTGGAAACGTGGACAGTTCGTTCGTCTATCGGATAGGCTTAGTAATATGGCGTGTATTCATTAGGGTGTTTGATAAACCTATTTATATTTTACTGTCTGCGATCGGCACGTTTATTGTCTGGTTGCTTCTGTTCATAATGCGGAAGAAAACGAAAAAAGACCTGGTATCGTCAAGCATATATCTAGCTGTTGCATGTTTACCGCTTGTTTGGTTCGTCGTTGTATCCGGTCCTACCATACAAGCTTCTTGGTTTCAATACCGAGGAATGGGCGTATTCCTTTTCGGTGTTCTTCTGTTTGTAATCCAATCAACAAAAAAGCAAGCAAAAGATATACCTCTATGACGATAAAATGACCATCCTGTATAACACACAAGATGGTCAATCTACCTTCCCTATCGAGCAAAATAGTTTGCCTAAGGGTCAGTTGGTGGAGCACCTGCAACCATGCGTGAACACTCAAATTCCTCGTTATCCGCTTCAATTTCATCCAGCAGGATGTCGTCAATAACGATGGGCTTGTCTCCACCGTTTAGAATGAGCGTGAAGCGGTCATCCTTGAGATAAATGGAATGGAGGAATATATTGATAATTCCGCGTTGGTTGTTTTCATCGTTGAGATTTCCACTTTTGAGTGAATGCAGGAAGTTATATATCTGCGCTTCGGTGTATACGATATCTTTGCCCATTTCTATGGCAAGCTGTGTCTGGACTTCTTCTTTCTCCTGCTTGCGTTTCTCAATTCGATCGGTAATCATCTCCGCTGACTGGCCGCTCTCCAAAGCCTTCCAAAGATTTTCAATGGCGGTGTCTACTTCTTTAAGCGAATCCTTTGAATATGTCGGCGCCGTTAGACACCGAGAGTCGGCGTGGTTAGACACTTGCGTCGGTGAAATTGGACAGTTGCGTCGGCGAGATTAGACATTGACTGCGTGTTGATCGAATGTTACGCTCAAACTGCTTTTTCTCATGCAGAGGATAGGGCAACGCTGGAGAGCGACC
>JAEWQH010000104.1 GCA_023399275.1 Bacillota bacterium
ATGGGGTGCAGCCCCACGCGGTCGCCAACGATCTTCGGCTCTATGATCTGGCGCACGACGATGACCACCACATAGAGAATGCCGAGGCCGATGCCCGTGGCGATGTTGCCGGAGATGAGCGTAAAGACCGTCCACGGCAGCAGTATCAGACCGCTGCCGACGACTGGGAGGATATCGAACACGGCGATCGCGATGGCGATTCCTGCGGCGTTATCGACGCCGATGATGCTCAGACCGATGAAGATCTCGAGGAAAGTGATGGTCAAAATCATCGCATAGGAACGCAAATAGCTCCACAGCGTGCGTCCGAGCTGAACCCGGGCGTTATGCAGTAGCGCACGCCAGCGATCGGAGAACTGACGCATGACGAACGCCTGGATCTTCGGAAAATCGACCGTGAGGAATATGGTGGAGATCACCATGATGAGCACGTCGAGCAGTAGCCCCGGCGCCTTGAGCGTGGAGCTCGTGACCCACGATACGACTTGCTTGGAGATGCTGACGATGGTATCGCCCAGCGTGGTCGTTACGTTGGATGCGACGACGTTGTATGCCGCCGCAGCCTCCGGGTCGAGCCGCTCCGCAAACGTCTGAATGGAGGCGAATGCGTCGCTGAGCCATGGAACGATGATACTCGTATAGATGGAGGGCAGCCGCAGGAAGAAGGACTTTGCCGCGGCGAAGAGCTGAACGCCGATGACGATCAGCAGCAGGCCGACCAATGCATAGAACAGCACCACGAGCACCACCCCAGTAAGGCCGCGCGGCAGCTTGACCCGGTCGTGTAAAAAAGCGACCGCGGGCTTGAGCAGCAGTGAAATCAGCAGCGCAATCAGAAACGGCATCAGCACCCCGAGCGCATACCGCGCCAGCAGGATCACGATGCCAAGGATGATGGCGAAATAGAGAAAATTGATGATAAACTGACGGCGTTTTTCCAGCTTCATATCCAACCTCGCTTCCGTTTTCTACTTTATCATGCGCTGGAAAACTTGTAAAGCGGAGCCGCTTCAACTATAATATTGCACAATGGTCTCATGACAGAATCGGCAACGGAGGGCAACGGAATGCATACGCAGAAGATAGATTCCGTCGAGCAGCTCGATGCGCTGCTGGATGGGCGGGACGGTGTGATGGCGACGCTTGCAAACGCCAGCGCGTTTCTAAACGGGCTCCTCCCGCGGATCAACTGGGTGGGGTTTTACCTGCTGGAGCGGGGGGCGCTGCGGCTCGGCCCGTTTCAGGGAAAGCCGGCCTGCGTGCGCATCGCCGCGGGGCAGGGAGTCTGCGGTGCGGCGATTGCGTCCAACAGCACGCAGCGCGTTGCGGATGTGCGCGCTTTTCCGGGGCACATCGCTTGCGATGAGGCGAGCCGGAGCGAACTGGTGACCGTTTTGCGTGATGAGGCCGGCATGCCGATCGGCGTACTGGACATCGACAGCCCGCATCCCGGCCGCTTCAGTGAGGAGGATGCGCGGCAGATGGAGCGCGCGGCCGAGATCATATCCGCAAAAATCCGCGGCGCAGCGGAAAAGTAAGAGAGGGATTGACCAAATGTCGATTGTTGAGCTGCTATTGACCGCCATTGCGCTGTCGATGGACGCCTTTGCGGTGTCCACCTGCAAGGGGTTGAACCTGCGCACGATGAACTGGCGCCGCGCCGCGGTGATCGGCCTCTTTTTCGGCGGATTTCAGGCGCTGATGCCGCTGCTCGGCTGGCTGCTGGGCAAGCAGTTTGAATACCTGATCACCAGCCTCGATCACTGGATCGTATTCGGCCTGCTCTGTGTCATCGGCGGCAAGATGATCTACGACGCGATCAAGGGCGAGGACGCGGCAGCCTGCCAAGCGGAGGAGCGGCTGGATCTCAAGGAGTTGGTCGGACTTGCGTTTGCAACGAGTGTGGACGCGCTCGCCGTCGGGATATCGCTGGCGTTTTTGAATGTTCGGATTTTGCCGTCCGTCGCGGTGATCGGCATCACGACCTGCGCAATCTCCATGCTCGGGGTTGCGATCGGCTGCAAATTCGGGGCAAAGTATCAGGATCGTGCAACGCTTGTCGGCGGTATCGTGCTTGTGCTCATCGGCCTGCGCATCCTGCTCGAGCATCTCGGCGTTTTCGCCTGATTGCAAAGGCGGGGGGCGATCTAGCACTTGCAAGGCCGTTTTGACACACGGAACGCTTCGAAAAGGGGGGCGTTTTTCTTTTATCGGTTGACAGACGAAGAAAAACAGGATATAAGTATAATTAAACGAAAAGTATGAAATAACTTACCAATCGCACAAAGGAGTGGAACGATGAAAGCGCCAAAAGGAAAGCATATCTTCGGAACCGTCAAGGTCGGCGAAAAGGGGCAGATCGTAATACCCAAGGATGCGCGCGCCCTCTTCGGCATACAGCCGGGGGACAGCCTCGTTGTGCTGGGGGATGAGGCGGCCGGCCTTGCGCTCATCAAGAGTGATGCGTTCCTTTCGCAGGTCGCGGGCGCGATCTTTCGCACCGCGCCGGATGCGGAGGGGAAGAGTTCGCCGGAACAGGCGGCTTACGACGAGATCGCAGAGCAGGTGCGCAGGCATGCAAACGAAGACTAGCAAGAGATGGAGAAGGATATGCGGTATTCGATCCGGGCTGAGGAACTGACAAAGGTCTACGGCGCGGTGCGCGCCGTGGATGCGCTGAGCCTCGATATCGCGCAAGGCGAGTTGTTTGCGCTGCTCGGCGTCAACGGCGCGGGCAAGACGACCACCATCAAGATGCTCTGCGGACTGACGCAGCCGACGAGCGGTGACGCTTGCCTGCTCGGGGAGAGCATCGTGCGCGCACCGCAGCGCGCGAAGGCGCATATCGGCATTTCGCCGCAGGAGACCGCGGTTGCGCGAAATCTCAGCGTGCTGGAGAACCTCGCGCTCATGGCGCGCATCTGCGGCGCGGATGCCGCTGCGGCGCGGGAAAAAGCGCGGCGGACAGCCGAGCAGCTCGGGCTGGCGCAGATCGGCGGGAGCAGGGCAAAAACGCTCTCCGGCGGCATGCAGCGGCGGCTGAGCATCGGCATGGCGCTGATTGGTGAGCCGAAGATCCTGTTTCTGGACGAACCGACGCTTGGGCTGGACGTGATCGCCCGGCGTGAGCTCTGGGCGGTGATCCGCCGGCTCAAGGGAAGGGTGACCATACTGCTCACCACGCACTACCTCGAGGAGGTGGAGTCGCTTAGCGACCGCGTGGGCGTAATGGAGAATGGGCGGCTTGCCGCCGTCGGCACCGTTGCGGAGCTGATCACACAAACTCGAGCGGCTTGCTTTGAGGATGCGTTTGTTGCATTGGCGGCGCCAAAGGGGGAGATCGCATGAACGCGCTGACCGCCTTTTCCGGCAGGAATACAAAGGAGCTTCTGCGCGACCCGCTCAATCTCGTGTTTGGGCTTGGCTTTCCGGTGGTGCTGCTTCTGTTGATGAACGCGATTCAGCGGAGCATCCCGGTCGCGCTGTTTCAGCTCGAGCGGTTGACGCCGGGCATCGCCGTGTTTGGGCTTTCGTTTATCGCGCTCTTCTCGGCGACGCTGATCAGCAAGGATCGCTCGACGGCGTTTCTGCTGCGGCTGTTTGCCTCACCGATGCGCGCGGCGGACTATATCCTCGGCTATACGCTGCCGCTGCTGCCGATGGCGCTGGCACAGGTGCTGATTTGCTATGCGGTGGCCGGCGTGCTCGGCCTGCGCCTGACGGCAAACGTGCTGCTTGCGCTCGCCGTTTCACTGCCGACGGCGGCGCTGTTCATCGGCATCGGCCTGCTTTGCGGCAGCTTGCTCAACGACAAGCAGGTGGGCGGCGTCTGCGGGGCGCTGCTGACCAACCTCTCGGCGTGGCTCAGCGGGGCGTGGTTTGACCTTGCGCTTGTCGGCGGAGCGATTCAAAAGATCGCGTATGCGCTGCCGTTTGTTCACGCGGTGGAAGCAGGGCGCGCCGCGGTGAGCGGGGACTACGCCGCGATCATGCCGCACCTCTGGTGGGTGATCGGCTATGCCGCGCTGACGCTTGCGGCCGCCGTGCTCGCCTTTCGCCGGAAGATGCTGCGAGACAACGCCTGATTGCCGACAGATGCAACATACCGGCGGAGCAAGCAGCTCCGCCGGTTTTCCTCATAAGACCGTCATTTTTTGCAATAGAGGGCGATGGCATCGCTCATCAGCTTTGCCGTACCCGGGCCGAACTGGTCGAGAGACTGCGTAAAGCGCGCATCGAGCACATACATCTGCCCGAGGCCTGCAAGAATCTCGTCGGTGCAATCGTAGTAGCGCTCGCTGATGAACGCTTTCCAGCGCACCACGAGCGCCTGCACCCGCGCATCTGCAGGGCCGGCGGCGACAAGGGCTGCAAAGCCGGAAAAGATCTCCGCCGATGCGGCCGACATTTCCGCTTGGTCCGTTTCCGTCCAGCCCGCCTCTCGGCGCGTGCTTTCGCGATATGCCTCGGTATTGCCCCAGCGTGCCTTCGCCTCGGCGGCATACTGCTCGCGCAGTGCGTCGATCTCACTGGTGTCGAAGGGTTTAAACGCCATATTCGTTTCTCCTTTCATCGCATTGGAGACGAGCTTGATGAGTCGGTCCAACCGCATGCGCTTTTGCAGCAGCAGCTTTTGGTGCTCCTCCAGTGCGCGGGTTCGGTCAAACGCGGGCGATGAGAGGATTTCGGTAATTTCGGCAAGCGGGAAATCCAACTCGCGGTAAAACAGAATCTGCCAAAGCCGCTCGATCGCCGCGTCGTCGTAATACCGGTAGCCGCTTTGGTTCACCTCGCTTGGCGGCAGCAGGCCGATCTGCGCGTAATGCCGCAGCGCGCGTACGGATACGCCGGACAGCCGGCTGAGTGCCCCTATGGAAAGACGCATCGTTTCTTCACCTCCAAGCGCAATGGTAAACCATGCCGCAACGTCAGAGTCAAGCGTATTCAGCAAAAAAAATCAAAGGATTTTGGTTCCATCGTTTTCAACGGGATACCTATGTGTTATGATCGATAAAGCGCAGCGTGCCGGAGCGAGAAGCCCCGGGCAGAAGGAGACGCGGATGAAACAACGGGAGCTGCTGGATTTTTTGCGCAGGCTGGAGTGCCTGAAGACCAACGGGCGGCACAGCACGACCGCAGGCGGCGTAACAGAGACCGTCGCGGCGCATTCCTGGCGGCTGGCGGTGTTTGCGCTGCTGATTCTGCCCGAATTTGAGCAAATCGACGGGGATAAGCTGATACGCATGTGCCTTGTCCATGACTTTGGCGAGGCGATTACGGGGGATATCCCTTCGTTTCTCAAGACCCAAGCCCATGAGGCAACGGAGGACAGCGCCGTACAGTCCCTGCTTTCGGCGCTGCCGCAGCCGCAGCGCGCGGAACTGAGCGGGCTGTTTGCCGAGATGGACGCGCAGCAAACGCAGGAAGCGCGGCTCTATAAGGCGCTGGATAAGCTGGAGGCCGTCATCCAGCATAACGAGAGCGATATCGGAACCTGGCTGCCACTGGAATATGAGCTGCAGCAGACCTACGCGGTTGAAAACGCAAGCGAGTTTCCGTATCTCAAGGAGCTGCGTGCGTTGATGCTTGAGGATACGCTGCGGAAGATTGAGCAAAGCAAAACCACACGGGATAAGCAGGACAAGGAGGCGCTATGAGCGATTATTTTGATCTGATCCGGCGGCGTGAAAGCTGCCGCAATTTCGACCCAAACCGGCCTGTGGAAAAGGAGAAACTGGAGCGCTGCGCCGAGGCGGCGTGGCTCGCGCCCTCCGCCTGCAACGGGCAGCCATGGCGCTATCTGATCGTGACGAACCCGGCGCTGGCTCAGAAGCTGCGCCCGCTGATGATGGAGCTGGGCATGAACAAATTTGTGCTGAAATGCCCTGCGTTCGCGGTTGTGTTGCAGGAGGGCACGGTGCTCAAGGTCTCGCTCTCCCAGCGGTTTAAGAAGCAGGACTTCGCGCCCATCGATGTGGCGTTTTCCGCATCGCAGTTTTGCTATGCGGCGACGGAGCAGGGGCTATCGACCTGCATCATCGGCTGGCACGACGAGCAGAAGATCCGTGAGCTGTTTGACTTGCCAAAGAGCACGCGCGTGCGGCTGATACTCGCCGTTGGCTATGCTGCGGACGATAAGCTGCGCGAGAAAAAGCGCAAGCCCATTGAAGACGTTGTGCAGTATTACGACTAAGCGGATGTGTCTGCAAAACGGCGCGCTGATATGCGCGCTGTTTTTGCGCCCGGCTAAGGCGCTGGGGAGAGTGTGACGAAGCACAGCTCGGGCGGATTTCCGATGCGCGGCATCCAACGGGGCTTCTGTGAAAGTCCGCGGCTGATGATGAGCGTCTGGCTGCCGAAGTCGTAGCGCCCGCCGCCATACTTGGGAAACAGCCCCTGCCCGGGAACATAGAGCCCGTTGAGCAGGCCGGGGATGACGATCTGCCCGCCATGGGTGTGGCCCGAGAGCATCAGGTCGAACCCGCCGCGCAGATGCGACTCGGCGTCCTGCGGCGCGTGAATGGCCAATATGGAAAAAACTTCGTCCGTGCGCTGCCGGGCGGCATCCGCGAGCTGGCGCGCCTGCTTCGGCTTGCCACCTTGGCCATCCTCAATGCCGAAGAGCTGTATGCGCGTCTGCCCGACGCTAAGCTCGGCGGAGCGTCCCGCAAGCAGCGGTATGCCGCAAGATTGCAGCAGATCGTCAACGGCAATGCGTCTGCCCGCGCGGTATTCGTGATTGCCGGGGATGAAATAGGCACGAAAGCTCCCGGAGAGCGCATCTACGAGCGCGCGTGCCTGCGGGTCGATAACGCGGTGATCGAAGATGTCGCCCAGCAGCAGCACGGCGTGCGGCGCCTCGCGATCGAGCGCACCGACCAGTTCGCGCTGGTCTTCGCCATACTGTGCGCCGTGCAGGTCGCTGATGACTGCGAGACGCACGGGACTTAGAATTCGACGATCCTCTTTGCGATAGTGACGCGTGACAAACTGTTTCATGCCTATAGTATAGCAAAGGCCGCGCCGCGCAGCCAGCGGGGAAACGACTTCGGCGCAGACCGTGAAGCAATGCGTTGGCCGAGACCGACCACAAAAATGGATGACGGCATGTCCCGCCAAGCCCGTGGGGGCACCATGAGGCGCTGGCAACCCGTAGCCGGCAGTATCCGGCAAGGTCTGCACAGCGAGAAGAGGCGTTTTTGCCGCCTCAAAAAATGAAATGTGGATGAACCAAAGCGAGCCGCCCAAATGGGCGGCTCGCCGTATCGACAGGATGCCGTACCGTTAGCTGAGGGTTACGAAAGTGCCATACACATACCCGATCGTGGTGGAGGTGTACTGGATCTTGTACCAGTCGCCTTCCTTGCCAAGGTAGGTATACGTCGCGCCGAGGTTCGCTTTGCCGATGCGTGCGGTCGCCGTGCTTGCGCTCGAACGGACGTTGACCGAGTAGAGGCAGTTGGCGATGGTGACCTTCGTCGGATTCGTGGGCGTCGGCGACGTTTCGGTGCCGGAGGACGTTGAGCTGCCCGCGGAGGTATACGCGGAGCTGGTCTTGGTTGCGTTGATGTAGCTCGCCCAGATGTACGCCTTCGTGGTGTTGTTGTACTGGATCCAATACCAGTTGCCGGTCTTGCCGAGGATCTTGAACGTATCGCCGAGGTACGCATACCCGACGGCCTTGCTCAGCCCGCTCGCGGTTGTGCGCACATTGACCCTGCGCTTGAAGTTCGCCGCAACGCCGTAGTTGTACTCGGTGTTGGTGACGTTGATCTTGATGCTCGCCGTCTTACTATCCGCGGTGGCGGTGATCGTCGCTTCGCCGAGAGAGAGGCCCTTGAGCAGGCCGGTCGAGGCGTCGACGGTTGCGACCGAGGTGTTTGAGGACGCCCAAGTGACGCTCTGCGTGGTCGCGTTGGCCGGCAGGATGGTCGCCTTAAGGTACGTCGAGTCGTTTACCAGCAGATCCAGAGAAGTGCCGTAGTTAATCGTAAGGCCCGTTATATGGATCTTCGGCTTGGAGAGTACGACGCATTCGGCAAACTTGCCGCTGCCGTCGGTCGCCGTTGCGGTGATGATGGCGTAGCCCTTGGTCGCGCCGGCGATCACGTTGCCCTTGGAGTCCACGGTTGCGACGGAGGTGTTGGAACTCGTCCACTTGAGCGTCTTGGTCGTGGCGTTGGAGGGATAGATGGTCGCCGTCACCGTCGCCGTGTCGCCTTCGCTCAGGTCGAGGGAGGACTTGTCGAGGTAGACGTTGAGGATCTGGATGTTGTTGACGGTGACCACGCAGGAGACGTACTTGCCGCTGCCGTCGGTCGAATCCGCGCGGATGACCGCCGTGCCCTTGGAGGCGGCGATGACCTTGCCGGAGGAGTTGACGCTGGCCACCTCTGGGTTACTGCTCGACCAGGCGATGGTCTTGTTCGTTGCGTTCGAAGGCGCGCCGGTGACCGTCAGCGTTTCTTCGTCACCCACGTTGAGCGCCAGCTCGGATTTGTTGAGCGTCAGGCTCGTGATCAGCACCGACGAGAGCACCTTGACGGTGCAGGTGGCGAATACCGAGGGGTTGGAAGACTGCGCGGTGATGACCGCTTCGCCGTAGCTTACGCCGCTCGGGATGCCGACCGCGGTGA
This sequence comes from Bacillota bacterium, assembly GCA_023399275.1. Classification (GTDB taxonomy): domain Bacteria; phylum Bacillota; class Clostridia; order Christensenellales; family CAG-138; genus UBA7703. The sequence goes on from JAEWQH010000104.1 coordinate 8,637, forward strand.
CTTTACCGGTGCTATCCACCGTTGCGACGCTCTCGTTGCTGCTGCTCCAGGTGACGGCGGGGTCCGCCGCGCCGGAGGGGGTGATGACTGCGGAGAGCTGCTTCCAGCTGCCTTTGTAGAGCGTTGCGCTGGTATCGCTCAGCGAGATGCCGTCAACCGCGATGGTGTTTACGGAGATGAGGCAGCTCTGCGTTGCGGAGGCGTTGTTGTTGGAGGTGGCGGTCACCTTCACCGTGCCGGTAAAGCTGCGAAGCACCTTCACCGTGCCGGTGGAGTCGACGCTTACGTCACTTTCCCTGCCGGACTCTACGGTCCAGGTGACGGTCTTATCGGTCGCGTCCTCCGGGCCGATGGTTGCGGTGAGCGTGTAGGTGCCGTTGACGGGCAGCGACAGCGAGCTCTTGTCGAGCGCGAGGCTGCTCACGGGCGTCGGCGCCTTGGTTACGCTGACCGAGAGGGTTTTGGTGATGTTACTGCCGCGCGTGCGGATGGTGATGATCGCAGTGCCGACCGAAAGCGGCGAGATCGTCAGCTTGCCGGTGGAGGTCAGGCTGGTGGTGTCGATCGAAACGATCGCGGGCTTGTCGACGCTGGCGACCAGGCTCGATGTCGCGCTGTCGACGGTAGCGGAGATCTCCTTATCGCCGCTGCCCGCAATCAGCGAGAGCGTAGATACTTCGGTGGCGCCGTCCATCAGCGAAAGCGAAGTTGCGGCTGCCAAAACAGTGATGGGCTGTTCCGCAGTCTTGACGATGCTTGTGTCGGAGCCGGTATAGGTCTCCGAACGCGTGAAGACGATCTTCGTCTGATCGGCAGTCAGCGGCTCGGTGATAGGCTGCGGGTTCGTGCCGTCTTCTTTGGTGGTGACTACGGTGTAGCCGCCGCTGGCGATCGTGACCGGATCCGCGAGGTTGGAGTAGG
>JAEWQH010000049.1 GCA_023399275.1 Bacillota bacterium
TCTCCGCGCTGCGCGAGATGGGGGCCAAGGACGGCGACAGCATCCGCCTGGGCGACTGGGAGTTTGACTTTATAGACTGACCGGCAACAGACGGACAGACGCAATGCCCGCCGGCTTCGCCGGCGGGCATTCATGCGTAACGCTGATGGATTACTTTTCTTCCGCGGCGAGCCTGCGGCCCATGAGCACACCCATGACGGAGGCCATCATCAGCCCGCGCGTCCAGCCACTCGAGTCGCCCAGCGAGAAAAACCCCGCGATGTTGGTGGTGAAGTTTTCATCCATCTTCACCCGGTTGCTGTAAAATTTCAGCTCCGGCGAGTAGAGCAGCGTCTCCGCCGCGGCAAATCCGGGTACGACCTGATCGACCGCCTGGATGAAGTTGATGATGTTCGTCATCGCGCGGTACGGCATCGCCGCCGTAATATCGCCCGCGACCGCATCCGGCAGCGTTGGCACCACGTTGGAAAACGACAGCTCCCGCTGCCAGGTGCGCTTTCCGTCGAGGATATCGCCGTAGCGCTGCACGAGGATATGCCCCGCGCCGAGCATGTTGGTCAGCTCACCTACCTTCTGCGCATAAGCGATCGGCTGGTCAAACGGCACGTTGAAGTTATGCGAGCAGAGGATCGCGAGGTTGGTGTTGTTGGACTTTTTCTCTTTATACGCGTGGCCGTTGACCACAGCGAGGTCGTTATCGTAGTTCTCCTGGCTCACAAAGCCGCCGGGATTCTGGCAAAATGTGCGCACTTTGTTGCGAAACGGCTGCGGATAGCCGATGAGCTTGCTTTCGTAGAGCACCTCGTTGACGGTCTCCATAACCTCGTTTCGCACCTCGACACGTACGCCGATATCCACCGTGCCGGGCTGGTGCGCAATGCCGTGCTCCGCGCAGATGCTCTCCAGCCAGTCCGCGCCGCGCCTGCCGGTCGCGATGACGACGCTCTTTGCGTATAGCTCAAAGCTCCGCTTGCCGTCGTTGAGCAAAACGCCTTTGCAGACGTTGTTTTCGAGGATCAGGTTTTCGCAGGCATGGCCAAAGAGCATCTCTACGCCGTTTTGGAGCAGATACTGCTCGATGGCGTAGTAGATATCCTGCGCCTTTTCCGTGCCCAGGTGGCGAATGGGGCAGTCTACGAGCTTGAGCCCCGCCTGGATCGCGCGGCGGCGGATCTCCTTGAGCGCGGCGGTATTGCTTACACCCTCGACGTGCTCGTCCGCGCCGAACTCGAGATAGATGCTGTCCGCATAGTCGATGGCGGACTGCGCGCGATCCGGGCCGATCAGCGTAGGCAGATCGCCGCCTACCTCAAAGGAGAGCGAGAGCTTCCCGTCCGAAAACGCGCCCGCGCCGGAAAAACCGGTCGTGATATGGCAATATGGCTTGCAGTTGACGCAGTGTCCGGTCACGGCCTTGGGGCAGCGGCGCTGCTCCACCGCGAGGCCCTTTTCCACGATGACGATGTGCTGCTTGGATCCGCGCCTGATCATCTCAAGAGCGGTGAATATGCCCGAAGGGCCTGCGCCAACGATCACGACGTCTGTCTGCATGTGTGCTCCTCCTCATTCAGGGTTTCTGCTTTTGCGCCGCCGGCAAACGGATGACAGCCGGAGTTTGGCTCCGGCCGTTGCTGCGAGGCGGCGGATCGGTTTTTGCGTAAATCAGCCCCGATCCGGCATTGTCAACAAAGTATTATTTTTACCAGAAAACGCGCGGTTTGTCAAACGCTTTGCGCTATTTTATCCGTTTTCTCAGCGTACGGCCCCTCACGCGGCCGGCCTGTTGTGACGCGCGCGCCGCACCATGCCGACGGTATACAGCACCAGCGCGGCGGCGATGAACGCAAACGCGATTACGCGATCCTGCGTGAGCGCCTCGCGAAACACCAGTACGCCGATGAGCATCTGCAGCGTCGGGCTGATATACTGCAAGAACCCGACCGTAGTGAGCGGCAGGCGGTTGACGCCGTAGGTAAAGAGGATCAGCGGCACCGCGGTGATGACGCCCGTAAGCAGCAAAAGCAGCCCCGTCAGCGGGGTCAGCGCGGCGATCGAAGCGCGGCTCTCCGGCGCGAACGCGACAAACGCGAGCGCAAACGGCAGCAGCATCAGCGTCTCCACGGCGATGCTGGTGATGCCCCCGACGCCCGCGAGTTTTTTAAACATGCCGTACAGGCCAAAGCTGACCGCCAGCACGACCGCGATCCACGGGAACGCGCCGTAGGCGACGGTTGCGATCAGCACGCCGACCGCTGCGAGGCCAAGCGAGATCCAGTCGGTCACGCTGCCGGTTTCGCGAAACAGCGCAATACCGATGGCGAACACCACCAACGGATTCATATAGTATCCAAGGCTGGAGTCAAGCAGATGCCCCGCGTTGACCGCCCAGATGTACACACCCCAGTTGATGGTGATGCTGATCGTGGCGGGAATCATGAGGCGCATCTTCCTGCGATCTTGAAAGACCGCGCGCACATCTGCGAACTTCCCCAGAATCAGCAAAAGCCCCACGGTGAACGCCGCAGACCAGATGATCCGGTTACAGAGGATGAACACGGGATTCAACTCCTGCAGCATATGCCAGTACAGCGGCAAAAGTCCCCAGAGAATATAGCACACCAGCGTGCCGAACAGCCCGATATTGCGATCTTTCATTCGTACGATACACTCCCGTCCGATCATTTTAACACGGCCGCGCCCACGCGCAAACGATATTCGGCAAAACTCACAATTCCACCTTCCTCCGCGCCTTCGCGCAAAGGCGCGGGTACGCGCGGATTTCCCCGGCGGGATGGTTTTTCACGCGGTTTCGGCTTTTCATGACGCAGCTGGCATGGTACAATTTGAACGATGCATTTTTTGCAGCCTCGAATATTATCACGGTAGCCCCGTCTAGGAGGAAACAATGATCCGATATCAAAAAGAAGCGGTCGTACTGGAGAACGGGAAGCCGCGCGCGGCGGCGGCAGGCGAAGCGAGCGCGCGGGAGAAGACCATCGCGTACCGGATTCTGCGCGCGCA
>JAEWQH010000020.1 GCA_023399275.1 Bacillota bacterium
TTCTTCGCGCAGTACCCGCAGGACTACGCTCGCCTTGTACTCGGCTGTGTACTGTGTTCTCTTATTCATCTTCCCATTATAACTTATTCTTTGCATTTTTGTGTCGCATTTCTTGGGAGCATTATAACATGCCGAAAAAGAACATCCCACCTCACCGCGTTGAGCATGACATCGAGCTTCCTCAGAGCATCATAGATTCTTTTGCCCGGTTTCTCGTACCGGAAATCCGGAAATATTATGAGAGCGAGCAAGGCCAAAAGGAATTTGCCGAGTGGGAAGCAAGAGAAAATGAGATAAAAAACAGAAAGACAAATAGATAACCGGGCCACTAGGAAACAAACGATATCCTGAAGGCTTTTTCCCATAAGGATATTTCCTTGTTCTGTATACCGCGGGGGCGTCAGCCCCCTGCGGTATCGGTCTTTTTCGGAGCGTCGGCTCTACACCTTGCCGACGAAGTTGAACTATACGTTAATTTGTTGCGTATAGTTTTTCTTACGTTTCGGCCCAGAACGCTCGTGGATTACGATTTTGTCCACAAATTCACGGATAATCTCTGACGTTAATTCCTTGATGTCGGTGCACTTGTCCACGATTTTCAAAAACCTGTCGGCGCTGTGCAGCTTGTCAAGCTGCTTGGTTTTCGCGGCTAATTCCCGTCTCATAAGACTTTGGTGCTTGTCCATAGCACGTTGCAGAAATTTCTCTCTGAACAAAGGCTTTGCCTTAACCGCACGGATTTTGGACATTTTAATAACTATGTGGCAAGGTTTTTTTGCTATTTATATGCAAGCCTCATGCGTTCGATTGTGTTTTGAGTTTTTATCATGGAAGACATTCCTTTGTCTTGTTTGTTCCTGAAAAGAAGCGTCCTCTCACATCCGTCAGATATATAACGTATTGTAAGAAAATGTGTTGCATTTACTTTCTTTTTTTGAAAGGCAAATGCAAAAATGCCAACAAGCAAAAATCCGGCTAAAGTAGGATTTTGTGTGATTTGTTCTTGGGTTTTGATGTTACACTCAAGAATTTGTTCCATTGGAATAACAAACTTTGAAGAAAAAAGCCCAAAGCTAATCCTATCTGGATAGACCGACAATACGCCATCTGTAACTTTATCCAAGCCAATGTGTCCGCCGCAATATTCACATTGCAACGCGCATTTTGCGTTTTCCCAAAAACTATGTTTCTTTTTATAGGCATAATTTGTCGGCTGCGCAGCTGTATCCATTGCCTTTTTCTTTTGTCTATCAAAGAAACTTTCGTTTTCGGGTGAGGAACTTGAACTATCAGCGCACATTATTCCGCATATCATGTCATCAATGTTTTCCTTATTTATGCCCCAACTGTCAGTCACCGGCATTGCTGATGTTATTGCTGAACATACGGTCACTAATGTTGATTCACTATCAACCTTCTCTAAAGTAACCAGTGTACGTGTAGTTCCTTTCGCTGTTGAAATACGTTCGGCAACAATTGCAAAAGAACCGTTTTCTTCCGTAACGCTGTTAAGTGAATATTTGTTGCCGTTGTTTATGTAGCCAATCAGTGCATTTTTGCATATATCCGCACTAATGGCTACCGTACGCTCCTCGGTTTTTTCTTTTGACATAATATCTCCCTCACTAATTGCTTGTAGAAGGGCTAAACAAGTCCGGCGTCAAATAAGGCTTTTACAACGTGCATTTGGCTGTTGTATGCCTTTCCGCTACTACCGGTAACCATCAGCCACAGGTCTCTTTCCGATAAGTTTGTGTTCCCGCTTTTCAGAATTTTCAACGCTTTCTGTGCATATTCAGCATTTTTCCCCGTGCCGCCATATAACCCTAAAAAAGCATTTCTTGGACACCCCTTTTTCTGTGAGAAACTGTTTGGAATAAAAATCTCACAGCTTGCTTTTTCCCACGCGCTACGAGGCGACACCCCTGCATTAACGTATTTAGCTGCAATAATCGCAGTTTCCGCATACTTGTTCATTATACTTCCACCTTCCAAATGGTTTTTAGATTTTTTTCAACTTTTTCGCCGAACGAGCCGCCGAGCTTTGATTTCCAGTATGGAACTGAGCGTTCAAGCGATTTAATCGCATTTTGGTATATTTCTGTATTAAGCTCAGATTTAATTTTTTCCATAAAGAATTCTAAATCCTTCATTTTCATTGTCCGAGTATTGCCTTCGGCCTTTGACAGGTTTGCCAACATAGTTAAGTAAATAAACGCGCTGCCGCGGTTCATTCCTGAAATTTCAGACACTTTATCGCTTAATGGATTAATCTCTCCCAACCCTTTTAGATATTCAGTAAAGGAGTACCAAACTTCTTGCGTCATTTTCGGCGAAATCGTATTGTTACTACGTGTCTGATAAGTGTAAATTTCGGTATTGCAGTCCTGCGGTGGTTCTTTGGATGATTCCGACACAACAAGTGAAAATGGAAGCCCTTTTTCAATCGATACTCGGCGTAAAAATACATTTACAGCAATAGGAATGTCCATGCCAATCCGGTTTAACACGTTTTCCGCATCGGTCAGAACATTTTCATCAACATTGATTTCGATAGTAGTCATTTGAATTACCTCCTAAAAATTGTGAGTTTTCTTGAAAACACTATATAAGTAAATCGTTATTTTGTCAATAGTTATTTTGTAGTTAATTTTCTTTGCGTGTTACTACATATAACTATAAGTTTACACTCCCAACCCTTCTGCAGTCATTGATTTTCGAGAAGTCCCTTCTTTCCTGTTAAGGCAATCTCATATACGATACCTTTTCATAGCTCGTGCAACCCTCAAAAAGCTGCGCTTACTCTTTGCGTAATTCTGCTGAATCATGAACCTGATTGCCATTTAACAGTTGATCCACTGTTACGCCGAATACATCCGCAATTCGTACCATAGATTCCAAGCTTGCTCGTTTTATGCCGTTTCGATATAATTTATATACATACGTTACGGACATATTGATCCGCTCCGCCAGATCCACTTGGGACACAAAGGTATAAAAACCACAGTGGCGTATTGAAACAAATGAGAGTGATTAAAACAAAACGAGATAAAGAAACAGAAAGACAAATAGATAAACCGGGCCGTCAGGAAATACTATCCTGACGGCCCGGTTCTTTTTTGCCATTACAGCCACACCGTTACGGCAAAGCCGCCTTTAAAAAAGTAGGTGTTCGTGTAATGTCCATTTGGCAAAGAACGCTAATTTTGATAGAAATGAACCCCCTATGGTTTAGGGGGTTCAAATCGCGTCAGGGGGGTGCAAATATACCAATATATAGATTATTTCTCGCAAGCGCATTTGATGTTTCCGGCAATAATCTCTTTCCAATCACCAAGAACATCATGCGTCCAACAATCGTCAGCGCCAGCCGCTTCACGCATAGTAAGTGCAAGAATATAGCTCAATTCCTCAACGGTCGCTCCCGCTTCCAGCGCACCCTTGAAATGCTTTTTGACGCAAGGGGCGCTGCGTCCCTTGATAGACAGCGCAAAACAAATGAATTGATAGGTCTTTTCATCAATCGGGCGCTGTTGCTCATATAATGCGTCCCATTCATCCAGCTTTGCGGCAAAGTCCGGGCAGAACTCGGCTAACATTCTCATTTTACATTTCCTCCGCGTTTATTAAGAATGGCGATTACTTCGTCTTTTTTCAAAACCTTTCCGACAGATACCACCTTGCCGTCAACGACAAGCGCCGGGGTACTCATAACTCCATAGGCGGCGATTTGTGCAAAATCAGTCACATGGTCGATGGTCGTATCCATATTAAGCTCTGTGAGAGCTTCTTTTGCGGCGGCTTCAAGCGCGTTGCATTTTGCACAGCCGGAGCCAAGCACCTTGACGCCCGGAGTTACTTTAAGGGCTTCGGCTTGTTTCATCTTTTCAGGCGTGCAATCCGCACAACAACAGCTTTCTTTCTTTTCTTCTTTCTTGCTGAACAGTCCCATAGTTCTTTCTCCTTTCAAATTAGCAGCAACCGCTTTTACAGCCGCATTTCGATTTTTTCTTTTCTTTTCCATCAAAAAAGTCTTTTAGGTTCTCCGGCAGAGAATAGCAATCGCAGTTTTCCGCCCGTGGCGAAAACACGCTGCGCATGATTGCCTCGATAAGCATCGCTTTTGGAGGAACCTCATAGCTCTGCCCCTCGTATTCAAATACGCGGCAATCCACATCCGTTCCGCTGATTTCTCCGCAGCAAGCGCAGTCTGACTCGTTTACAGTTCCGCAAATATCCGCGCCGTTTACCCGAATAGTCGGTGAGGACACGAAGCGGAACTGTTCTGCCATGTGCGCCGTTTTGATCTCCGTCTTTCGATATGTGACGGATAATCCGGCCAGTTCCAGCGTCGGCGTGATTTCGGCAATCACCTCCTCCAAAACCTTATCTGTTCCGATACATCGGTCACAGGTTTGCAAATCAAGATAGAGATAATCAATGACTACTTCTTTATTCATGAGTACGCCTCCCTATATCAGCATAAATTGAAAAGCGTTAAACAGGTAGCCAACAAGGATAATTCCAGCGGTGCAAATACCGATGAACAGACCTAACAGCTTCGGCTTTACGGCCTTGCGGAGCATAATGATTGAGGGGAGCGACAGCGTAGTAACAGCTATCATAAAGGAAAGTATCGTTCCAAGCTGTGCGCCCTTTGCGAGTAGCGCCTCCGCAACGGGTATCGTTCCAAAAATGTCTGCATACATAGGGACGCCGATGAGGGTAGCAAGCACGACGCCAAAGGGGTTATTGCTGCCAAGCACCGTTTGTATCCAGCTTTCGGGTATCCAGTTGTGAATGATTGCACCAATGCCTACGCCGATAAGAATGTAGGGCAACACTTTCTTAAAGGTGGATAGCATTTGATCTTTGGCATAGACCAGTCGTTCTTTCTGTGTCAGCGTAGGGGAATCAATATCAACCGCGCTTGCGCTTTTTATGAAGTCCTCAACATACGGCTCCATATGCAGCTTCTCAATCAGTGTGCCGCCGATGACGGCAATCACAAGGCCGAGTAGCACATAGATAATGGCGACCTTGGCCCCGAATATGCTCATAAGCAAAATTAAACTGCCGAGGTCAACCATAGGCGAGGAAATCAAAAACGAAAATGTCACGCCGAGGGGTAAGCCCGCGCTGGTAAATCCGATGAATAGAGGAATGGATGAACAAGAGCAAAAGGGGGTTACTGTTCCAAGCAAGGCGGCGATACAATTTGCTCCAATTCCCCGAAAGCGCCCCAATATTTTCTTGCTGCGTTCAGGTGGGAAATAGCTCTGGATATATGAAATCAGAAAAATCAAGAAGCACAGCAGCACCGTGATTTTCAGTACATCATACAAAAAGAATTGAACGCTGCCGCCGATACGGGTTGATATATCAAGCCCACAAACAGACAGGAGATTGCCAATAAGCTCGTTCAGCCACTTCATGCCGAGAAGCTGGCTTTGGATGAAATCCCACATCAGCAGTACCCGCCTTTCTCTTTGTAGCAAGACAGGCCGCCGATGAATTGCTGGAATGCGGTCAGCGTTTCGCAGTTAAGCGAGTAGTGACTCCACTTTCCATCTTTCCGAACATCGACAAGCCCACATTCACAAAGGGTTTTCATGTGATGGGAAAGTGTCGGCTGTGTAATCTCAAACTGCTCCAACAGCTTGCACGCGCATTTCTCCCCATCGGAGAGCATTTGAACAATTTGCAAGCGGTTAGAATCACCCAACGCTTTGCAGAGCAGGGCAACATCAATCGTATTCATACAATCACCTCACATAGATTATTGTCTATGTGAGAGTATAGCAGATACATAGATGAGTGTCAATGCGTTTATGGTTTTCCGCACTTAAAAAGTATACTCGGACTATATCACGATTTCTACAGTATCTTAGTTACAACGATGATTTACGCGATCGACGCACCACGCAATGAACTCCTCAACAGATGGAACACGCCCCGCAAACGGAGCCGTTGCCCATTCCGCCTGTATAGCCGGATCGGGATTATTATAACCCTCCAGCATGGCGATTTCCATTTCCGTTCGCACCTCCGCTTCGGATATGCGTTGCATCCGGGCGATTCGTCGTATTGCCTTTTCCGCTTTCTTTAGCGCCAATTCATCATATACCGCCATTTTCATTCCCTCCATACCTGTATTTTGAACGCAAATACCGCTTCTAATAACGGTATTTTACCATTCAGTATGGCGTGAAGTCATTGACAGTTCCTGTCGATTTGTGAGAACCATTGACGAAGAAGCACGAAAATAGAGAAAACCCGCAAACCTTTGTAGATTTGCGGGTGTTGAAAATTAGGCTTCTATGTCTGCGCCTGCCAGGAAGTGGAATACCATGCGCCCATCCTCAAAAACTGTAACGGTGCTAACGGTGGCAGTCCATAGCTTTGCATTGAATTCCGTTAAAACGTCCTGCTCGGAGATTGCAAACATGAATGCTCCTATGCCGTCCGCCTTTGCCTGCCGCTGTGCGTGTTCGCTTCGCAGCCGTTCCAGCTTGGTTTTCGAGGTCTCATACCTTTCAACGTACCCGTTGTAGCGGGCCGCATACTCTTCTTGGTTTTGTGCGTCCCGGCTGTTCTCTTCGACGCATTTCCGTATTAATCCGGCGACCACATCCATTTCTTCCTGCAGCCCGCCGATTTCCGCCTCTATCTCCGTGCAATCGGAAGTCACGGACTGAATAATGCGGCAGTCATCGAGCAATTGGGCTTTATCGTTTGTCAGCTTATTGTAGGCGGTGACAAATCGGTCTTTAATTTCGGCTTCGTCCAAATGCGGAGTCTTGCAACGCTCACCGTTCTTGAACTTGGCGTTGCATTGCCATATCGTGCGGCGGTACTTGCTCGTGGAGTTCCATACCTTAGAGCCAAAGAATGCGCCGCAGTCGCCGCACACAATGCGAGAAGCGAAGATGCTGTTTCCGCTGTAACGGTAGCCAATAGCCTTGCGCCGGGCGAGCTCTGCCTGCACCAGTTCGAACTCGGCAGGGTCGATAATGGGTTCATGGCTTTGCTCGATGTAATACTGCGGCACTTCGCCCTCATTGGTCTTCATCTTCTTTGAGAGGAAATCGACCGTGAATTTCTTTTGGTGGAGGCGGGGAGAGTCGAACTCCCGTCCGAAAACCCCTCAACCAGACTTTCTACGAGCGTATCCGGTGGTTTAACATTCCCTCTGCCGCGCTCCCTCCGGCAGGATCACGGTTTTAGTAGCTTCATAAATCCGGCCCGCCGCAAAGCTTAGACGGGTTCGTTCCCTACCCTAAATGACGCCCGTATCTGAGACGGTAAGTTTTCTCAGGCGAACGGTCACTGCTTAAGCAGCGACAGCTAAAGTATTATTGTCAGTTACTTTATACTGTTCCCGCTTTTATCGAAGCGCGGGGCTTCGGCTCGCTTATCCAACATCGGCGATCCCCGTCGAAACCAGGTTCGCCCCCATGCAACTATATTATACACGAAATCCCGGCTTCTTACAACCCCGCGCTATTCCTTCGGCGCAGCCGCCGCGGCCGGGCGAAGCTCGGGCAGTCGTCTGCGATCTACACTCATCAGCCAGAAATAGAACCCGCCAAGCATCGTCACCGCCAGAATGCGATATTGAAAATGCATGCCTTTATACATCGGCTCTGTTGCGATCAGCGTCCAGAGGATCGGCAGAAACGAGATTGCAAGCATCACGAGCGCGCGCATATATGCGTGCTTGTCCGTCCGCAGCGTCACCATGCCGATCAACGCAGCGAGCGCAACGCCGGCTGCGATATACAGCATCGGCCAATCGAAAAGATGCTTAAACGCCGCGATGATCACCGCCGGCTTATCGTAAAGCGACTCGGTCCCTTCGGGTTTTGTTACGCCGATGTGTGTGGCAAGCGCCTGCCACGCCGTGCCAAATGCATCCTGATCGGTAAAAGCGCTGCTCAGCAGCAGCTTGCAGACCCACATCGCTAAGTAGGAGGCAAACCAGACCGCCGCACACTTTGCCGCCAACAGCAGCATGCGCTTTGCGCCCATCTCGGGCTTAGCGTAGCAAAGGCAAATGAGCCAGCAGAGCATCGGCAGCCCATAGGTAACCAACGGCGCGGTGTAAAAGTCGATATATTGCGTAACCATGCCGAGGATCATGAAGATCAGCGTCGCGCGTTCAGGCTTACGCATCAACATCGGCACGCATAGAACGCCGGCGAACGCAACGATAAAGCAGCCGCTGTATTGAAACAGCGCGCTGACGACGACGGGATTAATGAACAGAATCGCCGCGCAAAAGAGCATCGGCGGCCAGACGGACTTCGTCTGAAACCCGAGCATCAGCATGCATAGGCCCATCAGCAGGAAAAACTTCCACATGATGAGCGTGCGCATCGTGCCATAGTCCATTACCGAGAGCAGCGCGCGCACATAGGTGCGAAAGCCGTGCCAGTACCGCACATAGAAGACATCCGCAGGCTCATGGTTCTCCACCGTCTCACGCGCGTCCGCGAGTGTAAAGTCGTCCTCCAGCGGATACGCGTTTTTCAGCACGCTCTCGGGGGAGGACGCAACATCCATATAGGTCGAAAGCGAGAGGATGATGACCTCCGTCCAAACGTCCAGCGAATAGGAGCCCCACTCCCGCCGCAACACATTGATATCGCCCCATTCCGGCTCGATCTCGTCCAGCGAAAGCAGGTAGTTTTTCTCCACCTGCTCCTGCGGCGCAAGACCGCACAGAAACAGCAGCCCGACGGCAAACGCGACGAGCAGCAAAAACGTAATCACATAGCGCAAAAAGCGAAGCAACCGTTGTCTCATGATCGTCCTCCCCTTGTACTGGGGCATCGTCTGCCCGGCGGAATCCACGAGTGGCTAGAGCTTCAATCCCAGGATGTCCAGCGTACTGAAGTAGTCCTGCGGCGTCTCCGCGCGGCGAATCTGCCGAACGCTCTTGTCGGGCTTGAGCAGCAGTTCCGCACTTCGAAGCTTGCCATTGTAATTATACCCCATCGAGAAGCCATGCGCACCGGTGTCGTGGATCACGAGCAGGTCCCCCGGCTCCGTCCGCGGAAGCGGGCGATCTACGGCGAACTTGTCGTTGTTTTCACAGAGCGAGCCGACCACATCGTAGACATTCGTCAGCGGGTCGCACTCTTTGCCCATCACCGTGATGTGATGATACGCTCCATACATCGCGGGGCGCATGAGGTTGCAGGCGCAGGCATCCACGCCGATGTACTTTTTATGCGTCTCTTTTTTGTGGATCGCCCGCGTCACAAGATAGCCAAACGGCCCTGTGATATAGCGGCCAAGCTCTGTAAAGATACGCAGCCGCATGCCGCCGGGCGCTACGATGCGCTCATATTGATGCCGCACCTCCTCGCCGATATAGCGGATATCCGTCTCCTTTTCGTAGGGACGGTATGGGATGCCGATGCCGCCGGAGAGGTTGACAAACGTGAAGTTCGCCCCCGTCTCCTCATGCAGCTCCACCGCGGTCTTGAATAGCTTCTTGGCCAGCGCGGGGTAGTAGTCGTCGTCGGTCGTATTGCTCACGAGAAATGCGTGCAGCCCAAACTCGGTCGCCCCCAGTGCAAGCAGCTTCTTCACCGCCTCGCTGAGCTGCTCGCGCGTCATGCCATACTTCGCTTCGCCGGGGTTTCCCATGATGGTGTTGCCCAGTAAGAATTCGCCACCGGGGTTGAAGCGCAGGCATATGGTCTTCGGAATTCCGCCGTTTTGTGCGAGAGAATCGATATGCGTGATATCGTCCAGGTTGATGAGCACGCCCATCTTGCTGGCGAGCCGAAATTCTTCCGCAGGCGTGTCGTTGGAAGAAAACATGATGTCGTGCCCGGTGATGCCGACGGCGCGGGAGAGCATCAGCTCCGTCAGGGAAGAGCAGTCCATGCCACAGCCGCATTCATGCAGCAGCTGCATGATCACGGGGTTTGGCAGCGCCTTGACGGCGAAATACTCGCGAAAGCCCTCGTTCCAGGAGAACGCCTCTTGCAGGCGCTTTACGTTTGCGCGGATACCAGCCTCGTCGTAGATGTGAAACGGCGTCGGGTGCTTGCTTACGATGGCCTCCAGCTCATCCTTCGTAAACGGCAGGTTTCTCATGATCTGTCCTCCTTGATCCGTCGTTCCATCTCGCGGTCTGCGTCGCGCTCGGCAATCGTGTGGCGCTTGTCGTAGAGCTTTTTCCCCTTGGCAATCGCCAGCAGCAGCTTGACGCGCCCATCCTTGAGATAAAGCTCCAGCGGCACCAGACTCATGCCCTCTTTTTGGGATGCCGTCTGCAGCCTGCGAATCTCGCTTTTGTGCGCCAGCAGCTTCCGTGTGCGAAAGGGATCGCGGTTGAAGATGTTGCCTTGTTCGTATGGACTGATGTGCATGCCGATGACGAACAGCTCCCCGTTTTTCACCTGCGCGTAGCTGTCCTTGAGATTGCATGCGCCTTTGCGGAGCGACTTTACCTCGGTGCCGAAGAGTTCGATACCGCACTCGAGCGTCTCCTCGATAAAGTAGTCGTGGCGCGCTTTTCTATTCTGCGCAACCGGCTTTACGCCGCGTCTGACGGGCATGGAAGCAGCCCTCCCACTTTCCGACGGAAATAATATATTATTTTCAACCATTCTAACCGGTTCGGCGGCAAAAAGTCAAGCCCGCCGGCCGGAGGAGCGGCTGAAACCAGCACGTTATCCCCGTCTTGTATATTCTTTTGCGGCTTTGGCGAAAAAAGCGGCGCACCATACCGGCACGCCGCATTGGGTTCGCTTAGCCGACCCTTAAAAGATGGTCAACAGCAGCGCAAGCACGCCGACGGCGATCGCAAGGGCGATGGTCAGCTTCTGCAGCTTCGCCTCGCGGCTGGCCGCCTTGCCTTTCGCGGTAAAGGACGCGGTGTCCCCGCCGAAAGACGCGCCGAGGCCGGAGCTCTTCGTCTTTTGCAGCAGAACGACGACGACGAGCAGGACAGAGATCAACATCAGCGCGATGCGAATGATAAGCGCCGCAGTTTCCATGGTGACAGTTCCTCCAATTTTGATCTCCGCACCGCGCGGCTTGTTTCGCCGGAGCCGGAGCCAATAACATAGTCGTACTCAGGCGTCAGAATCCGACGCCCAAGCCCTGTGATTATAACATGCACCAGGCCCGAATGCAAGCCTGAATGCGGCCTGCACGGGGCTGATCCGCCGCATATATCAGCCGGCAATCAGCGACTTCCCGGTCATCTCCTTGGGTACCGGTAACCCCAGCAGCTCGAGCAGCGTCGGCGCAAGGTCGCTTAATCTGCCGCCCTCGCGGAGCACGGCATGTTTGCGCGTGTTGTCCACAAGGATGCAGGGCACAGGGTTTGTCGTATGCGCGGTAAACGGAACGTTTTCCGCCTCATCCCACATCTTCTCGCAGTTGCCATGGTCGGCGGTGATGATGCAGCGCCCGCCAGTCTTGAGGATGGCGTCTACCACCTTCGCCGCGCAGGCGTCTACGGCATGCACCGCTGCGGTCGCCGCCGCCATCACGCCCGTGTGGCCGACCATATCGGGGTTGGCGAAGTTGAGGATCATCACGTCGTACTTGCCGCTCTCGATGCGCCGGACGGCCTCGTCCGCCACCTCATACGCGCTCATCTCCGGCTTGAGATCGTAGGTTGCCACCTTGGGAGAAGCGATCAGTGCGCGATCCTCACCCAGGTTTGGCGCTTCCACGCCGCCGTTGAAGAAGAAGGTCACGTGTGCGTACTTCTCCGTCTCAGCGATGCGCAGCTGCGTCAACCCGTTGTCCGCAAGATACGCGCCAAAGGTGTTGTCCAGCGACTCGGGCAGGTAGGCAACGTGCACACGATCGCCGAAGGTCTTATCATACTGCGTCATGCAGACATAGTAGAGCGGGAAGAAACCGCTCTTGCGCGGAAATGCGTCAAAATCGTCAAACACCAGCGTACGGGTGATCTCGCGGGCACGGTCGGGGCGGAAATTGAAGAAGATCACGCTGTCGTTGGCGGAGATCTTTCCGACGGGCGCGCCGTTTTCGAGCACGACGGTGGGCAGGACGAATTCGTCCGTCTCCCCTTTGTCATAGCTCTTTTGCATGGCTTCTTCGCCCGAAGCGGCCATTTCGCCCTCGCCATCGACCAGCGCGACATAGGCCTTCTCCACGCGCTCATAGCGGTTATCGCGATCCATGGCGTAGTAGCGGCCCATAACGGTGGCGATCTTGCCCACGCCGATCTGCTTGAGCTTTGCGTCCAGCGCCTCGACATACCCCTTGCCGCTGCTTGGCGGCACGTCGCGCCCATCCATAAAGCAATGCACGAATACCTTCTTCAGCCCCGCGTCTTTTGCCAGCTGAACCAGCGCGTAGAGATGCGTGTTGTGGGAGTGCACGCCGCCGTCGGAGAGCAATCCCATCAGGTGCAGCGCGCTGTCGTGCCGCTTGCAGTTTTCAATCGCGCCCAAAAACGCCTTGTTTTCGAAGAAATCTCCGTCTGAAATCGCCTTGGTGATGCGCGTAAGCTCCTGGTAGACGATTCGCCCCGCGCCGATGTTGAGGTGCCCCACCTCGCTGTTGCCCATCTGGCCTTCCGGCAGGCCTACGTCCATGCCGCTCGCCGCGATCTGTACATGCGGATACTCGTTCCAAAGGCGCGAGATATTCGTCGCGCCGTCGGCCTTGATGGCGTTGAATTCCTTTTCCCTGGAGCAGCCAAAGCCGTCCAGTATGATTAAAGCTGTGATCGGTTTCGTCATCAGAAGTGGACCACCTTTGAGAAGTCCTCGCTCTTAAGCGAGGCGCCGCCGATCAGTCCGCCGTCGATCTCCGGCATCGCCATGAGCTCGGAAGCGTTCTTTGCGTTCATGCTGCCGCCGTACTGGATGCGCACCTCCTGCGCCACCTTCTGGCCGTAGACGCTTGCGATGGCGTCGCGGATGACCTTGATGGTCGTGTTCGCGTCCTCGCTCGTGGCGGTCTTGCCCGTGCCGATGGCCCAGATGGGCTCGTAGGCGACGACCGAGCGGATGACTTCCTCCGCGGTAAAGCCAGCCAACGCCGCAACGGTCTGCTTGCTTACGATGGTATCGGTCACGCCGCTCTCGCGCTGCTCGAGCGACTCGCCCACGCAGATGATGGGCGTGATGTTCGCCTCCAGTGCGGCCTTGGCGCGCTTGTTGACCGTCTCATCCGTCTCGCCGAAATACTGCCTGCGCTCGCTGTGGCCGACGATGGCGTAGCTCACGCCCATAGACAGCAGCATATCCGCGCTGATCTCGCCCGTAAAGGCGCCTTTGGGCGCCCAGTGGATGTTCTGCGCGCCGAGCTTGATGTTGGTGCCCACGAGCAGCTTGCCCACAAGCGCAAGATCCACATATGGCGGGCAGACGACGACGTCGCAAGCCGCGTCCTTCACCAGCGGAATGAGCTCCACGACGAGCCGCTCCGCCTCTGCGGGGGTCATATTCATCTTCCAGTTGCCTGCGATGACCGGTTTTCTCATAATCGTAGATTCCTTTCGATATTGGTCGTTGCCGCGCGTGCGCGGCTGTTGAGAAACCGCCGGAACGCGCGGTGCGCTCCGGCGGACATTTTCTTGCTTATTTGTCGTTGAGCACAGCTACGCCCGGCAGAACCTTGCCCTCGAGAAACTCCAGGGAAGCGCCGCCGCCGGTCGAGATATGCGTCATCTGCTTGGCAAAGCCGAGCTTCTTGACCGCCGAAGCCGAGTCGCCGCCGCCGATGATCGTCGTGCCCTTGCATTCGGCGCAGGCCTGCGCGACCGCGCGGGTGCCCTCGGCAAACGCCGGCATTTCAAACACGCCCATCGGCCCGTTCCAGATGACCGTCTTGGCCGCCAGGATCGTCTTGCGGAAAAGTTCGCAGGTTTTCGGCCCGATGTCGAGCCCCATCCAGCCCTCCGGCATGCAGCAGGAATCGACCACCTTGTGTTCCGCATCCGGCGCGTAAGCGCTCGCAACCACGTTGTCGATCGGCAGCAGGAAATTTACGCCCTTTGCCTTCGCCTTGGTCATGATATCCTTGGCCAGTTCAACGCTGTCCGCATCCAGCAGCGAAGTGCCGATCTCCATCCCCTGCGCCTTGAAGAAGGTATATGCCATGCCGCCGCCGATGATGAGCGAGTCGCACTTGTCGAGCAGGTTGGTGATCACGCCGATCTTGTCGGAGACCTTCGCGCCGCCGAGAATGGCGACAAACGGACGCTCCGGATCCTCAAGCGCCTTGCCCATCACGCCGAGCTCCTTGCCGATCAAAAAGCCCGCCACCGCCGGCAGATAGGCGGCTACGCCCGCCGTGGAGGCATGCGCGCGGTGAACGGTGCCAAACGCATCCGAAACATACAGCTCGGCAAGGCTTGCCAGCTCCTTGGCAAACGCTGGATCGTTCTTCTCCTCCTCGGGGTGGAAGCGAACGTTCTCCAGCAGCACGATCTCGCCTTCCTTCATATCCGCAACCGCCGCTCGGGCGGATTCGCCGATGACGTCGTCCGCCATCCAGATACGCGTATCCGGCAGCAGCTCGCTCAGGCGCTCGCCGACGGGCGCGAGGGAAAACTTCGGGTCAACCTTGCCTTTCGGGCGGCCGAGGTGCGAGCAGAGGATGACTTTCGCCTTATGATCCAGCAGGTACTGAATCGTCGGCAGCGCGGCGACGATGCGCTTATCGTCCGCAACCTTGCCGTCCTCAGTCAGCGGAACGTTGAAGTCCACGCGCACAAGCACCCGCTTGCCGGCTACGTCTACATCTTCAATGGTTTTTTTTGCCATGGTGGTGTTCCTCCGTATTGTTATATTCAATCATGTTTTATCGATTTATTATAGCACGCTCCGCCGCATTTGAACAGAATGGCGTGCCTCCCGGGATAAAATTTCACCGCGCCGCAGAACGCGGAAAGCGGGCGGACCGGCGCAAAAGCCGCGCGCCGCCGCCAAATCGGCATGCCGGGAGGACGCTTCTCCGCTCGGCCCAAACGACCGCTTCTATATGCAGTATCGCCCTCGTTCTTTTACCACAAATGCGGCCGAAAAGTCAATCTCTTTTTTCATCGCCTCTTCCGTATCCCGCTTGCCCCAAAGATGCGTCAAATACAGCGTTCCGACGCCGGCGCTTCGCGCCAGCGAACAGGCTTCTTTCACGGTCATATGCGGGCCGGTCTGCGACGCATCCACAAAGCAGGCGTCTGCCAGCAGCGCATCCGCTCCCGCCGCCCCGCGCTCCATACCGGGGTACGGCTTCGTGTCCCCGGTGTAGAAGAGCACGGCCCCGTCCGCCCCGGTGATGCGCATGCCATTGGTCGGCACGGGGTGCGCCATCGCCGAAAACGCAAGCGTTAGCGTACCGATTTGGATCGTGTCCCCGCCTTTGACCGCGTGCTGCGCAAAGAGGGCATCCCGCGTGATCGCCCGGAGCGTATCAAACGGCTCTGCGGGGGTATAGAGCGGTACGCTGCGCTTCTGCCCCCCTTCGCGCACATCCTGCTGATCGAGCGCATAGCGCATTACCAGCAGGTCGGAGCAATGGTCGAAATGCAGGTGTGACAGCACAATCGCATCCAGCTGCACGGGGCTGACGTACTCCATCAGCCGCGCGAGCACGCCGCTGCCGCAGTCGATCAGCACGCGCGTGGGCCCATCTTCGATCAGATAGCCGCTGCACGCGCCGCCGGGGCGCGGATAGGGCCCATAGCGGCCCAAAACGGTTAAAAACATAGCCCCTCCGTCTACTCCGCAGGCCGGCGAATCTCCAGCATCCGCTCGGGCTGCATCACCGGCATGTAGCGCAGGATGCATGCGCCGAGCAGGGTGCACACGACGCCCTGCAGCAGCTGCATCAGCAGCGTAATGCCGACCACAGAAAACTCGCGGATGATGACAAAGTCATATACGAGGAACATCGCCAGCATACTTGCCTCGGCGATGCCGGCAACGGCAAAACTCTTCTTCCAGTCATCCACCTTGGCCGCGACCGCAAGCACAAAAACCGCCATCAGGCTGCGGATGATGATATTGCCGATGATGAAGTTCTTGCTGCCCATCACGATGTCGCCGATAACGATGCCGAATACCGGGGCGATGATGCCCCAAGGCGAGCCGAGCACCATGACGGAGGCAAAGATGCCCGCGTCCTGCAAAGAGGCATAGGCGTTCACATTCCCCAGCGCGGACGTCGTCGCATCCACCTGCACACGTATCACCGAGAGCAGAAATGTGCCTGCCGCGCAGAGAAGGATCCAAATCAGCTGCCGTCGATCGAGGTTCTTCCAGTTCATGAGCTAGCCTCCCGGGATAGAGTCGGGGAAACGCCGTTTTGCTATTCCCCCGCCTTGATGATTTCGTCAAGCAGATCGTCCAGCGAGATATCGTCGCCGCCGCTGGACTGCCCCGCGTAGCGCGAGACGGTTGGGATATCGTCCATCTCCGGCTCAGGCTCCGGCTCCCACTGCCGCACCTCGCCGAATTCGTCATAGCGGCGGGCCGCGCGCTCAGGCTCCTCCGGCGCGTCGGGCAAATCGTCGCCCGCTTGGGCAAGATAGTCGTCGAAAGCCCTCTCCGCGTCCGCGGAGGCCCCCGTCTCCGGCTTTTCTTCCACACGCGGAGCCGTGTCCGCCGGCTCGTCCGCCGCGCTGAACAGCGCGCCCTCCGCCTGCGGTTCGTGGTCGCTCACCGCGTCGCTCTGCGCCCACGCCTGCGCGGAGTATGGCTCCGGCGCGGCTGCCTGCGGCGCGGGCTGGGTGAGCTGATCCGCCTGTGTCAAATAGTCGTCAAAGGCCTTCCTCGCGTCTGCGGAAACCCCCATCTCCGGCTTTTCTTCCACACGCGGAGCCGTGTCCGCCGGCTCGTCCGCCGCGCCGAACAGCGCGCCCTCCGCCTGCGGTTCGTGGTCGCTCACCGCGTCGCTCTGCGCCCACGCCTGCGCGGAGTATGGCTCCGGCGC
>JAEWQH010000048.1 GCA_023399275.1 Bacillota bacterium
GGCCCCGCCGCGGCGATGCCGCCGAGATGGTCGTACTCGAGCTGGTAGACTAACGCAAACATTCTGTCAGCAAAACCCGCCGAATTACCGGCGGGTTTTTGTTCTGACTCGCTTTCCTTGGCGCACCTAAGCCTCGCGGCAACGGGCGCGGGCACGGAAGGCAACGCATTCCGGGTCGATGACGATGCCATTTTTCACGACATAGGCCGCATCCAGCGCGGTTGAGGGCTTGCCGGCGATGAGCGCGTCTACATAGGGCGCAAAACAACGGCTAAGCATCTCGCTGACGGAGCGAAACGCCATGGCCGGCGTGTTGTCCACGGCGTAGTGCAGCACGCCATCCACACTGTAGACGGGGTCGTCGAACGTGGTTGCGCGGGAGGTCTCGATCTCGAGGCAAGGATCGCAGCTGACGTCGATGATCATGCTGCCGCGCTTGAGCCGGCGCAGGTCGGAGCGGTAGATCAGCCGGTCCGTACGGCAGGTATCCCAGCGGACGCAGTTGACGATTACATCGTACTCGACCATCTTCTCGCGAAACAGAGACTCGAGTTTGCGCGGGTAAACGTCCACCCGCGCGCCGAGACCGCTGAGGATGCGCAGCGCGCCGCGCGCGGTCATGCCGTTGCCGACGATCGCCACGCGGCAGTCGTAAGGCATGCGCCCATAATGCGTGAATGCATGTAAAACGGCGGTTTCGCCGGCTAGCTCGCGATTGCGGTAGAAAAGATAGCGCCCCTGTTCCACGAGGTGCTCCCAGGCTACGACCGAGTGCCGCCCGGCGATAACCGCGTCGGCAAAGGCTGTCTTTTGAACGATATGCGCCCAGCCGACGAGTGTTTTCCCCGGAGAGATCTCGGCGAGGAAGTCTCCGTCGCCAAGCTTTACGTCGACCAGTACGTCGCTAGAAAGCACCTGCTTGCGATCGGCAACGGATACGCCTGCGTCGCGATAGTCCGCGTCGGAATACCCGAGCGCTGCGCCATATCCGCTCTCGATGACAAGCTTTGCGCGGTGCTGTATGCGCCCGGCATCCTGCGGAAGCAGGGCACGGCGCCGTTCGTTGTTTTTATGGCTGATCAAATAGCCGATGGTCCTCATAAGCCGCCTCCTTACAAACGATCGTTTTCCATTGTACCTCCGTAGATTTTTATGAGCGAAATGCGAATGATTATGCACAATTTCTTCTATAATATATTGCATTTTTATCATATCGAATTTTTGAGCTGCCGTCAACCGATTGCGTTCGTCAAACAAGGCATAAAGGCGAACGATCCGCGGCAAAACGGAGGCGATTTGCGGCATATTGTAACTTTTTTCGCAACAAAACCGTGTTTGTTCAATTCCCGCAGGCACTGTGATATAATGATTGCCACGTGAGGTTTTTTGCGTGAGGGTTTTGACAGAGAGATGACGGTTCAGACATTCAGGAAAGCCATTATAGGTCTGATGATCGCGGCTGCGCTGCCGCTGTTTTTCGCGTGCTCCGACACGGGGGCAGCCACCACGGGATCGCTCGTGGTCAATGAGGTGGTCTCGAGCAACAAGCGCTCGCTCGTGGACGACGCGCTCGGCACACCGGACTGGATCGAGCTCTACAACGCGGGCTCGACTGCGATCGACCTCTCGGGCTACGGCGTGTCGGACAATCTGCGCAACCTCCACAAGTTTGTCATACCGGACGGGACGATCCTCGGCGCAGGCGAGTATCTGCTGCTCTATGCCACCAGCACGGGCGACGATGCGTCAAATCTGCTGGTCACCGGGTTCGGCCTGAGCAAGAGCGGCGACTATCTGTTTGTGACCGATTCATATTTCGGGCTGGTCGCGCAGATGGAGATTCCCGCGCTCTATACCGATATATCCTATGCGCGCGCGGCGGACGGCAGCTACGGCTACTGCGGCGTGCCGACGCCCGGCGCGCAAAATGCCAGCGACCTGTACACTTCGCTGGACGCGGTGTTTGCTGCGCAGAATCTGGGGGTGCTCTCCATCAGCGAAGTGATGCCGACGGACGATGCAACCGGTTACCGCTGGGTCGAGTTGTACAATGCCAGCGACAGCGCGGTGCGGCTGGAGAACTATTGCCTTTCGGACGACGAGACCAATCCGCTCAAGTGGCAGATCTCATCCGGCACCGTGCCGGCAGGCGGCTATGTCTGCATCTTCCTCTCCGGCCTCGGCAGCGACGGGGACGGCGGCATTCATGCGCAGTTTCGGCTGAGCAAGGAGGACACGACGCTGCTGCTTTCGGATCTGCAGGGCAACCTGATCGACCGCATCAACTGGCAAGCCGGCGCGCCGGAGGGCATATCGGTGATAAAGGACGCAAGCGGGGCTTCGGTCTACACCGCGCAGCCAACGTTTGAGGCGGCCAACAGCGAACTGACATTCTCTTCGCTGGAGATGACGAGCATGGATCGCTCCGACCCCGTGCACATCAACGAGGTGCTCAAATACAACACGCTCTCCGCGATCGACGCGGACGGAGATCGAAACGAGTGGGTCGAACTGAAAAATCTCTCCTCGGAGGCGGTCTCCCTGCTGGGCTACTTCCTCTCGGATAATGCGGATAATCTCTACAAATGGGCGTTGCCGGACGTAACGCTCCAGCCGGGGGAATGCAAGGTGATCTTCCTCTCGGGCAAGGATCGTACGAGCGGTGAGCTGCACGCAAACTTCGGCTTATCGGACGACGAAAACGAGGTGTTTTTCACCTCGTTGAACGGAATGCGAACGGAGAGCATGTCGCTTATCGGTATCACGCGGGACAATATCTCCGTTGGGCTCGACGACAGCGGAAACCTCCGCTACTATGCAACGCCAACGCCGGGCAGCGACAACGTTCACGGATTTGAAACAGCCGACCAGATCGGCTGTTTCGACAATACGGGGGTGTTTATCAGCGAAGTTTGCGCCGTAAATGAAGCAAAGAGCGGCGAAAACGACTGGATTGAACTCCACAACGGCTCTGCCGCGGCCATCGATCTGACCGGCTGGACGATAACCGACGGCATCGATTCCGACACGGTCTATACCTTTGCGGGGGAGACGATCGGCGCAGGCGAATACCTTGTGCTCGAGTGCACAAACGCGGCAACGCGTCAGG
Organism: Bacillota bacterium; assembly: GCA_023399275.1. Lineage (GTDB taxonomy): Bacteria > Bacillota > Clostridia > Christensenellales > CAG-138 > UBA7703. The sequence continues at coordinate 3,110 of JAEWQH010000048.1, forward strand.
GGGCGGGCATCGCGCCGTTTTCCATAGCGGCGTCCGGCGAGACCATCGTGCTGAAAAACGCGGCGGGGACGCTCGTAGATGCGTTTGATTCCGGCGTGCTGACGCCGGAGGTTACGAGCGGCAGGCTGGAGGACGACCCGGCCACCGCACGCGTCTTCTTCCAGAATCCTACGCGCGGCAAGAAAAACGATACGGATATCACCACCGGCGTATCGTCGCAGCCTGTGTTTTCCGATCTGACGCTCTACCACACCAGCGCGTTTTCCGTCACCATCACCTGCGACGATCCAAATGCCGAAATCTACTACACTACGGACGGAGACGAGCCTTCCCTGAAGTCCACACGCTATACAGGCCCGATCGAGATCACGGACAACACACCGTTGCGCGCGGCCTCCTATACCAGCGGCAAGCGCATGAGCGAGATCACGACAGCCACTTATCTCTTTGAGGAGCCGCATACCGTTCCGGTGATCTGCATCAACGGTGACGCGGACCGGATCAAAGAGGTCATGCGCGTAGACGACAAGGATGAGAAGGTGGAGCGGCTCGCGTATATCTCCTATTATGAGGCGGATGGGATGCTCGGCGTGGCCTTCCCTGCGGGGATCAAGCCCAAAGGGGCGGGGACGCTCGTATACGCGCAGAAGTCGCTGAGCATCAACCTGCGCGCGGGCTACGGACAGAGCAGCGTGACATACCCGTTCTGGCCGGGATATGAATTCGACACCTTTTCAGCGCTCGTGGTGCGAAACGGCGGCCAGGACTGGAATAGTGCGCGCATTCGCGATTCGTTTGCCAGCGCGCTCGTGGAAGGGATGTATATCGACAACTCTGCAACGCGGCCTGTCGTGGTCTATATCAACGGCAAGTACAACGGACTCTACGATCTGAACGAAGACCAAAACAGCAAATTTCTAGAGACGCACTACGAGATAGACGGCGATACGGTGGAGTTCATCCGCCGCAACAGCGCGGTTATCAAAGGCAGCAACAAGGACTTCAAGCGTGTGCGCTCCTTTGCCGAGAGCAAAAATCTCAGCGACGATGAAGTCTTTGCCGAATTTTCGGAGTGGATCGACGTCGTCTACTTTACGGACTATTTCATTGCGCAGACGTATATCTGCAACAGCGACATGTTCAACCAGAAGTACTGGCGTACGACGGATTACTCGCTCAAATGGCGGCCGGTGTTCTTCGATCTGGATTTCGCATTTAAAACCGCTACCAGAGACATCATCGGCCAGTATTTCAACGTAAACGGCGTACCTTCGGCGGATAAATCGCTGACTTACTTCGAGATCTATATCGGCCTCAAGAAAAACGCAGCCTGGCGGCAGTACTGCGTGGAACGGTATGTCGAAGTGGTGGAGACCTACTTCAACGCCGCGCGCGCAACCGCGCTGTTCGATGAGATGGTGGCGGCCATCCGCCCGGAGATGGCGCGGCAGATTGCGCGCTGGGGCAAGCCGTCCTCGATGAGCGAGTGGGAAAAAGCGATTTCGCAGATGCGCTCCTTTGTGGAGCAGCGGCCGGAATATGCGCTGGAGAATATGCGCAAGTACTTCGGCGTCTCGCAGGCGGAGCTTGACGCGCTCATCGCCAAATATAGGCAATGACGATCGTCTGGCCCGGTGCAAAGCGCAGCGGCTTCGGCCGGCAACGCGTGCGGCGGGCGCGCCTTTGTTCGGGCGGTTTTCTGTGCTGGCAAGGCAAGACTGGATGCGCCGAAGGCCTGTGATCCTGAACCATCCCCATGCTTGCTTAATGGACTGTGCAGCTGCGGCAAATGCCGCGGCTGTCAGCCCGTCAAAAAACGGGTTTTTTGACGGGGGGGGCATCGCACTTTCCCTGCTGCCCTTTGGGCATCGGGCGGCAAAATGCGCAGAGAATTCGCCCCGTACGGGGCGATCCGTTGCGCCGGCACAGCCGGATCTTATGGGTTAAGGGTTACGACCCTTAACAATCCCAAAGCTTTTTTGACACGCTGGCAGCTGCGGCAAATGCCGCGGCTGTTTTCGTCTGTGGATTTCGCACATACGCTTCGATAAAAAAGGCTGTAAACTATAAAAAAGCAGATATGAACGGAAGATGAAACTATGTGCCTTCGGCGCCACGTTCATTTACACCGATACGCGATCATGCTAAAATAAGATGACTATACGCAGGCAGGTAGACGCATGAGGATTCTCGGAATCGATCCCGGATACGCGATTCTCGGTTACGGCGTTGTGGATGTTTCGGGAACGAAGCTCGCGGCGGTCGACTACGGCGTGATCGAAACCACGCCGGACGAACCCCTGCCGGAGCGGCTCAACCGCCTCTACGAAGGCACATGCGCGCTCATCGAGACCTTTCAACCAGACATGGCCGTGTTTGAGGAGCTGTTCTTCTACCGGAACACGACGACCGCGCTCTCTGTGGGCGCGGGGCGCGGCGTCGCCGTTCTCGCGGCGCAGCGCGCGGGCATTCCGCTCTATGAGTACACGCCCATGCAGATCAAGCTCGCGGTCACGGGGGACGGCCACGCCGACAAACGCGCCGTGCAGAGCATGGTCAAGATGCTGCTTTCGCTCAAGAGCGTGCCCAAGCCGGACGATGCGGCGGATGCGCTCGCTGCGGCCATCTGCCGGGGTTGTACGGCGGGCCCGGCGGCGGAGGAATACCGCATCCGATAACCACGATGGAGGAAGAAAGCTTTGTACGCATACATCAGCGGCGGCGTCGCCGAAGTGCTGGCGGATCGCGCCGTGCTCGAAGCGGGCGGCGTGGGCTATGAGCTCTTTTGCAGCGTAATGACGCTCAAGCGTCTGCGGGCGGGGCAAAAGGAGCGGCTCTATACGCATCTGCATCTGGCGGAGGGCGTGATGGCGCTGTATGGTTTTTACGACCCCGAGGAAAAAGAGATGTTCCGCCGGCTGCTGACGGTGACGCGCGTAGGCCCAAAGCTTGCGCTCTCCGTGCTCTCGGTGCTGACGCCGGGTGACGTTGCCGGCGCGATCGTAACCAACAACGCCGCGGCGTTTGACCGCGTACCCGGCATGGGCCGGAAGACCGCGCAGCGCGTGCTGCTCGAACTCAAGGAGCGCGTGGAGACCAGCGAGATGCTCGCCGGCGGCGAGAGCGCAGATGCGCCGGATATCCGGGCAGAGGCGATCGCCGCGCTCGTTTCGCTCGGCTACGACGGGTTGGCGGCGGGTAAGGCGGTTGCCTCCGTGGAGAAGGCCGAGAGCGTGGAATCGCTCATCACCGCGGCGCTGCGCAAGATGGCAAAATAACCGGGCGCGCCGGCGCTCAGGATAAGGACACAGATGGACGAACGCCTGATCAGCTCCTCGATGCGCGAGGAGGAAGCAAAAACAGAATATTCCCTGCGGCCGCGCAGCCTCGGCGAGTATATCGGCCAGCACGCGGTGAAGGATCATATGCGTATCTACATCGACGCGGCGCTCAAGCGCGACGAGCCGCTCGATCATGCGCTCTTTTACGGCCCGCCGGGGTTGGGAAAGACGACGCTTGCCGGCATCGTTGCCAACGAAATGGGCGTTTCACTGCGCGTTACCAGCGGGCCTGCGATCACCCATGCGGGCGACCTGGCCGCGCTGCTGACCAACCTCGCGCCGGGGGACGTACTCTTCATCGACGAGATCCACCGCCTCAACGCAAACGTGGAGGAGGTGCTGTACCCCGCGATGGAGGACTACGCGCTCGATATCATCATCGGCAAGGGGCCGTCCGCGCGGAGCATCCGGCTGGATCTGCCGAAGTTCACGCTCATCGGCGCGACGACGCGCATGGGGCTGCTGACATCTCCGCTGCGTGACCGCTTCGGCATCAAGGAACAGCTTGCGATGTATGACACCCCGTCGTTGCAGGAGATCATCGTGCGCAGTGCGCGTATCCTCGGCATCGCCATCTCGGAGGATGGGGCGGTGGAGATCGGCTCGCGTGCGCGCGGTACGCCGCGCGTGGCAAACCGGCTTCTGCGGCGCATACGGGATTATGCCGAAGTGCGCAAGGAAGGCACGATCGACCTCGAGGCGGCCAGGGAGGGCTTGGACATGCTCGGCGTGGACGCGCTCGGGCTGGACGAAGTGGACCGGCGTATGCTGGAGACGATGATCGTAAAATTCGGCGGCAGGCCCGTCGGACTCGACACGATCGCAGCCGCGACCGGCGAGGACGCAACGACCATCGAGGACGTTTACGAGCCCTATCTGCTGCGGCTCGGGTTCATCGCGAGGACGCCGCGCGGCCGGATCGTCATGCCGGCAGGATACGCGCACATGGGTTATCAAAGCGAAGCGCAGCAACTGAAACTGGAGGTTGAGGAATGAAACGCAGAGAGATGAAGCTCCTCCTGGAAGAGCGTTTTGAGCGCATCACGCTGCTGGAAACGCGCATCGACACGCTCGATCAGCTGGTGGAAGGATACCGCGCGCGCGAGCAGGCGGTACTCGACGCGCAGCAGGCCGCCAAGGAGAACACGGCAAAGCTGCTCGAGCAGGCCAAGGCGGAGGCGGACAAAGTGCGCGCGGAGGCAGAGCAGACGCGCCAGAGCGCCAGAAGCGAGGCGGAAGCCCTTCTGGCCAAGGCGATCCAGACCGCGAACACGCTCAAGACCGAGGCGGAGCGCAACGCGCTCGAGATCACGGCGGGCGTGCGCGCGGACAGCGAGCGGATGCTGCGCGACGCGCAGATCATCAAGCGTGAACACGAAGAGATGGTAGATACGTTCAACGCCATAGTCGAGCAGAACGCGAGCGAGTTGGAGAGCACTGCGGTGCGCTTTGCCGCGTTTGTGAAGAACCACAAGATCGACCACGCGGAGGCGCGGCTGGATGGGGATGCGTTTTACCAGTCCGTCGGCGCGCGCGACGAGGCCGCCCTGCCGGATGCGAGCGAGGATCCGGCGCTGCTGATGCAGAACATCTACCGCATCCAAAACCGGCATCTGCCGGAGGAGAAAAAGCAGACGCTCTCCCAAGGAGCGCAGACGGAAGCAAAACCGGAAAGCGAAGCCGCACCCGATGCAAAGAGCACGACGGAATTGAAACCGGAATTTCCGATTGAGGACGGCAGCGGGGCGGATGCGCGCCGCGCGCCGGAGGAGCCCTATTCGGAGGCGGCTTGGGCAAATGAGGCGCAGCAGAGCGAGAGTGAGCCGCAGGCGGAGTTTACCAAAGCGTTTGACGACGCGTTTACAAAGAGCGAATTCAGCATCCATGACGATGGCTGCGGCATCACGCAGGCGGAGACGCAGAGCGCGGTCGACGAGGCACTCGCCGCACCGGCCGATGCGGCCGAAGCGCTGCCCCTGTCGGCAGGGACGCAGGCTGCGGAGTTGCCCGCGGAACCGATGGCGGATGCAGTCCGCGCGTTTGACGCGTACTATGACGAAACACTGAGCGCGCCGGGCAAGGCGATCCGAAGCGAATCTGCGCCGGAGCCATACTCCGCGCAGGCGTGGGCGCAGAGCGACGCGGTGAGCGACCACGAACCGCAGGCGGAGGGCGCGCTGTTCGGCGCGGCGGACGAGCCGGCGGACACGGCTCCGCGTGTGGAAG
>JAEWQH010000067.1 GCA_023399275.1 Bacillota bacterium
GGTCGGGATGAACTGCTTGGCGTTGAGGATGTGATCGCGCAGCAGGCTGCAGGCGCTCTCGAAGTCGCCTTCGCGGCAGGTCTGCACGATCGCCTCGTGCTCGTTGATGGAAACTTCGCGCGTCTGCTGCGTGCCGTAGAAATTGGCGCGCAGGTAGCGGTCGATGTTGGCATGCACCAGTTCGAGCAGGAAGTTTGCCATCGAGTTCTTCGCGTGGGAAGTGAGGATCTCGTGGAACTTATAGTTGAGCTCCTCGGAGCGGACGATATCCTCCACCGAGGTCTCGCGCTGCTGGCGAACGATTTCTTCGAGCGCATCAAAATCTGCCGGCGTCAGCAGCGGCGCGCTGTTGCGCATCATCATAACGGAGAGCGTCGCGCGCACCTCCATCATATCCAGCAGCTCGCTGCGGGTCAACTCCGTTACCGCGGCGCCGCGGTTGGCATGGATGCGAACCAGCCCCTGCGCTTCGAGTCTTCTGAGCGCCTCGCGCACGGGTATGTGGCTGACGTTGAGCGCCGCGGAGATCTCGTCCTGCTTGAGCTGCGTCCCGCCCGGCAACTGGCCGCCGATAATGCCCTCGCGCAGCACGTGGAAAATCCACTCCTGCGTGGCGCCGACGCGCGGCCCTACCTGCTCCGCTATGGCTTTGTAATCCATAAATACACCTCATAAAAGTGGAGAATTGAATTTGGGAAACGATCTGCCTGTATTATATATGATCAACCAACCCGTTGCAACCCTTTTGCATAATGTATGTTTGTATGCAGTATATTCGCTGACCGCGGCCCGCGGCGCTATGCTGCGACGCTGCGCCCGAAGATGACAAACAGGAAACAAACCGCTCGAAACTCCGATGATTCGGACGTTTACGCTCTGGTCTGTTTCCTGCTGACAGTCTCTTGGGAAAAATAGTTCCGAGTACCCCGCCTTCCTCCCGGGCCGGCGGAAGGCGTTCTTCTCTCAGCGGCCGTACTTGACGCGCTCGAGGCGAATCAACGCCAGCACGCCCTCGCGGATCTCCGTCGGCAACCGGTCGGCCAACGCGACGTCGTTGCGGTACGACTGCATGCCCTCCGTGTCGAAGAGGTAGCTCGGCTCCTCTGTCAATCCGAGAATGCTGTCCGTCGATGTGTTGTAATGGGTCGCAATCGCCACCAGAGATGCGATATCCGGCATACAGCGGTTGGATTCCCACGCAGCAACGGATTGCTGCACGACGCCCACCGCTTCACCCAGCTGCTGCTGCGTTTCACCGTGGGACTTACGAAGTCTCTTGATACTTGCTCCAATGTCCATGATGTTCTCTCTCTCCTCCAACTAATGTAAACAGTGAATGCCACCAAAGGGTTCCGTTCGCATCCACAAGGCGGCGCACGCAAGCCAACCTGCGCCTCGGATTCTACCCGCACTGGTACGCGAATAGACCGTACATTTTATTCTACTATACTTCTGGACAGAAGAAAAGAGCCAGAGTATAGATTAATTGAAACTTTTTTTCGTCAATCGCAATGATTATAGGCGTTTTACATTGTTTTTGCAACTCCGTTTCTTCTATATGAAAGCAGCGTTTATGGTAAATCCGACAAAACATTTTTGTTTTACGACACGATGGTTCAACGCGGCCAGCGCGTTTTTTCACAAGGCAGACAGGATAAAGCAGGCTGCGCGGTGTGCCCTTTGCCCGTTCACACCGACTCAAATCGGACCTGTTGTGATAGTCGATACAACCAATATATTTTCAATACGTGTGTTAACCTTGAAAATCGACAATTTAGTTGCAAAGTAACAAACCTGTTTGTAATGTTTTCTATACAAGCCCCATCCATCTTATATCGAACGTTCCCGGAAATCCAGTCATTTTTTTGAAATATTGATTCCACGATGCGGTTTATCGATCATGCGGTCCTGTATCTGGTGATCTTTTTGAAGCCAGACGATAGATTTTACGACATTTTGATGGCGGCGCAAAAACGAACTGTGGTATACTGTGTGAGGCATACGGCATTGAGAAGCGGTATGCGCATCTCTTGTTTTTTCCAATCCGTTCACTTCGGCACGGGAGGCGGCGTATGGGCATCAAATTGGCAATCGTAGGCGCAGGCAGCACGTATTGCCCCGAGCTGATGCAGGGGCTGATCCGGCGTAAGGATCGTCTGCCACTCGACGAATTGCGTCTGAGCGACATCGACGAATCGCGGCTGGACGTCGTTGGCCGGTTCTGTGAGCGCGTGCTCTCGGAAAACGGCATGCATCCGCGCGTCATCCGCACGATGGAGCTTGCGCGCGCGCTCGACGGGGCCGATTTTGTCGTGGCGCAGATTCGTGCCGGCCGCTTGGAGGCGCGCATCCGCGACGAAAAGATCCCGCTTCGCTTCGACCTGATCGGGCAGGAAACCACCGGCATCGGCGGTTTTGTCAACGCGCTGCGCACCATCCCGCAGATGGGGCAGATCGCGGACGCCATCTCACGCTACGCACCGGACGCTTGGCTCGTCAACTTCTCCAACCCATCCGGCATCGTGACCGAGTTTTTGCTCAATCACACGCCGGTCAAAGCAGTGGGTTTGTGCAATCTCCCGATCGGCGCGCAGGAGCGCATCGCCAAACTGCTCGGCCTGCCGATGGAGCAGGTTCGCCTGGAGATGGTCTCGCTCAACCACTGCGGCGCAATCACCGCCGTGTATGTCGGCGGTGAAAACGTGCTGCCCGCCCTGCTCGCGCCGGACATGCTTGAGCGCGCGTCGCAGCAGGATGACTGGGTTCGAAATTACCGGCCGATCATCGAGCTGCTTGGGGCCATTCCAAACGACTATCTGCAGTATTTCTTTTATCCCGGGCGTAAGCTCGGCGAGCAAAAGGCCGCGCCGCAGACGCGCGGCGAAGCCTGCGTCGATATCGAATCGCGTCTGCTTGCGTACTATGCCGACGCGCACAACCGCACCGTTCCAAATATGCTGGCGGAGCGCGGAGGCCACCTCTACTCTGAAGCGGCCGTCGCGTTGATCGCCTCCCTTTCCGGTGTTGAGCCGGGCTACCACGCGGTAGATGTGCAAAACCGCGGCGTGATCGATTTCCTGCCGGAAAGCAGCGTAATCGAGACCTGTTGCTTTGTCGGGCAGGACAGCATTGCGCGTGTGCCGCTCTCCGTGCAGCCAAACGACGTGCTGCGCACGCTGCTCGTCGGCGTTAAGGCATATGAGACGCTCACCGTACAAGCTGCGTGCTCGGGAGAGCGGCAGACTGCGCTGCGCGCGCTGGCCTGCAACCCCATCACAGCAGATCTCGACCGGGCGGCGCCGTGCCTTGAGGAGATGCTCGCGCAGAGCCGGCCGCTGCTGCCCCGCTTCTTCCCGCAATAGCCGCATACGTCCGTCTTTCACGCGCCGTTTCAACCGAAACAATCTTTCGCAAGGGGTTGCTGTCATGGATAAGAAAAGATGCTATCTGGCCGTAGACGGAGGCAATTCCAAAACCGAATACCGGCTTCTCGACGCATCCGGCGCGCTCATCGCAGAGCGCCGCGGCGGCGGCAGCAACCACGAGACGCTGCCTGGCGGCTTTGATGGCGCGGGGGACGTGCTCGTCGGCGAGATACAGTCTCTGCTCAACACGGCAGGCTATCGCCTCGGCGATGTGGCGGACGCGGTGTTCGGCCTTGCCGGCGCAGACTGCGACGAGCAGGTCGCAGCGCTGGAGAACGCGCTGCGCGCACGGGGACTCGCGCATGTTTTCGTCTGCAACGACGGATATCTCGGCGTGATGGCGGGCATCGAAACCGGCGTGGGCGTCTGCTACTCGGCCGGCTCCGGCGTTACCTGCGCCGGCATAAATGCAGAGGGAAAGCGCGCACAGTTCGGCGGCATAGGCGTGCTCTGCGGCGATACGGGCGGCGGTTTTGATATTGCTGCGTTTGTCTACCGCTGCGTTTACCGGCATCTGTTTTTTGAAAAGCCGTATACCACGCTCAAAGATGCATATTTTACGCTGTTCGACGTGCGCACGCCGGAAGCGTTCCTCGCCTCTGCGGCGCGCATCCAAAGCGAGGCGGCGGCGCGTCAGCTGATCGGCCTGTTTTTCACCGCGGTGGAAACGGGCGATGAACTCGCGCTTCGCTACGCGGCGCGGGCAGCGAGCCACGCGGCGGACTGCATCGTAGCCGTTACGGATGCGCTCCAGCTCAAGCCCCCGGTTCCCGTGGCGCTCTCCGGCTCCATCATGACCGCCGTCGCCCCACCTGCCTACCGGCGGATGATCGAATACGAGCTCTTTCGCCGGAAGGGGAAGTGCTATGTCTTGCGCGTCAACGAGCGGCCGCCCGCAGAGGGCGCGGCACGCTGGGTGCGCATGCGCAATCGCCTGCCGCTCGCGCCGTAGGCCTCGCGCAGATTTCAACCGAGGAGTTCCGATGCAACCGTACCAACAGATCATATCGTTCAATGCCGCCGGCGAAGCTGTCGCCGCGCGCGTAGCAGAGCTGCTTCAAACGAAAGAGCGCGTGCTTCTCGCGATAGACGGCAATTGCTGCGCGGGTAAAACCACGCTTGCGGCACAGCTTGGCGCGCTGCTCGGCGCAAACGTATTTCACATGGACGACTACTTCCTTCAGCCGCATATGCGCACGCCGGAACGGCTCGCGCAGCCGGGCGGAAATGTCGACGCGGAGCGGTTTCTGGCGCAGGTGCTGCTGCCGGCCTCGCGAGGAGAAACGGCACAGGTGCATAAGTACGACTGCCAAGAGGATCGCATCCTGCCGCCCGTTTCGGTTCCGCCGCGGCGCGTGGTGCTCATCGAAGGCGCCTACAGCCTGCACCCGCTGCTCGCGCCGCAGTATGACCTCCGTCTCTTCTGCCGCATCGGGCCGGAGCTGCAATCCGCCCGCATCCGCGCGCGAAATGGGGCAGATGCGCTGCCGGTGTTTCTCCAGCGCTGGATCCCGCTTGAAAGCGCCTATTTTCAGGCGCTGGATATCCCCGCGCAATGCGACCTCATCATAGACGCCGCACAAAACCTGCCGAAATCATCCTAACGAAACGCCCCCGGCAGGTGATACGGCGCCCCGTTTGGGATGATCCGGCGCATTGACGTTTAGCCCGAATAATCTATGGGTTGTGAGTTTTGGGGTTGTAAGTTTTTGCCCTGAACGATCCCGTTTTATCTGATAAACAACGACAGCGCCAGAAACGGCGCTGTCGTTGCATCTATGATATTCTAAAAAGAGGGATTAGCAGCAGTCCCCGCCGCAGCAGCAGTTGAGGCACATCAGCGCACTGCACACATCACAGCAGGGCGAAGCATCCAGCGTACTGTTTGTGTTGCGCTGATATGCGCGGCCGGAGTTGTTCAGCGAGACATAGGCATTGCGATATTCGGGATTGTCCGGCTCCGCCTCGTACGCACGTGAAAAGCAGGCAAACGCCCGCTCATAGGACCCCTGGCGCAGGTAGATGACGCCGGTGAGATAGTTCCACTCCGCGTTCCGCACGGAGACGCCGTTGAGGATGGCCTGCGCCGCGTCGAGATTGTTTTGGTTGATAAAGGTCCGCGCGCGCGCAAACTCCGCCGCAAACGGGCCGCTGTACGCCGTGCCACCCGGCCGCGAATAGCCGCCGCCCGCACCACCATATCCGCCATAGCTCCCGGAGGATGAGGATCCGTATCCCGCGCTGCCATTCGTCTGCTTTTTGCTGAGCATCTCGTAGGCCTGATTGATCTCTTTGAGCTTCTCTCCTGCCAGTTCCTTGAGGGGGTTGTCCGTGTATTTATCCGGGTGATACTTCTTCACCAGCTCCAGATAAGCCGCTCGGATCTCCTCCTGCGAAGCATTTTCGCTCACGCCAAGCACTTTGTACGGGTTCATTCCTTGTCTCCTTTATCCATCCGATGCGCGACTTCCCCCGCCGCGCAGCCAACCTGCCTGGAAAGCACGCGCTCCTGCGCGCATATCAGCCCCAGCGTCATGATATTCTCCAGCACGCCGCTCTCGGCCTTCAGCGTCAGAAGCTCATAGGCCTTGAGCGCCTCGTTGCGTGTGATGTTGAGCAAGAATGCCGCCTGCTCCACATCCGTTTGCGAAAGCAAAAACGGGTTATAGCCGCCGCTCTTTTCGTCCCGCGCGCGGTCCTCCCACGCGTCCATAAGGTACACCCATTTGCCGAGATTATAAAACATCCATTCCGCGGCCTTTCGCTCGCCGGCAGGCAGCGTCGGCGCGCGCAGGATGACGGCGGCAAGCAATCCGCCAAAGGCGTTGCTGGACTCATCCGTCGAGGCAATGCGCGCCGCTTCGCACACGTGCAGGCGCTCCATACTCTTACGGATGTCTTGATCCAACGCGGGATTCGCCCGTGCGGCCTTTCGATAGGCGCGCTTAAGCGCGGCGCGCGCTGCAAATGCCTTTGCGCTCTTGTCGTCCGCCGCATCGTCCGCCGCCTTATGCCACGCAAGCAGCACGTTTACATCCGCCGCATAGTCGAGTGAAGGGGAAGCATTCGCGATCGGCCGTCTGCCGCGATAGACACGCGGCCCGCAGTTGCCGGTCGAGAATGCGGCTCCGCCAGATAGCGATAGCAGCACCAGCGCGAGAAACGCGCAATCGTAGCTCAGCGTCAGCCGCTCCACCTGTCCGTAACGCCTGCCGATGCTCTTGCAGAGCCCGCAGTATACCCCGCGGTATTCCGCTTGTTCGCGCACTTTCAGTTCGCATTCTAGCGGGCGGATGTAGCCAAACATACGACTTTCCCTTTCTGTGTCCGCAAAACATTGTATCATGCCGCAACACGTGTGAGAATGCCTTTTTTCCGTCGATGATGTGAACGAATGTGAAACGCCCCCGTCAGGGGGCAGAAAACAAGCACAAAACAGCCGTTCCTTCCACATTCAGAGTTGGCTGAAGTTGCATAGTCACTTTTGCCCGTAGCATAAGACGCAGAAAGCAGCAGAGCATATCAAAACGCGACAGCACCGCAAAAACGCCTAAGAAGGGCAGCGCCGAAACGCTGACCAATACAAACTCCCCTTCAAAACACCAACTGCGCATCCACATCAACAACGGGATCAAGCGGATCAACCGCGAAATCAGACGGCGCACCCATGCGATCGACTGCTTCCCCGTACGGCAACAGCGCGCTGATGCCTGTATGAGCAAGACGCAGACATATTTCATCCTCTGCCTGGGGAGAAAAGGCTATCTGAACATGCGGCACCGCTATGAGCCTGAGAAGGAGTGTGCTAACTGTAGCCTTTGTTTGCCGCCAATCTTGACAGCGTCGGTTCGGGGCGCTGGCCTGTGGAGTGCAACCGAAACGCGGGAATATCATCCGAAAATGGCCTATCCCGTCGCCTATGGAGAATGGCGCCTCGACCGCCGCTCTCAAGGTCAAGCCGCCGCAATCAGCGGTGGTTGCTCGACGGATGGCACGGTGCGCTGGCTTCGGAAATCTGGGGATATCGGTGGCAACGATAGCGTACAATAAAGTTCGCAAAAAGGAAGAAGGCATAGGAAAGCCATCGGGACTCCGATAGAATGAATGGTGTGAAGACATTCAGCAAAGGAGAACCCACGATGGCTCAAAAAAATGGTAACA
>JAEWQH010000071.1 GCA_023399275.1 Bacillota bacterium
CGCGCGCCGCCATCGGAACCGCGGATACGCCGGCGGAGCCGATTAGCGGGTTGATCTTGCCGCGCGTGAGCACATACATCAGCTTGCCGAGCAACAGCCCGCCGACCGTGCTGAAGATGAAGGCAAACAGGCCGAGCCCGATGATCATGAGCGTGCGCGGCTGCAAAAATGTCTCTGCGGAGGCGGTGGCGCCAACGGTGACGCCCAGGAAGATGGTGACGATATTGATCAGCGCGTTGCGCGCCGTGTCGGAGAGACGATCCACAACGCCGGACTCGCGGAAGAGGTTGCCGAGCATCAGCATGCCAATCAGCGGCGCGACGGAGGGCAGAAGCAGGATGCAGAGCATCGACACCAGAATCGGGAAGCACACCCGCTCTACCTTGGAGACGGGGCGCAGCTGCACCATCTCGGTCTCGCGTTCTTTTTTGGTGGTTAGCATGCGCATGATGGGCGGCTGTATGATGGGAATCAGCGCCATGTAGGAATATGCGGCAATCGCGATTGCCGGCAGCAGATCCGGTGCAAGGCGCGTGGTGAGGTAGATGGCCGTCGGCCCGTCCGCGCCGCCGATGATGGCGATGGAGGCCGCTTCGCCCGGCGCGAAGCCGAGCAGGTTGGCGACGATGAAGGCGATCGCGATGCCAAACTGGGCACCGGCGCCCAAAAACAGGCTGCTGGGCCGCGCGATCAACGGGCCAAAATCCGTCATTGCGCCGATACCGAGAAAGATGAGCGACGGATAGATGCCGAGCTTGACTCCCTGATAGAGATAGTACAGCAGCCCGCCCGGCTCGGAATCGCTGGCGGCTTTGTCCATCAGCCCCGTGATGGGGAGGTTGGCCAAGAGGATGCCAAAAGCGATTGGCAGCAGCAGCAGCGGCTCAAACTGGCGGACGATCGCCAGGTAGATCAGCACACAGGAGATCAGCAGCATGACGACATGCTGCCAGGTGAGCGCGGTAAAACCGGAAGACTGGACCAATGCGTCCAGCGCGTGATCGAACATGATTCCTCCTCATCCGCCGGCGCTGTGCTGAGAAGATAGGCCTTGCGGCCGGCAGCGCCGGTAAGCAAAACAGACTTTGGGGTTAACCGCGGCGCGGAGGCCGCGTTACCGGGCGCGGTGCTTCAGACGGGATGCGTTGGAAGCAACCCGAAACAGCAGCGACATCGCCTCGATGAACAGATAGAGACTGCACAGCACGGCGAAGACGACCACCATGAGAAACAACGCGACCAGAATGCTGTCGACGACGGACATCCTTGATCCACCATCCTTTCATTTTCGGCAGAAAAGCCTAAAAATAAAGATGAAGGCTCCAAATGAAGCCTCCACCCTAAGCTACGAAACTTGAAAACAGAGAAAGACGAACCTGCCGTTTGCAAAAAACCAACGGTTCGGGGGTGCCCCGCACCGCAACGCGCGGTGTCTCAATCTGCCCAACCGGAATATATCGGTATGAAATTATCAGAATCCTAACGCGTTTTCACGAGTTTGTCAACATGTTCTTTTCCAAGACGCCGCCTTTGCAAGCCGAAAAACGCCGCGAACAGCGAAAAACTGCGCCGCAGGCCAATTGGAAGACGTGAAGAGGGTCGGGCAAGGAGCGTCACAAAAAGTTCACAATTCCGGTTTTCCAGGGGCGATTTTCAAAACTGCTTTGAAGAAAATATATAATATACAACAATAAATAAGCAAACGCACGCTGAAGAGGGGGCCGCGCAAAAAACAGGCGCGTCACTTGGCCGGTCGAAAAAAGATTCGCCTTGACTTTTGAAAACACGGTCGATATATTACGTCCATGGTCAAGCAACGACGCTGCCGGCGAGGCGGCGGCGCGGCTTGATATTTTTTTTGCTGAGGGAGGTAATCAACGTATGGCAGAAATTCTGGACGCGGTAAACGGAGTTGTATTCCCCGTTTGGTTCCTGATTGGCGCCGCAATCGTATTCTTCATGCAGGGTGGGTTCGCGATGGTCGAGACCGGCTTTACCCGCGCGAAGAACGCCGGCAACATCATCATGAAAAACCTCATGGACTTTTGCATCGGTACGGTGATGTTCGTGCTGCTCGGCTACAGTCTGATGATGTCCGAAAACTATCTGTTTGGATTGCTCGGCGTGCCGAATCTCCAAATCTTCACCGACTTTGCCAACTTCAACTTCTCGAGCTTCGTCTTCAACCTCGTGTTCTGCGCAACGGCGGCGACCATCGTCTCCGGCGCGATGGCGGAGCGCACCAAGTTCTCTGCCTATTGCATCTACAGCGCGGTGATCAGCCTCGTGGTCTATCCCATCGAAGCGGGCTGGGTTTGGAATGCGCAGGGCTGGCTCTTCAATCTCGGCTATATCGACTTCGCCGGTTCGTCCGCCATCCATATGGTCGGCGGCATCACGTCGTTCATCGGCGCGGCGATCCTCGGTCCGCGCATCGGCAAGTACGTCGTCAATTCCAAGACGGGCAAGAAGGAGTCGCGTGCGATCCTCGGCCACTCAATCACGCTTGGCGCGCTCGGCGTATTCATCCTCTGGTTTGGCTGGTATGGCTTCAACGGCGCAGCGGCGACCAGCGTGGAGCAGCTCGGCTCGATCTTTCTGACCACGACGGTGGCGCCGGGTGTTGCGACGGTCGTTACGATGCTGTACACCTGGATCAAAAACGGTAAGCCGGATGTCTCCATGTCCCTCAACGGCGCGTTGGCCGGCCTTGTCGCGATCACGGCGGGGTGCGCCAATGTGGACGCGCTCGGCGCAAGCATCATCGGCATCGTCGCCGGCTTCCTCGTGGTTGCCGCGGTTGAGTTCATCGACCTCAAGCTGCACGTGGACGATCCGGTCGGCGCCATCGCCGTGCACGGCGTAAACGGCATCTGGGGCACCATAGCCGTCGGCCTGTTTGCGACCGATACCGCGCCCGGTGCGAGCGCGAAGGGCCTCTTCTATGGCGGCGGGTTTACGCAGCTCGGGATTCAGGCACTCGGCGTCATCGCCATTGCGGCCTGGACCATCGTAACCATGATCGGCGTTTTCCTGCTGATCAAGAAAGTCAACGGTCTGCGCGTTTCTCCCGAAGAGGAGATCATGGGCCTTGACAGCCAGGAGCACGGCCTCGCCAGCGGCTATGCAGACTTTATGATCACGGTGCCCGCGCTCGAAGTCGGTGCTGCTGCGGCCGTCAAGCCGACCGTGCCCGTGCCGGAGCATGTGGCGATCCCGGTGGTGAACAGTTCGCATCCGGACGCCAAGCTGACGAAGGTGACGGTCGTTACAAACCAGAGCAAGTTTGCCTCGCTGCAAAAAGCGCTCGACGCGATCGACATCACCGGCATCACCGTGACCAATGTGCTCGGTTACGGCATGCAGAAGGGGCATACGCAGAAGTACCGCGGTGTTGCGGTTGAAACAAAGCTGCTGCCCAAGGTGCAGGTGGACATCGTCGTGACGAAGGTGCCGGTCGATCTGCTGGTGAAGACCGTCAAGGAGGCGCTCTACACCGGAAGCTACGGCGACGGCAAGATCTTCATCTACGACGTGGAAAACGTGATCAAAGTCCGCACCGGAGAGGAAGGATACGACGCGCTGCAGGACGAAGAATAACCGTGCGCGCTTAGAAGCGAATATGATATGCAAAGCCCCGGGCCGTCGCTTGGCCCGGGGCTTTGTGCAAACCGTGCGGTCTGCGGGATGGGAGGTAACACAACGCTTACGCGTGCCGCCGCGGTGAGCGCCGGCGCTACTTGTTCTTGTAGAAAAGCTTTGTGCCGAAGTAGTAGATGAGGCCGGCGACGACCATCGCGTTGATGGCGGCAATGCCCCACTGGACGAAGTTTCCGACCAGCGCGCCGGCGATCACGCCCGCGATGGCTGCCCAGTTGACCTTGCGTTCGGTAACCGCATCCCCTGCATAGGCGGATTTGTTGAGGAAGTAGTCGAGCATGATGATCGCGCCGATCGGCGGCAGCGTTGCGTTGAGGAAGCTCAGCCAGCCGACGAAGTTGTTGTAGAGCCAGATGGCGGCGGCGGTGCCGACGACGCCGGCGACAAGCACCATTGGGCGTTTGCGCACCTTGGTGATGTTGGAGAGGCCCAGGCCGGATGTATAGAGCGCGTTGTCGTTTGTCGTCCAGATATTGGCGCCGAGGACGATCAAGGCAGGAATCGCGAGCCCTTGCGCGATCATGACGTAAAAGATGTCGTCCTTGCCGGTGAATGCGCCGCCGACCGCGCCGAAGGCAAACATCAGCGTGTTGCCGATGAAAAAGGCGACGACTGTTGTGATGATCGCGATCTTGTGGTTCTTGGCGAAGCGGACGAAGTTCGGCGTGGCTGTGCCGCCGGAGACAAAGGAGCCGATGACCATGCCGACCGCGGCGAACACCGAGAGGCTGCCGGCGGATTTTGCGAACATTGCGGTGAGTCCGCCGCCCGCCACGGTTGCCGTCACCATGGAGTAGATGCCGAGGATTGCGATCAGCGGAACGGACACGAAGCTGACGATCTCGAGGCCCTTCATGCCGAAATAGGCCGACGAGGTCATGCATGCGCCGGCGATGACGACGAGGATCCATGGGCTGATGTTCAAAAGCTCGGCCGCGGGGATCGCAAACATCGCAACGCCCACACCGAACCAGCCGATCTGCGTGAAGCTGATCAGCGCGGAGGGGAGGTAGGAGCCAAACGTGCCAAACGAACGGTGCGCCAGCAGATCGAGACTCAACCCGGTCTTGCTGCCGATGTACGCCAGCACACCCGTGTACGCGCCGAGGATGACGCCGCCGATGAGAATGGCCCAGATGAAGCCCGATAGATCGAGCCCGTTTGCCATCTTCGCGCCAACGCTCATGCTGGCGGAGAAGAAGGTGAACCCGAGCATGATGACAAACATCGACCAGAAGCCCTTGCGCTCGCGCGCATCCGAGGGGACCGCTTCCAGTGAGTAGTCAACGTCGACATGCTGCTGCTTGGATTTCTCCATAAGACAACCTCCATATTTCTTTTTTGTATGAAACTAATTACATTTGACAAGAATAATGTACCAGACGCATTGTGCGCTTGTCAATCGTATATGACGCGAATACAACGAAAAAATTCATATTTTCGCCAAAATTGCGTTATCATATTAAAAAATAACGGAAATATGACGGAAAATGTTTTATAATTGCATAGAAACCGTTTACAAGGCGGCCGTCTTGAAGCGCGATGTCCCCGCGTGATATAATGAAACATCACCGCAAAGGAACGACGTGGGGAACCATGAATATTCGAAAAGTGGCCGAGATGGCCGGGGTATCCGTCGCCACAATCTCGCGCGTGCTCAACCATCCGGAGCAGGTGCTCCCCGAGACGCGCGATCATGTGCTCGCCGTGATGAAGGAGCAAAACTACACGCCAAACTGGTTCGCGCGCGGCCTGAACCTCGGCACGACCAAGACCATTGCCTTGCTGGTGCCCGAGATCGAGAGCGAAACGCAGCAGCGCATCATCTCCGGCATTGAGACGGTCGCCCGCAGCAAGGGGTACGCCGTGTTCTTCTGCAATACGCACGGCGATGCGCAGATCGAGGAAGAGAGCCTCAAGATGTGTGAAAACAGGCGCGTAGACGGCATCGTCATGGTCTCTTCCGACATCCCGGAGGCGCGCGTACTCCAAACGCGCGAGAGCGACATCCCCTGCGTGCATGTCGGCAAAAACCGCAGCAGCGGGTGCGACACGCTCTGCTATATCGACTTTGAAGAGGGCGCCTACCGCCTTGCGCGGCACCTGCTTTCCTTTGGATACGCGAGCATAGACCTGATGCTCAACGCGGCGGAGCGCCATAAAAGCGCGCAGATCGAGGCGGGGTTTGACGCCGCCGTGCGCGAGGGCCGCCGCGCGGTGGCGAGCAGGCGCATCGATTGCGATCTCGGCGTGCAGAGCGGATATTTTGCCGCGCAGCAGCTGCTTCGCCAAGGGGCGCTGCCCGCCGCGATGATCACGGCGGGGGACGGGCAGGCGCTCGGCGTTCTCAAGGCCGCGCAGGATGCCGGCATCGCCGTGCCGCAGGATTTCGCGCTGGGCAGCATGACGGATTCGCCGGTGTGCAGCCTGGTCACTCCGCCGATCACCGCGCTGGAACTGCCGGCAAGCAAGCTTGGCATGGCCGCCGGGCGGCTTTTGTTCGACAGCATTGAAAACAAGGAGCTTGAGCTGGGCGTCCCGCAGGAGATGGTGCTCCAGCCGAAGCTGAAGATCCGCAGATCCTGCGGAAATGAAAAATACATCTACGAGTTATTCGACTGACCTGCGGCTTGCCGCAAGCGGATGCCGCGTCGCATCACCGGTTTCTTTCACCTCTCGGGACCCACTCATGTGCAAGGGGGCAAAACAATGTCGAAGCCAATCGAGCTGATGGGGATTTCACTCAAAAACCCAGTGATCGCGGCTGCCGGGCCCTGGGCGCGGGACGGCAGATCCATCCAGCGCTGCATCGACGCGGGCGCCGGCGCGGTGATCACGGAGACGATCACGCTGGAGGCGAGGCAGCGTGTCTCGCCGCGGCTGTTTGTAGACGGATTTCGCATGTTCAACACCATGCTCTACTCCGATTTACATCTGGAGCAGTGGGAAGACGAGCTGGAAAAGATCAAAAAGGACGACTGTAAGCTGATTTGCTCCATCTGGGGATCCTCTCCGTCGGAGATCGCGTATCTGGCATCGAAGGCGGAGCGTATGGGCGCGGATGCGATCGAGATCAGCATCTCCGCGCCGATCGGCTCCCGAAACCAGAGCGTCTGCAATCACTCGTCGGATATCAACGCGTTTGTGCGCTCCGCGGTGGACGCGGTGGCGATCCCCGTGATGGTGAAGCTCTCCTACGAAGCTGCGGTGTCCCCGGCGTTTCTGCGCGCGATCGAGCAGGCGGGGGCACAAGCGGTCAGCGCCATCGATGCGCTCAAGGG
>JAEWQH010000091.1 GCA_023399275.1 Bacillota bacterium
CACGATCAGGCTGATGCCCCAGAGCGCGCCGCAGAAGACATACCAGCCAAACGAAGGTGTAACCGCGGTGGACGTGCTGAACTTCAACGCGTAGAAAAAAGCAAGCAACGCAACCGTGCTGACCGCGAGCGCGATCCACATGCCTTTGCTTCTGCCGTTTTTTGCACCCTCGCGAAAGAGGTTTGGAAAGGTGCCGACAATCAGCCCGACAAACAGGCTGACGATGACGGAGGCCTCCAGTGAAAGCAGCTTTGCGATCAACCCCGCGAGCCCGATAAACCCGAGCGCCCAACCGATCCCGATCGGCATGAACATCTTCCAGTACGTCTTCAGATTCCGAAACGGGTGCGCCAGCACGGCCATCATCGGCCTGTAAATGCCAAACACCACGCAAAGCACCCCGCCGGAGATCCCCGGCAAAATCGCACCGGCGCCTATAATCGCGCCCTGAATGACGCGCATGAAGAACTTTCGCACATGAGCCAGCTGAAATCGCTGTCTTTCTTCCATCCTGTATTCGCCTTTCTGACACAGAATTGGGCTATGCAAAGCCGGCTCGCAAACCGGATACTGCCCGTTACGCGGACCGGCCGACCGCGATTTCAAGAACAACTCGCCTCGATAGCTCGGAAACGGTATTTAGTATATACCAAATTGCGCGCCTCGGCAACCCGCATGGAAAAGCGATTTATAAAACTCGCAGCCGCGCGGACAAAAGTCAGGCCGCCGATCCTTCGGCGGCCCAGACGGGTAAACGAGATTCTTTCGATCTACTCGAGCGTCTTCTTCTCGCGCGCAAACAGCACGCCGACAGCCATAATGACCACGAACAGCACGAGATACCAGACCACCGCCATTCGATGCGACACGATCGCGGCGTATACCATAAACAGACAGCCGAGCACAGCGAGCGCCGGCATCACAAACCGTTTGAAAAAGCCGAGGTCTTTCTGCTTGGCTATGAATGCGATAAACATCGGGATATACATGGCATAGACCGTGATGATCGGCAGTTCGGAGGAATCGAACGACACCACGCCAAACCACGATTTTTCAACAAGGTTCGCACCGTAGAAGTATGCGAGCCAGAGCGCGCACAGCAGCAACCCCAGCACGGAGGAGTTGGTCGCCATATTTGTCTTGGGGCTAACCTCCAGATAGACCTCCGGCGCAGGGCCGACCTTGCGCGCCGCGAGTGAGTAGAAGCCGCGCGTGCAGCCCATCATGAGCCCGTTGAGCGTACCGAGGCATGAGATGATGACAAATACAAACAGCAACGTCCCCGCAACGCTGGAGAAGAGCGTGGAAAACGCGATTCTGGCGCCTTCCTGCCCGTTTTCCATCAGCGTGGCATTCGGCACGACGCCGGCAAGACCAACGTAATAGAGAATATAGGTTAAAACGACGATAGCCGCGCCCGCAACCAGCGCGATCGGCAGGTTTTTCTTGGAATCGCGCAGCTCGGCGTTGATGCTCGTGGCGATCACCCAGCCTTCGTATGCAAACGCGGTGGCGCAGACAGCGGTCAGCAGCGCGCCGCTCTTGGACGTGACCTCGGATACGGCATGTGTGAAGTTTTGCACCGTCATGCCGTTTGCAAGCCCAACGACGACGCCAACCACACCCATCAGCGCGAGCGGAATCAGCTTGATCACAGTCGTTGCAACCTGAAACTTACCCGCGAGCTTTGGCGAGAGCGCGTTGAGCGCATAGCTGCCGACGAGATAGACCCCCGAGAGCACCATGCACTCGGGGCCGACGATCGACCAGCCGAAGAGCACGGCGGTATAGCGCGCCGAGACCCACGCAAGCACGCTCGTCAGCGTCGGATAATAGATCGTGGCAAAAAACCAGCCCATCATGTAACCGTATTTTTTCCCGAGCGTCACCTCGGAATAGTCCACAACGCCGTTGACATACTCATATTTCGTCGCCATTACGGCAAACACGTAGGAGCAGATCATCATGATGACGCCGCCGATGATCCACGCCAGAATGCCGAGCGGGAGGTTTCCGCCGGTTACGCCGAGAATTTTTTCCGCCTTAAAGAAAACACCGCTTCCGATGACGATGCCCACGACCATCGAGATAGCGGTAAAAAGGCCATACTTCTTTTTCAGTTGTGTTTCCATTGCCCAATCCCCTTATTCTGCTTTTAGATGTGATGATTTTTCGAATAGGTAACCCCGATACATTTATACAATATGTCACGAGGGATGTCAACAGACTTCACGCTGCGCCGCAGCGAATTTCCTGCGGCGCACATGCGCACGCGGATTGACGCTTTTACGCTGTAAAGATACAATGGGGATAGAATCACGATCAACCTGGGCGCGACCGCATTTCTTATGGCGAAAGGACGCATATGATCGCATATCTGGATCAAGTGTTTACCCTGGAGACGGAGCATACAAGCTATCTGTTTCGCATCACCGACTTTGGCCACCTTGAGCACGTTTACTACGGCGTGCGTGTGCCGCGCGGCGAAACGGAGCCGCTGTGCACCAAGCGCGCCATCCAGCAGGGCAGCTCGGTGCTCTACGACGCCGCGCGCGACGACGCTTACTGTCTGGACAACCTGCCGCTGGAGTGGTCCGGCGTCGGTTGCGGCGACTACCGGCAGACGCCGCTGGAGGTGCGGCTGTCGGACGGCACCTATCGGACCGATTTCCTCTACGCGTCACATTCGATCATGGCCGGCTGTATTCCGATGGATACCCTGCCGGGCGCATACGACGACACCGGCGAGGCGCAGACGCTGATCGTGTCCTTGGCGGATGCCGCGGGCGGGCTTACGCTGATGCTGTACTACACAGTGTTTCCGTCCACCGACGTCATCGCGCGGCGCGCGGTGCTGGTCAATGCGGGCACCGGCGCGGTATCGATCCGCAGGATCATGAGCATGCAGCTCGACATGGAGAACGAAGGCTTCTCCCTTGTCACCTTCGACGGCGCATGGATCAAGGAGACACACCGCCATGATCGAAAGCTTCAATATGGGCAATATATCAACGCCTCGGTCACCGGCGCATCCAGCAACCGGCATAATCCAGGGTTCTTACTCTTTGCGGATGGAGCAACCCAGTCCCACGGGCGCGTCTACGGCTTCAACCTCGTCTACAGCGGCAACCATCTCGGGCTGGCAGAACTGGCGCCGTTTGACCTCGTGCGCGTGCAGCTCGGCGTCAATCCGCACTGTTTCGACTGGACGCTCGCGCCCGGAGAACGCTTCGAAACGCCCGAAGCGGTGATGACCTTCTCTCCGGACGGATTCAACGGCATGAGTGCGCACTTTCATGACTTTGTCAATCGTCATATCGTGCGCGGAGACTGGAAGGAGAAAGAGCGCCCCGTACTCGTCAACGACTGGGAGGCCTGCTTTTTTCGGTTTAACCGGGGAAAGCTTCTCCGCCTTGCCCGGCAGGCAAAGCGGCTCGGCGCGGAGCTATTCGTGCTGGATGACGGCTGGTTTGGCAAGCGCAACGACGACCGCGCAGGCCTCGGCGACTACGGCGTAAACAGAAAGAAACTTCCAGGAGGGATGCGGGCGTTTGCAGATGAGATACGGGCGCTCGGCATGCGTTTCGGGCTCTGGTTTGAACCTGAGATGGTCAATCCGGACAGCGACCTGTTTCGCGCGCACCCGGAGTATGCGGTCACCACGCCCGGCCGAACCCCGTTGCCGGGCAGAAATCAGCTCGTGCTCGACCTATGCAACCCCGCAGTGCGCGGCTATATCGTGGAAAACGTCTGCCGGGTGCTCGACGACGCGCAGATCGACTACGTCAAGTGGGATATGAATCGCCACATCAGCGATGCATACTCCCCCGCGCTCGCAAACCAAGGCGAGTTTTCGCACCGCTATATCATGGGGCTGTATGAGGTGCTTGCGCGTATCTTTCGGCCGCGTCCGCAGATCTTGTTGGAGTCCTGCTCGAGCGGCGGCAACCGCTTTGACCTCGGCATGCTCTGCTTTTCGCCGCAGATCTGGTCGAGCGACGATACGGACGCCGTCGAGCGGCTCAAAATTCAGGAGGGTCTGAGCTACCTCTATCCGCTTTCCGCCATGGGCGCGCACGTCTCCGCCACGCCAAACCAGCAGACGCTGCGCCAAACGCCGATCTCTACGCGCTTCAACGTCGCGAGCTTCGGCTGCCTCGGCTATGAGCTCGATCCAAAGCACCTGACCCGGCTGGAGCGAATCGAACTGCGCGAACAGATCGCGTACTACAAGCGCTACCGGCGCACGCTGCAATACGGGCGGTTTTTACGCCACGATACGTCAAAGTCAAACAAGGTCTATTGGCAGGCGGTGTCGAAGGATCTGCGCTGCTCCATAGCAGGCGCGTTTCAAACGCTGGCGCAGGCGGCCGAGGGCAACGACGTGCTCCCCCTTTCACAGCTCGACGAGGCAACGCGCTACCGTGTGCAAACCAAGCGCCAGCGCGTGTTTCTCCGCCGCTTTGGGGGGCTGATCAACCACCTGCTGCCGTTTTCCATCAATCCAAACGGCTTGCTCTTTCGCTGGGCAGACCGGCTATACGCCCTTAAGGACTGCGTGGAGACCTATTCCGCCAGCGGAAAAACGCTCATGCAAGGCGTTCACCTGAATAACCAATTCGTCGGCACCGGCTACAATGCAAACGTTCGGCTGCTGGGCGACTTCGGCTCAAATCTCTATGCAATCGAGCATCTGCCTGAGGAACCGGTTGGCGCTGCGAAGGTAACCGTGCTTGATTCCGCCCAGATTTCGCGATTTAATCAACAATAAACATTTGATTTGTTGAAAACTTACCGTCCTGACACGTGCACCGCTGCGCTGCGGTTGACGCTGCCACGCCGGTTTGCTAGAATAAAGAAACGTCTTTTGAGGAGGATACTTCCGTATGCCCGATCATAAAATCATACTCAGCGCGGATACTCCCTGCGATATCGGCCCCGAGCTCAGGGCGCGCTATGCGGTGTCGCTCTATCCGCTTCACATCATTTTGGATGAAAAACAGTATACAGACGGCGTGGACATCACCTCCGCGCAGCTGTATGAAGCCTGGTGGAAGCACAAGCTGCTCCCGCGCACCGCTGCGATCAATCCGGAAGAATACCAGAGCTATTTCGAGTCGTTTCTTGAGCAGGGGCACGATGTGATCCATATCTCCCTTGGCTCCGGGCTCTCCAGCTCGCACGCAAACGCGGTTCTTGCGGCAAACGCACTCAAGGGCAAGGGGAACGTATACATAATCGACTCCTGCTCGCTCTCCACGGGCTTTGGCCTGCTGGTCTGCGAGGCGGGCGAGCGCATCGCGGCCGGGTTGGCCGCGGAGCAGATCGTCTCCGAAGTTGCGGCGCTTTCGCAGGATACGCGCGCGAGCTTCATCCTCGACACGCTGGAGTTCATGCGCGCGGGCGGCCGCTGCTCGAGCATCACGCAGATCGGCGCAGCGTTGATGAACCTCAAGCCGACGATCCTCGTTCGAAACGACCGGCAGGGCAGCATGGTCGTTGGCAAAAAATACATGGGCAAGCTCGCCCCGTCGCTGATCAAGTATGTGGACGATCAGCTCAAGGACCGGACCGATCTGGTACTCGACCGCGTGTTTGTCACCCACTCCGGCATGGACGACCCGGCGATCATCGACAAGGTCGTCGACCGCATCCGCGAGCTACAGCCCTTTGGGGAGATATTCGTCACGCAGGCAAGCTGCACCATCAGCAGCCACTGCGGCCCAAACACCCTCGGCGTACTCTTTCTTACCAAACCGGGCACGACGAGATAAAAGGTTTGTTTCTGAAAAAGGACGGCAAAGTCGCCGTCCTTTTTGCGCACAAAGCAACCTTCCGGGCAGGTTGGAACAGCCGCCCTTAGCGCCCCATAGAATCCGGCTGATGCGACGCTGACGCCGCCACGGATTCCCTCATAAAAACGGGCGGCTCTGCGTTCTTTTCCGTCCGCGCGTTCAAAGGATCGCGTACGAGGGTGCAGATCCCGCTTCGATCATCATCCGCGATCGGCCGCCGGCCCTTCCTCTATGCGGGTAAATCGGCGCATCGCCCGCCCGTCCCGCTCCACAATTTCGCTCCACATGGATGCCGGGCGCACCCACACGCCCCGCTCACCGTACAACGCGCGGTAGACAACCATCGGTTCAAGCGTTTCCGAGTGCCGCGCTACAAAGAGCACCTCGTATTCATTCCCCTTAAAGTGACGGTAGCGCCCGGGTTGAATCTCTTCCATCTTGCCTCCTGAAGCACATTTTTTATACGGCGAAGACCGTCTGCACCAGCAGCATGTACAGCGCTGTGCCGCAGCCGATGCTCAGCAGCACATTTTTGCGCCAGAGATGCAGCAGCACGACGAAGGCAATCGATATGAGCTCCGGCAATCCGTGCGGGCTCGCCTGCAAAGAGACGTCTTTGAGGCAGTAGACAGTCAAGAGCCCCATCATAACCGGCGGAAGCACGCCGCCGAGATACGCCACAAACTCGGGCGGCTGTTTCCCCTCCGGAAAAAGCAGAAACGGCGGAAAGCGCGTTGCCATGGCGCCGAGCGCAACCGCAAACACGACAAGCAGATACTCCACGTGCGTCAGCTGCATAGCGGCTTCCTCCCGGCGATCAGAGCGACAAGGATCATCACCAGCGCGGGCAGCACCATGTTCTCCGCGCCGAACACGACGCGGGAGAGCAGCGCGCAGCCGATGCCGATCAGCGCAAGAATCCAGTTTCTGTTCCCCTTGCGCACCTGCTCGATCAGCAGCACGACAAACAGAGCGGTCAACGCAAAATCCAGCCCTTGCGTATCAAACGGAATCAGGTTGCCGACCAGCCCACCGATCAGCGTGCCAAAAACCCAGTAGCAATAGTTTAGCATCGATATGCTCAGGTAGAAATACTTTGGCTCGACGCCCTCCGGCGGCTTGGCGGAGGAGACGATAGAAAAGGTCTCATCGCAGAGGGTATAGATCAAAAACGCTTTTATCTTGCCGAAGCCCTTGTATGTTTGCAACATCGACAGGCCGTAGAAGAGATGCCGTGCGTTAACCAGAAAGCTCAGCAGCAGTGCCTCCAGCGGCCGGAACGGACCGCTCAGCAGCGTGATGGCCACAAACTGCATGCTGCCGCAGAATGCGACCGCACTCATGAGCACGGACCACTGCGGCCCATATCCTTTTTCGAGCATCAGCACGCCATATGCCACGCCCAGCACCAAAAAGCCCGCAAGCACGGGCAGCGTGTGCGGAAACGCGGCGGAAAGCGCGCGCAGAAAACGGCTCCTGTCGGAAGATGCCAACGCGGCCGTGTCCCCTTTCCCCATCATAAACCCACTCCTGTCGAAAGACAGCCGGCGGAAGTTCGCCGCCGGCCGCCTATGTAATCCTGACCGCAGACGCCTGTCTGCCCGCTCATTCCTCCAAAACCGAAGCGCCCTTTTGCAGCTGCGCCGCCGCCCACTCGACATATTGCTTCGCCGCGCGCGGCGATCTGCCGCCCGCGCGAATGGCCCACTGCACCGCGCCGCGCTCCAGCTCATCCGCCTTCGCCTTAGGGCATTTTTCGGCTGCAAGCACACGGACGATGGAAAGGTACTGCGCCTGATCGGGCGCAAAGAAGTTTACAGTCTGATCAAAGCGGTCGTAGAGCGAGAGCTTCTCCTGCTTGGTGTCTCCGGCATGGACGTCGTCCACATCCACACTGCGCTCCGAAAACGTCTCCTTCACCAGATGACGGCGGTTGCTGGTGGCATAGATGCGGCAGTTCTCCGGCCTTGCCACCACCCCGCCCTCCAGCACGGACTTGAGCGCGGAAAACGCCGCGTCGTCCGAAGAGAACGACAGGTCGTCCAGAAACAAAATAAAGCGCAGCGGCACCGCACGCAGCCGCTCCATGATGGAGGGAAACGAAGGGATCGATTCCTTTGTAACCTCGATGATACGAAGCCCGCTTGCGCGGTATTCGTTGGCCAGCGCCTTGATGGTGCTGCTTTTACCCGTGCCTCGGTCCCCATAGAGCAGCAGGTTTCCGCCGCCGCGCCGCTCGACAAAATCTTTGGTGTTCGCAGCGACAAGTCCCCGCTCGTACTCGTACGATTTCAGGTCGGAGAGGCGGATGGGGTCCGGTGTCTGGATGCCGACCGGCGCCCCTTCCCAGCGAAACGCGCCAAAGCGAGCAAACGCGCCGTAGCCGTTTGCGCGGTGATACGCCTCCAGCTCGGCCAGGATCGGCTCAGCAGGCGCGTCGAAAAAACGGCTCTGCCGGATAAACTCCGGCAGTCGGGAAACCAGCTTGCCAGGCAGAGCGCTTTCCCCTGCCTGGGCAGCAGCCTTGAGTTCAGCCGCCGAAACGGCGGACGCGGCGCGAAGCGCCTCGAGGTCGAACGCCGCCGCGCTTTGCAGCGCCCGGTATGCCCCGCCTTGCGCGCCGCATGCCGCGGCTCTGGCAAAGGCATTGTCGTCAAATCGCACCAGCCGCTCCAGATGCGTCGCAAAATCAAGCCCGCCGTCCGTCTCCTCACAAAGGCACTGATAAAACGCGCCGTAGCTTTGGCAGAAAGCATCGCTCGCGCCGCTTTGCGCCGCGTCGAGCGCGCACACAAAGCGGGCGAGCGTCGCATCCTGCAGGATGGCGCGGTAAACCGTAAGAGCGTTCAGTTGAAGGCATACCGTTGCTAAGTCGGCCACGGGCGGTTCCTTTCGAATACAGACGTTACTTTTTCAGGAAGGTCATCTGGCTCCTGAGTTGCTGGCCGACCTTGACGAGCTGCGTTTCCGCGCCCTGGCGCTTCATGGCGTTGAAATGCGGGCGG
>JAEWQH010000095.1 GCA_023399275.1 Bacillota bacterium
GTACAAGAACATCGAGGAGTTTGGACTCAACCGCACCCAGACGGCGTTTATGGCTGGCGTCGTTGCGGCGTCCAGCTCCAAGACCGGCAAGGTGGGCATCGTGGCGGGCGCGGATGAACCGATCATCAACGCCATCGTCGCCGGCTGGCAGCAGGGGCTTGTCTACGCGAACCCGCAGATCGAAGATGTCGTCGTATACGCAAACTCGTTCACCGACCCGACCAAGGGCAAGGAGCTCGCGCTCTCGCTCTACAACAAGGGGTACGATGTGATCGGAGCGGCTGCGGGCGGCACGGGCGTAGGCAGCGCGCAGGCGGCGGCGGAAGTAAACGGACTGTTTGTCGCCTGGGACGTGCACTATCCCGAGGTGTTCGGCGACAAGGCGCTTGAGCTTGGCAGCGCGGTCAACTACTTTGACGTGATGGTGCTGCAGTTCATCTCCGACGCGGCCGGCGGCAAGTTCCAGGCCGGCGTGCGCGTTGACTACGGTATGGCCGAAGGCGTCTGCGACTTTGAAAGCCTCGATAATGCGCCGCTGAGCGACGAGACGAAGGCGCTGGTCGAGAAGGCCAAGGCGGAGATTCTCGCCGGCAGCATCACGCTTTCGACGGAACCGCTGCATAAATAGAGCCGGCGTTCACTGCGCGGCAAGGGGAGACGGGGGCGCGGGGCGTCGCGTCCCCCTCCCCGACAATCAGCAAAGGAGAACTTTATGAAACCATACGACCTCTATGACCGTGTGCTTGGCTGCCTGGTGACGGCGGGCATGGGCGACGCGATCGGCGCGCCGGCCGAGGCGATGAGCCGGGCGGAGATTCAAGAGAAGTACGGCGGCCGGATCGAGACGTTTGTCGACGGCTCCGACAATGAATACGCGCTTGGCAACGAGATCGCCGAGGTGACGGACGACGCTTCGCAGATGTATGAGATGGCCAAAGCGGTCGTATCGACCGGCGGGGATTTGACGATCGACGCGGCGGCCGCGGCGATCATCCGCTGGTCCCAAAGCTATCCCAAATACTACCCGCGCAACGCGGGGCCAACGACCTCCCACGTGATCGGAGAGCTGCTGGCGGGCAAAGACCCGGTTCAGACGGGCAAGGTCGGCCTCGTCTATGGCAGAGGCACCTCAAACGGCGCGGCGATGCGCGTGGCCGGCGCCGGGCTGGCGCACCCCGGGGATTATGAGAAAGCGATTGAAACCGCTGTGACCATGTGCATGCCCTCGCACGGCACGCAGCATGCTTACGCGGGCGCCTGCGCGATTGCGTGCGGCATCAGTGAGGCCATGACGCAGGAGGCGGACGTCTACTCGACGCTGAGCGCCTGCCTTTACGGCGCAAGGCGCGGCGAACAGATCGGCCTTCAAACGGCGCGGATTGCGACCGGCGCGAATGTGGAGCAGTGCATCCTGCGCGCGATCGGCGCCGCGCTGGAAGCTACGGATATGCCGGATGCGGAGCGGCGAATCGAACGCGCGGTGGGAAACGACGGCTCCATCCAGTCCAGCGTCTCCGCTGCCTGCGGCCTGTTTGCCGCGGCAAACGCCGACCCGGCCGCAACGATTCTCGGCGGCGCCAACATCGGCGGCGACACCGATACGATCGCGTGCATCGCAGGGATGCTCAGCGGCGCGCTGCGCGGCTTTTCCGCGCTGCCGGCAAAGTGGCCGCCAGTTTTTTGTAGGGCGAATCCGTCGCTCGACTTTGAGGGGCTTGCGCGCGCGTTCACGGAAATGATCCGTGCGCGAAACCTGTCAAAAAAAGATGTTTGACATCGATTTTTGCGCGGTATAAGATTTTATTGTGATATGGACTGTATCTATCTTTTTTCACCGATCATCGATATCGTAGTCTCCATGCAGGACGCGCTTCCGATCCGGGCCGGGGATACCAAGGGCGTAGACCGGGTGACGATGAGCGCGGGCGGCGGGGCGAACACGCTGTTTGCCGGAAAGCGGATCGGGCTCGATATCGCTCCGTTTGGGATCGTAGGCGACGACGACGGCGGAAGGATCGTGCTGCGTGATTATGCGCGCGAAAACATCTGCACCTCGTATCTGCACGTAAAAGAAGGTGCAGATACTCAGCATGTGATCGTTCTGGTCGACCCGAATGGAAGGCATGCCTTTGCGAGCGATCTGCACTGCGACTTGGGCGGCGCTGCGCGCCTGCGGGAGGCGGTGGCGTCCGCAAAGGCGGTCATCGGCTCGGGCTATCAGCTCGTGAGCGAGGAAAACCGGGAGAAGATGTCGGCGTATTTTCGCATTGCGCGCGCGTTGGGCAAGCGGACGTTTTTCGATCCCGGCCCGATGATACCGCGCATCCCGCAAGACAGTCTCGAGGAGATGCTTCGTCTGACGGACGTTTTGGTTGTCAATGAGGAAGAGGCCGTTCTGCTGTCCGGCGCAGGTTCCGGCGTCGAGGCGGGGGATTGTCTGGCCTTAGTCGTCGGGAAAAAGGTGGTCGTCAAGCGCGGCGCGGACGGCTGCTATATCCGCGAGCGCGGCGGGGCTGGCACGCATTGCCCCGGGTTCCCTGTGAAGCTGGTCGATACGACCGGCGCGGGGGATTCCTTCCTTGCGGCCTACATCCTCGGCGAGCTGGCGGGCTGGGACGCGACGACAACCGCGCTGTTTGCAAATGCCATGGGCGCGGCGAAGGCGGCCAAGCTTGGCTGCGGCACGCAGGTGCCGACCCTGCAGGAGACGCTGGAGATTCTGCGCGGCGGCGGGTATGCCGTCGATGCGGAGACGGTTCTGCAAAGGAAACAGCTGACACTACGGATCAAGGAATCAGATTGAGGACGGATTATGGTTTTCAGAACGTCGGGCGTATCGCTTTACCATCAGATTAAGGAAGAGCTGCGCAAGGAGGTCAGGACGCTTGACTACGGCGCGCAGATCGAGACGGAAGAACAGCTGGCCAAGCGATACCAGGTGAGCAGGGGGCCGATCCGGCAGGCGATCAACGATCTCGTTGCGGAGGGGATTCTCTACCGCGTGCAGGGGAAGGGAACGTTTCGCGGCGGCGTCGCCGTCGGCAAATCCAGCTTTGTGCTCGGCAGTTTTACCGAGCAGCTGATCGCCTGCGGCCTGCGCCCGGGCATTGCGGATATTACCCTCGAAACGGTGCTGCCCACGCGGCGCGTTGCGAAAAATCTTGAGATCGATGAATCCTGCGAGGTGTTCCGGCTCATGCGCGTGCGCCTTGCCAACGAAGAGCCGATCTCGCTGGGCACGGCGTATCTCAAAAAAGAACTGGTTCCGGATCTGAAGCAGAGCGACCTGAAGATGTCGCTGATCTCCATGCTGACGGATGCGTACGGGCACGTCATTCAGAGAAGGAGGAGCTACTGCTCCGCTTGCTCGGCGACGGAGCTTCTCTCCGAAAAACTGCATGTCCCCGCGGGCACGCCGATCCTGCAGATCGTACAGACCGGGTATCTTGCAAGCGGCGAACCGCTGTTTTGCGATATCATGCAGACCATCGGCGAGAAATCCATCATGCAGATCGAGCAGTATATCTAAACGGCAACGCAAAGCGGGCGCCTGAAACAGGCGTCCGCTCACCGATCGGGTCGATTCCAAAACGGGGATGTTCGATCTGCGTATCCCCGTGCGCGAAAATTGTCGAAATTCCGGCCGCGGCCTGATGGGGCCGCGTTTTTTGCGCACCGTTTTTTGCGCGAAGAGAGTTACCGGTTATCCGGTATGCGGTAGATCGCGCCGGGGCGGATGAGACTGGGCTTCGTGATCTCGGGGTTGCAGTCCACGATGGCCTCCACCGTGGTGCCATACACCTTCGCGATCTTGCCGAGGTTTTCACCCGCTGCGACCGTGTGCGCGACGTATTTCTGCTTGCCGGGCCGTTCGTCCGGCACCTCGAGCTTCCAACCGGCCTCGATATGGCCCGGGTCGGTGATGATCGCGTTATACTTGAGGATCATCTTCGCGTCGGTGTCATATTCTGCGGCGATCCGCGAGAGGTTTTCCCCTCTTACAACCGTGTGTAAAACAAACAGCCGTCCATGCTTTTTCGAGAGGGCGTCGGGTAATCCAGCCATGGCGAAATATCTCCTTTCATGTGCCGACGGCGGGTGGGCTGACCATCCGTCCATGCCGGCGGGTATTCGTCCGCGCGGTCAGTCGTCGATTCCGACCATGACCGAAGTCGCCTTG
This sequence comes from Bacillota bacterium, assembly GCA_023399275.1. Lineage (GTDB taxonomy): Bacteria > Bacillota > Clostridia > Christensenellales > CAG-138 > UBA7703. Next base: position 4,181 of record JAEWQH010000095.1, read on the forward strand.
ATCACTGCGTAGGCGGTCATGCCGGGTTTGAGTCCGAGCTCGCGCACCGCGCCGATCGATATGGTGGAGGTGATGATCGTTCCGCCGCCGATGTCGATCTTTACGATGGCGTTTACCGCGCCTTCCTTGACGGAGACGACGGTTCCCTTCAGCTGGTTTCTCGCGCTGAGTTTCATAGGCTTGCACAACTCCTTTCCTATGCTATGCTTCTATCGTAGCACGCCGGCGCGCCAAAGCAAGCGCTTTTGGTGACTTTGTCGCGCAAAAAAAACACCCGCCACGCAAATGCGAACGGCGGGGACGGATGTGATCGGAAGCGTGGGCGGGGACGCCGCGGCGCTACAGCGACTCCCGGATGATGATCTCCGCGTCGAGCATGATCTGCCGCGGGGCAAAGTGCGCGCTGTGCACCTGCTCGATAAGCATTTCGCAGGCGAGAAACCCCAGCTGATATTGCGGCTGTTTCACCGTGGTGAGCGTTGGCTCGGACATGACGGAGATATTTGTGTTGTCAAAGCCGATGACGCCGAGGTCTTTGGGAATCGATATGCCGAGGCGTTTGGCCGCCTTGACGGCAGCCACTGCAAACACATCCGACGCGGCGAAGATCGCGTCCGGTCGCTCGGGCATGCTCAGCAGCTGGGTGGCGATGGAGACCGCCGCGTCATAGCTGAACTCCGGCACCTGTACGATGAGATTCTGGGCGGGGACGATGCCTGCCGCCTCCAGTGCCTCGATGAAACCTTGCTGGCGTTTTCTGGCATACTTGTACTTCAGCGGCCCGTTGATCATCGCCAGCCTGCGCTTGCCCTTGCTGAGGATGTATTCCACGACTGCGCGGCTTGCCGCCACGTCGTCGATGGAGACGTATGACGTAGGGCTGCTCTCGTTGTATTCGGCGCATTGGATCAGCGGGGTATGCAGTTCCAGCTGGGAGATCGTACTTGCGGAAGGGATGGGATCGAGCGTGATGACGCCGTCGGCATGCGTTTTTTCGATCATCTCTTCGATGAACGAAAGCGTCAGCGGGCGCGAGCCGGTGCGCACGATGATCTCCTGATAGCCCTGCCTGCCCGCAGCAGAGGAGATGCCCCGAATGACCTCGGAGTAGAAGGGGTTGTCGATATCCGGCAGCAGGATGAGGATCAGGCGGCTTTCGTGGCGCACGGCGGCGTCGTAGCCGAGCGCGTAGATCGCCTGGACGATCTTGTCGTAGGTGCCTTCCTTGACGCTCTCTTTATTGTTGATGGCGCGCGAAACCGTGGCGATGGAGACCCCCGCCGCGTCCGCTACATCCTGTAGGGTTGTTTTCTTCTTCAGCTGAGACATGATCATTCCTTTATTTTACAACGTCAGATTATCATATCACATCGGCACAGCTTTGTAAATTGCGATTCATTCTGCACTTAATCCTGCTGAAATGTAAAAAATGTAACGGATGATTATATACTATGTAAATAATGAAAATAATATTGACATGTTATGTAAGGAATGATAGATTATTGTCAAGCAACAGATCGGAGCAGATCGTCTTTTCCGGGCCTTTATCCGGAAACACTCGAAGAACGGGCGAGAATCCATATACTGCCGATCCATCCGGCGCCTTTCCAAGGCCGGAGAGCGGTTCGGAGCCGCGGCAAGAGGCCGACTCCATCCGAAAGACGCAAAAAAACATCAATTGAAAAGAGAAATCAGAGTCATGAAGCTTGGATTTGCCAGCGCAATTTTGCCGGATCAATCGTTTGACGACGTCGTTTCATACGCCGCGAAGCAGGGCTACCGCTGCGTGGAGATGATGTGCTGGCCGGCCGGCAAGGCGGAGCGCCGCTATGCCGGCGTGTCGCATATCGACGTTGATGCGCTCGACGGCGCGCGCGCGGAGGAAATCCGCGCCAAGCTCGCCCAGACGGGCGTTGAGATCTCCGCGCTGGGTTATTACCCAAACCCGCTCGATCCGGACGAAGCCAAAGCGCAGGAGGCGATCGGCCACATCAAGAAGCTCATCGTCTCGGCACCGAAGCTCGGCGTGCACACGGTGAATACCTTCATCGGCCGGGATCAGCACCGCGGTGTTTCTGAGAACATGAAGCAGTTTGCCAAGGTCTGGCCGGATCTGATCAAGCTTGCCGAGGACAGCGGCGTGCGCGTGGCGATTGAAAACTGCCCGATGTTCTTCACGCAGGACGAATGGCCCGGCGGAAAAAACCTTGCCGTCTCGCCGCGCATCTGGCGGGAGATGTTCTCGGTGATCCCGAGCGCGAACTTTGGGCTCAACTACGACCCTTCGCACTTCCTGCTGCAACAGATGGACTACATCCGCCCGATCTATGAGTTTCGGGAAAAGCTCTTCCACGTCCACATCAAGGACGCCAAGATACGCAAAGACCTGCTCGACGACGTAGGCATCTTCGCCGCGCCGCTCGACTACCTGCAGCCGAAGCTGCCGGGGCTGGGCGACATCGACTGGAGCAGGTTTGTCTCCGCGCTGACGGATGTCGGCTATGTCGGCCACATCTGCGTCGAGGTGGAGGACAAGGCCTTTGAAGACACGCTGGAGCACCGCTATCAGGCACTCGCACAGTCCTACCGCTACATGAGCCAGTTTATCGTCACACAATAAGACCGCGCCTGGCGGCGTAAGCCGCCGTTGGATTATATCCGCTATGTAATCCATTACATCCGCCGTGGCAGGCGCCTCTTTGCCGCGCGGGAGGGAGAGAGGCTGCGCATGGTAAAGATCGGGGACGTTGCGCGCGAGGCGGGCGTTTCGGTGGCCACCGTTTCCCGCGTGCTCAACGAGACGGGCGGCGTGCTGCCGCAGACGCGCCAGCGGGTGCGCGAGGCGGTTGAGAAGCTGCACTACGCGCCGAATCTCTCCGCACGTAACCTGCGCAAAAATGAGAGCCGCATCATCCTCATCCTCGCGCCGAATTTCTCCAATCCGTATTACTCCAATGTGCTTTCGGGCATCTGCGATGTTTCGAGAAACCTCGGCTACAGCACCTTGATCTACAACACATACGACAGCAATGCGCTGGATGAGTCGCTGGTTGCGAGCCTTTTTCAGAAGAACCGTGCGGATGGCATGATCACGCTGGCGTGCAACCGGGACGACCGGTGGCTCGAAAAGTACGCGGGCAGGTATCCGCTCGTGCAGTGCTCGGAGTTCGTCGAAGACGCTGCGCTGCCGCATATCTCGGTGGACAACCGCCTTGCCGCGCGTGAGCTGATCTCGCATCTGCTGGCGCTGGGGCACCGGAGGATCGGTATCGTCACCAGCTCCAACCGCTATCTTTCGAGCGCGAACCGCCTGCGCGGGTATCTCGACGCGCTGGAGCAGGCGGGCATCCCCAGGGACGACGCGTTGATCGCCTATGCTTCTGCGGATTACTCGTTTGCCAGCGGCAAGCAGGCGGCGCGCGAGATGCTCGCCCTCATGCAGCCGCCGAGCGCGATCTTCTGCGTTTCGGATATCCTCGCGCTGGGCGTCGTCGCCGCGGCGGGGAAGATGGGCCTTCAGGTGCCGTGGGACTTGAGTGTGGCGGGATTTGACGACGTCGATTACACGACCATGTTCCATCCCTACCTCACCACCGTCGCCGTGCCGTGCTATGAGCTTGGGCGCAGGAGCATGCTGCTGCTCTACGACCACATCGCGCAAAAGCCGGGCGCGCAGAACGCCGTGTTTTTGCCGCACCGGGTCATGCTGCGCGAAACGAGCGCGCGAAAGGCGCCGGGAGACCAGCAATGATAAAAGAAAATACGATAAAAATAGAGAAGAACAGATAGAACAAAGGGGAAGACCAACCATGTTAAACGTAGGCATCATCGGCTGCGGCTCGATTGCAAGGCAGCGCCACGCGGCAGAATACAAAAACAATGGGAACACGCTCATCGCGGGTGTGTTCGACATGGCCCGCCCGCGCGCGGAGGCGATGGCGGCCGACTTTGGCGGCCGGGTCTATGAGACCGCGGAGGAGCTGATTGCGGATCCGTCCATCGACGCGGTAAGCGTCTGCGTCGCAAACGCGTACCATGCGCCGATCACCATCGATGCGCTGAATCACGGTAAGCACGTGCTCTGCGAAAAGCCGATGGCCATCACGCTCAAGGACTGCGAGGATATGCTCGCGGCAGCACAAAAGTGCGGAAAGCGCCTGCTCATCGACCACAACCAGCGGCTCACGCCGGCGCACAGGAAGGCGAAGCAGATCATCGCTTCCGGCGAGTTGGGCCGCGTGATCAGCTTTGCCGCCACGTTTGGCCACAAGGGGCCGGAGATGTGGAGCGCGGACAAGAGCAGCAACACCTGGTTTTTCAAGAAGAACGCCGCGGCGTTTGGCTCCATGGCCGACCTTGGCATCCACAAGATCGACCTGATGCGGTTCCTCATCGGGTCGGACGTAAAAAACGTCTTTTCGCGCATGGCGACGCTGGATAAAAAGTTTCCGGACGGCACGCCGATCGAGGTGGACGACAACTCCGTGGAGATCCTGTCCTTCCGAAACGGCGCGCTCGGCACCGTTACCACGAGCTGGACGCACTATGGCGAGGAGTGCAACGCTTCCTCCCTCTATTGCGAAAAGGGCACGCTCAAGCTTTACCACGACCCGCGCTATGCGCTGCAGATCGTCTATGCGGACGGGACGAAGGCAAACTATGAGCTCGACCGCATCCAGACCAACGAGGACGCGCAGCAGGCGAGCAGCGGGGTCATCGACCTGTTCGTTGAGAGCGTGCTGACCGGCAAGCCCTCCGTGCTGGACGCGGAGGACATCGTCCGCTCCATGCGCGTGGTATTCGCCTGCCTGGAGTCTGCCGAGACCGGGCGCATCGTGGAGCTGTAAACCGGCGTCTTCACCCGGGGTACGGCGCCGGAAGGCTTTGACTGGGTAATAACCGGATCAACGGTTGTTATAAAAACACAAAAGGAGAGAAATCATGAAAAAATTCCTTGCGATTCTCATGGGCGTCATGATGCTGCTGAGCTTTGCGGCTTGCGCCAGCACGCCGGCGCCGGCGACGGATGAGTCCACTGCCGAACAGCCCGCGGCGACCACCGCGGCGGAAGAACCCGCTGAAACAGAAGGCGGCACCATCTACGTGCTCGGCCCCACGCCGGATCACGGCTGGACCGCGCAGGCCGGCGTCTACGCCGAGCAGAAGGTTGCCGCGATCAACGCCGAAGGCAAGTATAAGGCCGTCTACATGGCCGCTTCCACCGGCGAAGAGCAGGTTGACCAGGTTCAGACCATCCTTGCCAACGGCGACGCGGTGGGCGTGGTATTCTTCGCCCTGGAAGACTCCGCCAAGTCCGGCCAGGAAGCGCTGATCGCTGCGAACGTTCCGTTCATCTCCTTCGACCGTATCATCGAAGGCCCGGACAAGTATGCCATCCTCAACGCCTCCGGTGACAACTGGCAGTGCGGCGCGGGCATCGCGTACTGGCTGCAGAAGAACGGCATGGTGCCCGGCGCGACGCTCGTCACGCTCATCGGCGACAACGGCACCGTTTGCTCCCGTCGTCAGGAAGGCTTTGAGCAGTTCCTCCGCGGCGAAATCGAGTACTTTGACCAGGACAAGAACGAGTCCTACAAGACCACCGAAGTCTGGACCCAGGAGCAGATCGACGCTCTGACGGCCGACTACAAGACGGTCTGCAACTGGAGCGCGGACGGCGCGTATCAGTACCTCGAGCAGAAGCTGCCGGAGATCGTCTCCAAGGCGAAGACCACGGGCGGCAACCTCTACATCTACTCCATGGACGATGAGATGACCTTTGGTCTGCTGAACCTCCTTGAGGCGAACGCCATCGACGATGCAACCAAGGCCGACTTCGCGGCGCTGAACGTCTACACCTCCGCCATCGGCGGCATGGCCGAGCTCTATGCGGTCATGGATGGCACCTCCTCGCAGGCGGCCACGGCTGAGACCTACTTCGACGGCCTGATGTCCGTCTACTTCTCGCCGAAGATGTTTGAGAACGTCATCAACTACATGCTCGACTACCTCGACGGCAACTGGGACTATGCAGTCGGCGACGGCAAGTATGAGCCGGTTTGGATCGTTGACTCGAGCAACGTCGCCAACTACGAAGGCTTCACGGGGCACTGATCCCGCTCCTTCGCGGTGCAAACCTACGGGTAACATTACCCGCGGGTGAGCAGGCATAACAGGGCTGTACGTACGGATGCAGGCTGGTCCTGCATCCGTACGCAACGCCGCGCCCGGCGGGCAAACCCGCGGCGAGTCGAAAAGACGGGCTTTTCGCAGCCGGCGGGCCGGAGTATACTGGAAGACACGGGCGCGTGGTCACGTGATGCACGGCTTTGGCCTGAGCCCTCCGCGAAAAACGACGAAAACGGGGACACGAATTATGGCAATCCTTGAAATGCGGCACATTTCAAAGGCGTTCGGCGGCGTCATCGCGCTCTCGGACGTACACCTCACCATTGAGGACGGGGAGATACACGCGTTGCTCGGCGAAAACGGCGCGGGTAAATCCACGCTGATGAACATCCTCACCGGCGTTATATCGACGGATTCCGGCGAGATCCTGTTTGACGGCAAAAGCTATCCCAACCCGAGCATCACGATGATGGAGCGGGCGGGCATCGCCTTTGTGCATCAGGAAGTGAACGTGGTCAACGACCTGACCGTGTTCGAAAACATCTTTTTAAACCGCGAGCTCAAGACGAAGCTCGGTCTGCTGGACCGAAAGCGCATGATCGAGGAGGCGAGCGGGCTGTTTGCGCGGCTGGGGGTGGATATCGACCCCTGCACCCTGGTATCCGAGCTTAAGACGAGTCAAAAGCAGTTGCTGGAGATCAGCCGCGCGCTCCAGGCCAACGCAAAGCTGCTGATTCTGGACGAACCGACCACCGCGCTGAGTACGCAGGAGGTCGAGCATCTCTTTGGCATCCTCCGAAAGCTGAAAACACAGGGCCATTCCTTCATTTTTATATCCCACAAGATGCCGGAGATCTTTGAGATTGCAGATCGCTACACCGTACTGCGTAACGGTGCGTTTATCTCCAGCGGGTTCATCGCGGATACCACGCCGCACCGGATCGCCTCGGACATGGTCGGCGAGCAGTATCTGGATAAGGATTACTACGAGCCGCGCCCGCTTGGGAAGACGATCGTAGAGCTCAGGCATGTGACCGGACACGGGTTTACGGATGTGAATCTGGAGATCCGAAAGGGCGAGATCGTCGCGTTTACCGGACTGGCCGGTTGCGGCGCGAGCGAAGTGATGCAGACCATGTTCGGCGTGCTGCCGTTTGAGGGCGGCGTGATCCGCGTCGGCAACCGGTCTCTGCGCGGCACGATCCCGCACTTCATGAAAAACGGCATGGCGATGCTGCCCTCCAACCGCAAGGAGAACTCCGTCGTGCCCGACATGGATATCCTCGACAACACCTGCATCGCCGAGCACTGCCTCACGCGCAGGCGGCCGATGATCTCGTCCAAGCGCGAGCTCAACCGCTACGAGGAACTGAAAAAACTGCTCTGGATCAAGGCCGACTCTGCCAAGGACTCCATCCTTTCGCTCTCGGGCGGAAACCAGCAGAAGGTGTTTCTCGCCCGCTGGATCAACACTGACGCGGACGTGCTGCTGCTGGATAACCCCACACAGGGCGTGGATGTAGGCGCAAAAGCGGAGATCTACCGCCTTATCCTCGAGTTTGCCTCGCGCGGGATGACGGTGATCATCAACACGCTCGAGATTCCGGAGATCAAGAAAGTATCCGACCGCTGCGTCGTTTTCTTTGAAGGACGCGTGGCCAAGATATTCCAGCACGACGAAATCAGCGAACAGGACGTCATGCTGTATTCTACAAACGCGATCAATACGCGGGGAGGAGCCAAACATGCGGGCTAACAAGAGCGTTGCCGCCGGGATCGGTTCATTCATCTCGAAGGCCTGGAAGCGCTATAGCTTTATCTTTGTCTTTGCCGTCATACTGCTGGTGTATTCGTTTACGATCGAGGCAAACGGCAACACGTTTAAGTGGGGGCATATCACGGCGATTCTGGCGAGCCAGAATACCGTCATCGTCGGTACGATGGCGCTGGGTATGGCGCTGGTCGTCATCACGGGGCAGATCGATCTGTCGATCGGCTCCGCGCTCGTACTCTGCAGCGGCGTGAGCATCATGGCGTTCAACATGACCAACAGCGTGATCCTCACGTTTCTCGCCGCCATCGCGGCGGGCGCGCTGTGCGGCTTCATCAACGGCGCGCTCGCGGGCTACGCCAAGATGCCGCCGTTTATCGTCACACTGGGCACCATGCTGATCTACCGCTCGCTGATGCTCTCCCTCGTGCGCGAGATCGACCCCGCTATCACGGGTTCTTCGAGCAGCCAGTTTGCCATGCTGAGCGAAAACAGCGCTTATGACGCGCTACGCATGAAATTTGGCACCGGCAGCCTGCCGGGTGTGTCGATTCCATATATCACGTTTGTCTTCGTCGCGGTCATGCTGCTGATTCTGCTCATCTCGCGCCGCACCAAGTACGGAAAGAGCGTTTACGCGGTCGGCAGCAACGAAAAGGCCGCCTTCCTCGCGGGCGTCAACGTCCAGGGCGTCAAGGTCTCGGTGTTTGTCATCACGGGTATCCTCGTCGGCGTTGCGAGTTTTGTGCAGGCCTGCAAGATCGGGAATGTTACGCCCGCATCCTCCGGCAAGAGCTACGAGATGTATGCCATTGCAGCGGTTGTGCTCGGCGGCATCAGCATGAGCGGCGGCCGCGGCAACCTGCTCGGCGTGTTCTTCGGCGCGCTGTCGTATACGACGATCAACTTTATCATCGTTTCCATTCCAGCGCTGACTACGGACATTCAGGATACCTTCCAGGGCCTCGTACTCATCGCGGTCATCCTGATCCAGACCGTCGGGCCGGTCATCAAGGAGCGGTTCATCGAGGCGCGCAAGCGCGGCGCATCCAGAAAGCAGGAGCGCAAGGAGCTGGCGCAGAGCAAGAGCTAAGAACCGATGGCGTCAAAGACCCGCGTTACGCGTTGCTGCGTGGCGCGGGTCTTACTATAGCAAGAATGGGTGCGACTAGAGCAGGGGGCGGTAGTAAAGCCCGTTGGTATGCGGCTGCTCGGTCTTCTGCGCGGCGAGAAAGCGTTGCGTAACCGCCTGAATCTCGCCGGCGGACTCCCGCGTGAAGTAGAGCAGCTGATGGTCCAGCCCACGCATGCTGCGCTCGGCGATATCCAGCGGCACGCTGTTGAGCAGCGAGACACTGCGGCGCCGATCGCACTCGAGCGCGAAGGAAATCTGCCTGCGGTCGGTGAGAGAACCGCTCTGTCCGCAATCCGCGCAGCCGACCGAGGATTGGATCGGGCAGTTGCGCAGGCGCATCAGCGGCAGATAGCCGTAGGAGACGATGCCGCGCGGCAGACCGCCGCCGAGCGACCGGATGCCCGCCATCGAAAGCTCAAACGAGAGCGTCGCATCGGCGAGCCCCTGCGCCCCATAGAACCGCAGGGCTTCGGTGTTGGCGATATTTAACCCGAAGCCGCCGTGGACGGCGAGGCCCAGCCGCCTTGCGAGCGCTATGCCGTAGATGTTGTCGGCCCATACCGCGAGGAGGCCCTCCTTGCGCAGCGAGGCCAGCTTTGCGTCGAACCCTGGCTCATCCTCGGGAAAGAGCACGGCCGGCAGCTGCGCGATCAGTTTTTCGCCCAGTGCGGCGATCAAGGCGGCGTCGATCTCCTCGGCAGGCACGATGATCCTATCGAACGCATCCAAGCAAGTGATTTGCTCCTTTTGATAAAACCTCGCCCAGAGCGCGGGTTTTTCGCGTAAGGAGCGGTAGTGCGTGGGCGGTCCGATCTCAAATGGTTGCTTTACATGTGGCCGCGATTGACCGCGCAGCGTGAGCAGCGCGTCCAGCGCCTGCCGCCGCAGCGCATTGAGCGCCGAGGCGGAGAGCGTAAGCCCTTCGTCGATATCCGCCTGAAAACCGCGCACGTAAAACGGCGTTCCGCCCGTCTTGGCCAGGTGTCTGTGCGTGGTCTGCTCATCCAGCGTGCGATGGATCGCCTTCTCCGGCGCGCCGCCCTGCACGGTCGCCTCGTGTGCGCCGCCGTCGCCTGCATGGAGAGATACACTGTCTGGATGGAGGGAAAAGCGCAGATCGACGGGCACGAGCGGCACCTCGTTGCGATACAGTGCGGCAAGGGATGTCAGCACACGATCCGCGCCGGCTACATCCTCTTTGGTGCGCGTGCCAAACATCTGCGCGTCGCGATGGCCGGAAAGATACCCGTCCGTAAAGCCGCTGCGGGAAAACACAGCGCGCAGGGCTTCCGCGTCGTAGGGGTTGCCCTCAAGCGCAAGCCGGCAGGCGCTTGTGGCGGCGGCGACGTACTCCGGGCGCTTCATGCGCCCCTCGATCTTAAACGACGTCACACCGGCATCCGCCAGCTCGCGTATGCGCGGCAAAAGGGACATATCCTTGAGCGAGAGCGCATAGGATCGCTCCGCGCTGCTCCAGTTCAGCCGACAGGGCTGTGCGCACAGGCCGCGGTTTCCGCTTCTGCCGCCAAGCATCGCGGAGAGATAGCACGCGCCGGAGACGCTCATGCAGTGTGCGCCGTGCACAAACGCTTCCTTTTGAATTGAAATCGCGGCACAGATGGCTTCGATCTCGGTCAGAGAGAGCTCCCGTGCGAGCACGATGCTGTCGAACCCTGCATCCTGCAAAAAGCGTGCGCCGTCGATATTGTGCACGGCGGTCTGGGTAGAGGCATGTCGCTGAATCGAAGGATAGCGCCCGATAAACAGCCGAAGTGCCGCCATATCCTGAAGGATCACCGCATCCGCGCCCGCTTCGGCGATGCGATCCGCTTCTTCCTCCAGCCCGCGCATCTCCGCATCCAGCACGACGGTATTGACTGCTACGTAAACCTTTACACCGCGCGCATGGCAATAGGAGACGGCCCTGCCAAGCTCCGCCACGGCAAAGTTTGCGGCGTTTCTGCGCGCGTTGAAGTTCTGGCCGCCGAGATACACGGCGTTTGCGCCGCAGCGCACTGCGGCGAGCAGCTGATCTTCCCCGCCTGCGGGGGAGAGGATTTCGCTCGTGGACATGGTCAACGCAAGCTCCTTTGAGTTTCTTCGTAGAGAAGAGGGGATTGCTCTTATTGTATAACGAACGGCGGCGCGCGGCAAATGCTTCCTTTCGAACAAGTGTGCGAAGATGCAGGTCTTAGGCGAAACACAGAAATACCATACGGGGTGATTTCGGATCTTTTGCAAACCACGCAGATCTGCGCAGTTTTGCTTTTTAAGATGGAGCAAATGCTGCGCAAACATACAATATACCACAAATGGCATTTATGCTTGGAAAGCGTTTGAACGCACCGTGCGGAGTAGATCGACAGGAAAACAGTCTGCTTTGACGCCCGGCATAGCGAAACGGCGCGCCGGGTGGTATCATGAAAATGAATGGCGGAAGCGTCACGCGCCGCTTGTGAGGCGGCGAAAGGGAAGCGAACATGAGGGATGTGATCATCGGCATCGATATCGGCGGAACGCATCTGCGCATCGGCGCGGTGGATCGCGCGGGGCGTGTGCACTGCTTTGTAAAGCGGGAGAGCAGCGCGGTCTGCGGCGCGGACGGCTCCGCCTCGCGCCTCGTCGCGTTGATTCGCGCGTATCTGGCGCAAAATGAGTTGACGGACCGGGCGGCGGCACTTGCGGTGGGATTTCCTTCTACCGTGAGCCGGGATAAACGAATCGTATTCAGCAGCCCCAATCTGCCGCTCGGCGGTGCGGATGGGTTGGACGGGCGGGACGTCGTCGCCCTGCTGAAGAACGCGCTCGGTATGCCGGTGTTTCTCGACAAGGATACCGTTTTTTTGCTGCAATATGATCTGGTGCGGCTCGGGTTGCGGGGTAAGGGCTGCACCGTGGGGATCTATTATGGCACGGGGATCGGCAACGCAGTGTTTCTGGACGGGCGGTTTCTCTGTGGCAAGCACGGCGTTGCGTGCGAGCTGGGGCACATTCCGTTTTACGGCAGCAGAAATCTCTGCGGCTGCGGCAGCCGCGGCTGCGCGGAGACGCACGCTGCCGGCTATGTGCTGCGGGCGCTCTGGGCGGAGCACTTTGCAGACGAGCCGTTTTCAGAACTGTTTTTGCGCCATGGCGATGACGAACGTATCCTGCGCTTTCTCGAGGCGATGGCGATTCCATTTGCGACAGAGCTGAACATCTTTGATCCGGATCAGGTTATTCTCGGCGGAGGCGTGGCGCAGATGCGCGGGTTCCCGATGGAGCGATTGATGGCATATGTGTGCGCGTTTGCGCGCAAACCGTATCCCGGCGAGGATTTCACACTGCTGCGTGCGTCCGCAGCGCCTGAGATCGGCGTTGCTGGAGCGGCGTATTATGCCATGGAGCGGCTTGCGGGTTTTACTACAGTTGAAAGAGGAGACGATATATGAAAAAACTGCGATTTAGCGTTATCGGTGCGGCCCATTTGGATACGCTGGTGGAGGGGATAGACGAGCGCGCGCTGCGGCAGGGGTCCGCGCCGGCGGAGCAGATACGGCTTGGATTTGGCGGGGATGCGCTCAACGAAGCGGTTACGCTGGCGCGCCTCGGCGGCGAGGTTGATCTGATCAGCAAGATCGGCGCGGATCGCGCTGGGGATATGGTGCTGGACTTCTGCGCGGACGCGGGGCTGCCCTCCGGGCATATCCGGCGAGAGGATGGGTTATCGACCAGTGTGAACATCGTGCTGGTCGACCAAGCTGGCGAAAGGCGGTTTATCACCGACCCGCGCAGCAGCCTGCGTGCGCTTGCGCCGGAGGATGTGTTGCCGTTTGCAGATGCAATGGCGGAGGTGGTGTGTTTTGCGAGCATGTTCGTGTTTCCGCACTTCCGCGCGGCGGAGCTGGAGGCGCTGTTCATGCGGATCAAGGCGCGCGGCTGTCTGCTTGCGGCGGACATGACCAAACGCAAAAATGGCGAACGACTGCCCGACCTCGCGCGCGTTTGGCCGCATCTCGATATTCTCTTTGCCAACGCGGAGGAGGCGGGGTTGCTCGCGCAGGCGACGGAGGTGGAGGCGATCGCGCAGGAGATACGCGGCTTTGGGGTTGGCTGCGTGGTCATCAAGACGGGAGCGCGCGGCTGCTACGTCGCGTCGGACGCGTTTACGGGCGCGGTGCCGGGCTGCAGGAGCCGCGCGTGCGTGGATACCACCGGCGCGGGGGATACCTTTGCGGCGGCGTTTCTCTTTGCGCGTGCGGCAGGTACACGCCTGGAGGACTGCGCGCGCTTTGCCAACGCGGCGGCGTCCATCTGCGTGGAACATCTCGGCGCGCTGACGCATGTGCTGACGCTTGATGAGGTACTGCTGCGCTGTCGCGAAAATTATGGACCGGACTTCGATGCGCTGGCGGATTGTACGGGGCAGCAGGCGCTGTGAAGCGAGCGGGAGATGAACAAAAACCCGCGCTGATACAGCCGAAGATTCTCGCCTCCGACTCCGGTCAAAGACTTTTGATATGCAAAAACTGACGCCGGGAACAGCGTCAGTTTTTCGGTTTTGTCTTAGCAGCTTTGCCAGATCGCCCTACCGGCGGCGATGGCGGCGGCGCGGCGCATTGGAGATCTGCATGATCAGCAGTACGACGCCGAAGAGAAGGATGATTCCGCCGCAGATGTAGATCCATGAATAGGTGCTGCCCTGCACCGGATCGAGCAGGTCGCTCATGCCGCTTTTTTCAAAGTAGCGTGCCGTCCCGCTCTGCTGAATGGAGCTGGAGGCGTAGTTTGCATCCGCCGCGCGGATGGCGGTTAAAGAATACGAATCGCCCTCGGGCGCGGTGACCGTAACGGTGTAGGCGCCTTCCTCTGCGCCAGCCTCGATCTTGCAGCCGTCCAGCTGGAAGTCGAGCGCACCTTCGCCGCTTCCGCCGGAGAGGCGGATATCAAACGTGCTGCCGGAGAAGGCGCTTTCGTTCCAGCCGCTGATGGCAAGCGTGGACTGCATTGCGGGGGAAGTCGTGCCTTCAAAGACCGCGGCGGCGGAAGCATCGTAGGTGGCGTCTCCTGCTTTGCTGACGCTGACGGAGTAGTCCTTGCCTGCCTGCGGGTAGACGGAGATGATGTAGATATTGCTCTCGCCGCTCTTGAGCCGCGCCGCGCAGCCGTCATTGGTGGAGAGCGTGGTGGCGCCCGTTCCGTTGCCGCCGCCTACGGCGATCTCAAATGTGCTGCCTGCGGGCGCGTCCGCAATCCAGTTATCGATCTTGAGCGCGTTTTGCGTACCCTTGCCGGCTTGGCCGTGGTAGGTGCGGCTCTGCTGGGAGAGGTAGTGGTCCGTTTCGCCCATCACGGCGTTGAGCGAGTAGCCGCCTGCGGAGGTGACGGTGACCGTATATTTCGTCTCGGTGGTGCCGGTTGCGGGCGAAACTGTGCAGCCGCTGGCGACAAAGCTGATCGGCGCGCCTTCGGAGCCGCCCAGAACCTGGATGGAGAAGCTGTCGTTGCAGTTTTTTGCCTCCGACCAGCCGGATACCGTCAGCGAGCGCGCCGTTGTCTTCTTGGAGATGCCGCTGACGGAAGCGGAGACGCTGTTGTAGCCGTAGTTGCCTGCGCGCGTGGCCGTTACAGCATAGGGGCCGACCGAATCCACGGTGACCTCATATTCTTCGAGCGAAAGCTGTGTGACGGTGCAGCCGACCGAGGAGAGCGCCATCGCCTCGCTCGTGCTGCCGCCGCGGACACGCAGCGTAAACGTTTCCCCGCTCTTCGCGTTTTCGATCCAGCCTTCGATGTGGATCGGCGATTGGTTGGACTTGCTGGCGCAGCCGCTCAGGCGCGCGGAGTAGGCGGCGTTGTAGTTCGTGTTGCCGTCCATCATGGCGGTGAGCTCATAGGAGCCGACGCGGGTGACGGTAACTTCAAACTCCGTATCCGCGGTTCCGACCGTGGGGGAGATGGTGCAGCCATCCGTCTGGAAGGAGATCGCGCCGTTGGTGCTACCGCCCGTGACGCGGATCTTGAAGTGGTCGTAGTAGTCGCCCGCGCCGCCCCATCCGGAGATGCTCAGCGGCAATTGATCCGCGCGGCCCGCAAGCCCCGTGCGCGTATCGCGCGCGAGCTCAGAGGTGCCGCTGGACGCCGCGGTCAGAGAATAGACGCCGGAGCCGGTGACGGTGACGGTATACGTATCGGCACCGGTGCCGCTTTGCGGAAACACGGTGCAGTTGCTTGCGGTAAACGTGATCGGTTCGGCAGGCGAAACGCCGGAGAGGGAGACCTCGAAGCTTTCTCCGCAGTTCTTCGCGCCCTGCCAGGATACGATGGCGAGCGCGTTCGAGCCGCGCACGGCGAAGTCGGCCGCGCCGGTTAGAATCGGCGCATCCTGCGCGGGCTGAAACTGCACGACGTTGGCCACGGCCTCGGAGGCGGCCTGCTTTGCTTCCTCCAAGTGGAAGGACTGCAGCAGCGTTCTGGTTGCCGCACTGGCGGGCTTGTATGCAAAGATGACTGCGAGACCAAAGAACAGTGTGAATGCCGAGAGTGCATATACCCGACGCTTGGACCGCTTCCGTGAGGAACGAACAGACCGCCCGCGCGAAGCGGAACGGTTGGGTTGCACGACGCGTGAAGATGTTTGTCTACCCGCCTGACCCATTGATATTTCCTCCGGTTTATCGATGCAAAACACGGCGATGAAGCACAATCCTGCAACGTCCGTCATCTGGTAACAATTGCGTTACGGTATATTCATGGAAATTTAATATTATACTATCGTCCTGCGTATGTATTGTCAAGGGAAAATTAACAAATTATTGTATTACGGCTGGATTTCATGCACAATCTGTAGGGGTTAAACATGCCGGCGGAAAGATTTCGTGCAGTCGTGGTTTCTGCCCGTTTTGCATAAGGATTTCCGTGCGGCGCATCCGGTGGGGGACGGCGGTTTTATTTTGCATCTGGTTTGGTATAACAGGTCGAATTCATGCAAGAAAATACATGATTTTAGATACCTTATGGGGTAATTGCAAAATTCGGCTCAAAGGAGCGTCTTTTGCAAAACGGAAGCTTTCCTCACCGACGCCTTCAAAATGCGCATGCGCCCTGCTGGAAAAAATTTTTTCGATATCAGGGTAGAATAGACGAAAGAAAAGCAGCGTGTCTTTCGGCGCGCGAGACATTGCCGGTCATAATCAGACGAAAACCACATCCCAAATGGCAGGGTGGCTTGCATCGCTATCGGCCGTGATCACGCGCCGCAGTCTTTCGTGTGGGAGATGTCCGCGGTCGTTTCAGCGGAATGCGCGTGCCCGACGGGGTGGCCGCCATCGCCGCTGCGATTTTTGGGCACACCCCCGATCCAGGCAAAAGTCTGTTTGTAATGCGCAACGGCACCTGCAGAGCCACAAATCTGACCGGCGTCGCATTCGCATGCACGGCCGATCGTCTGCCGCTGATCCTCCGAAAATTTCCGGGTTCTTTCATTTATGAAGACGATCTTTTGTTTTACCGGCGCCCTTTTTACACCCAGTCGCGAAATGGCGCCGCGCATCAAGCCAGGCGCGTCTGCATGTGCCCAAACCGGTGTGAAAAGCGCCGGTAGCGACAGGTGGCCTGCGTGCTTCGATGCAGCTGGCCAGCTGTGAGGAGAGGACTGTCATACGTTTGACATATAGGCAGGATTATACTACACTTGTATATAATTTAACCCAGTCATCTAAACAGATCGAAGGAAACGGATGAGCATAAAGGAGCAGCTTATGGCGAACATTAAGGATGTGGCAAAGCTGAGCGGATTTACCGTAACGACCGTCTCGCGCATGCTGAATAACCGCGGATATGTCAGCGAATCTGCCCGGCAGAAGATCAAGAAGGCGATGGTGGAGCTCGACTACCATCCCAATGAAATCGCCCGCTCATTGTCGGCAAAGAGGAGCAAGATGATCGGATTGATCGTCCCCTCCGCCAGCAATCCGTATTTTTGCATGATCATCGACGCGGTGGAACGGTATGCGTCTAAGGTAGGATACAAACTTCTGCTGTGCAATTCCAACCGCGAGATCGAGAAGGAGATCGAGTACTTTCGCATGCTCAATGCCAACCGCGTCGCTGGCGTTATCGTTGCGAGCCGTACGCAGGATCTGGATCGGAGCATCCGCAACGAATCGCTGATCATATCGATCGACCGCGTGATCTCCCCGCGCATCCCGTCAATCTGTTCGGATAACTTTCAGGGCGGCGTGCTTGCCGCGGAGCATCTGATCGCGAAGGGATGCAAGATGCTGGCGCATATCAGCGGCAGTTCCAATCTGAACATGGATGCAAACAAGCGATATGACGGTTTCAAGGCGGTTTGCGAGAAGCACCATCTGCCGCATGTTGTGCTGGACGCAGAGGAGGAGCAGTTCTACGCGATGAACTATGCAGACATCATCGCGTTTCTGCTGGACCACTATCCGGATGTCGACGGCATCTTTACCTCAAACGACGTGCTTGCGGCGCAGGTGGTGCAGCTTTGTGCGCAGCGCGGCATCCGTATTCCAGAGCAGATGAAGGTGGTCGGATATGACGACATCGACATGTGCAAACTCTATACCCCGACGATTACGACGATCCACCAGTCGGTAGACGACATCTGCCGCTATGCGGTCGAGAGCATCGTCCGCAGCGAAAAGGACGCGGCGCTGCCCAACAGCGTCGTCTTCGGCGTATCGCTGATCGAGCGCGGCACCACTTGAAGGAGCATGCGCAGGCAGATCGTTTGCATCACGAGGGAAGAGGTAGCATGAAAAGCGAACATGATATTTTGCCCGAGCTGCAGGGGTTCATTGCGGCAAGCCCGATCGTCGATCTGGAAGACCTGCCGCAGGATCTGGAACTGCCGCCGCTGGATCAAACACCCTGCAAAGAAGTGACCTGCTCGGAAGAGTGGATCCCGGCGCAGGAAAGGCAGATCCGCGTCCTGCGGTATTCACCGGTGCACCAAGAAAAGGAGCGAACCGCGGCGCTGCTCTGGATCCACGGCGGGGGATACTTTGCCGGTGCGCCGGAAGCAGACGCGCCGCTCTGCCGGCAGTTTGTGCTGGAGGCCGGGGTCGAGGTGATCGCCGTAGACTATCGGCTGGCGCCGAAGCACCCCTATCCGGCCGGGCTGGAGGATTGTTACGCCGCTTTGCGTTGGATGGAGGAAGAAGCGGCGAATTTGTGCATTGATCCCGGGCGAATCGCCGTTGCAGGCGTCAGTGCCGGCGGAGGGCTGACGGCTGCGTTGACGCTGCTTGCCCGGGACCGCGGCGGCCCGAAGATCGCATTTCAGATGCCGCTGTACCCCATGCTGGACGATACCGGCGGCACCCCCTCGGCACATGAAATCACGCGAGAGAACTTTCCGCATGTATGGAATCGAAGCCACAATCAGACCGCGTGGCGCTGGTATCTCGGCGAGCGTTGCGGCGGGGACACCGTGCCGGTCTACGCGGCCCCATACCGAGCGCAGTCGCTGGCCGGACTGCCGCCGGCATATACCTGCATCGGTTCGCTCGATCTGTTTCGAGACGAGACCATAGACTACGTTGCGCGGCTGTCGCGCGCGGATGTGCCGGTGGAGTTTCACCTCTATCCGGGGTGCTACCATGCATTTGAGGTCGCATCGGACACGTTGGACATCTGTGTTCGCGCGCGGGCGGAGTATGTATCGGCGCTGAGGAAAGGGCTCGGCGGATAGATGGGCGAGGCGCTGCCGCTGCGCCTCGCCGGCTGACCGGATTTGAAAAGATAAAAAGACAGCCGCGCGGGTGCCCCTGCGGCTGTCTTTTTATATATGCGAACAGGAAACTGCTCAGGCGTCCAACTCCAGCGCCTGCCGGACGCCGGATTCGTCCGAATAGCGGATCGAGAAGGTGTGCTGCGCCATATCCGCGATAAGCATCGCTTCGCTGCCACCCCCGGCACGGCGGATGGTCAGAATGGACCCGTCCGCTTCCGCCTCAAATGTGCCCGAGAACGCGGGGCAGCTGCTCCGAAACCGGAGCAACGCAAGCAGGCGCTTCACGACGGGATGCTCCACCTCCCGGGCGATCTCTTCGAGCGTATAGCTGTGACGGTTGATGTCGCGGCCGTTTTTTGTGCGCTCCAGCAACTCGATGTCATTTTTGCCGGCCAGCAGGCCGACGTAGTAGATCTGCGGTACGCCGGGGGCAAAGATCTGTATGGCGCGCGCGGTCAGATAGGCGTCGTCATCGTCTCCCAACGCCGAATAGTAGGTGCAGTTGATCTGGTAGATGTCCAGATTGTGATACGCCTCCGTGCTGTAGACGCGCTTCACGTTTGCTCCGCGGGAAAATAGCGTTTCCCGTGTGTGCTCGATCTGCTCGTCCGTCAGCAACCCGCGCACATCGACTACGCCGATGCCGTCGTGCGTGTCGAGCGTTGTAAACTGCTTTCTCGGGCAGATATTGAGCCAGTGCAGCAATGCGGCGGTTTCGCCGGTATAGAGGCTGTGGAGAAGCAGCATGGGCAGCGCAAAGTCATAAACCCAGTAACCGCGTTCGGCCA
This sequence comes from Bacillota bacterium, assembly GCA_023399275.1. Classification (GTDB taxonomy): domain Bacteria; phylum Bacillota; class Clostridia; order Christensenellales; family CAG-138; genus UBA7703. The sequence continues at coordinate 23,749 of JAEWQH010000095.1, forward strand.
GCTTCAGCTGAATGGAGAAGTGCTCGTGCATTTCGGGCAGGATCTCCACGCCGTATGGGGCCGTAATCTGCCGCGCAAAATCGAGCATCTCCCAGATTTCGGGCTCTTCAAAAAAACAGCTGCCGCCGACCTTCTTCGCCGCATAGGCAAACGCGTCCAGCCGGATAAAAGCCGCGCCAGCCTCGCACATATGCCGGAGCGTATCGCGGATAAATGCGCGGGTGACGTCCGAGGTGATATTCAGATCGATCTGCTCGTCTCCAAAGGTGCACCAAACCTTTTCCTCAGTGCCGTCCGCAAAGCGGGCGGTCACATACGGCGCGCGCGGCTTGCGTTTGTAGATCGCTTCGAGCTGTTTCTCGTTTGGCGCCCCACCCGGCCAGAACGTGTGGTAGCGGATGAACATATCCCGATATGCAGAGGCATCCTTTCGGCGAAGAAAGTCCTGATAATATTCCGATTGGCACGAAATATGATTGATCATGAAGTCAAACATCGTGTCATACGCCGCGCTCAGGGCTTCCACGTCGGCCCAGCTACCAAAGGCGGGATCGACCGCGTCATACCGCAGCGGACAAAACCCGCGGTCCGCCGAGGACGGAAAGAACGGCAGAAGATGGACGCCTGCGATCGCCCCGCTAAAATAACGCTGAAGGGCGGTGTTCAATTCGGAGAGATTCTTGCCCATGCTGTCTGGATAGGTGATCAGCATGGGCGCATTTGTTGCTTGCAAAGTTCTGACCTCGTTTCGCTGGATAATTGGGAGGCCGCGTGTGCTGCCCAAAGCGTGCGAGCGGCCAACCGCCGGGCGCGAGTGCAGCATAGGTTGTGATGGAGCGGCAATTCTGATTTACGAAAAGAATAACAAAGCGGCACCGGAATGTCAACCGATAACATGTTTATCACGAAAAAACGCAGGAATGACATATTGAATATCGTGCCCTGCATGGCCGGTGGAAAGAACCGTGCGAGGAGAATGACACAACAGTAATCGGGCGTTTTGTTTGACAAATGTGGTATAATCGTACAAACATGGGGAATTCGCTCGAAACGCGCTTCAATAATATGTGCTTTGTTGCGTGAATAACCGATCGGATAGATTGTTCTGTTGGATCGGGAGAGGCAGCGGAAAGATTAAATCACCAAAATATATGACAAACGGTTGACATTTAAAGATGCGTGAATTATGATTGTGATACGACAAAACAACATGCTTTCCAGTAGAGCACGGCGAACACACGCCGACGCTTCGACCGACAACGAGAGGTATTGATCCAATGAAAACAGGGATAGCGCGGGATTGCGCTTTGCGCGTGGGAGCTGCAAAGTTATCGATCACGCCGGATACGGATTTCTTCCCCTGCACGACATTTGAGGGCGTGCAATACCGCGGCGTCTACGCGCCCGTCTACGTGCGCGCAATTGCGCTCGGCAGCGGTGAGAAAACGGTCGTTATCGTATCGTTTGAGCTGCTGGCGGTCACCCACCGGCATGCGCTGAAAGAGCGCATCTCGCAGGCGCTGCGGATTCCCGAGGAAAACATCTTTCTTACCGCGACGCACAATCATTGCGTGCCGCCGATTCCACACGAAGACGGGCTGATCAAGCTGGATCGTGAGACCGAGCCGCAGGTGCTCGCCTTTGCGGATCTCTGCGAAGAAAACGGCGTTGCCGCCGCGGTGCTCGCCTATCAGCGTATGGCGCCGGCGCGAATGCGGATCGACGAAGGAACCTCCTATATCAATGTAAACCGCGATCAGGAGTATGTGGACGGACACGACGAAGGCGTCAACTACGAAGGCCCTTCGGACAAGCAGGTGCTGCTGTTTCGCTTTGAGGATCTCTCCGGCAAGCCGATCGCGTTCTTACTCAACTATGCGGTGCATCCCAACTGCGAAGTGCTTGCGGGCTGCGAAAGCGACAATGCGAAGATATCCGGCGATCTGACCGGCGTGACCAGCCGGTATATTGAGGATTCCTTCGAGGGCGCGGTCGCCCTGTTTGCAAATGGTGCGGAGGGGAATCAAAACCCTGTCGCGAAGAACTATTGCCCCGTGTTTGCCGCGGATGGGTCGCATACCTGGGGGAAGATCGGCGAAGGGATTCGCGTGTATAACCAGGCGCTGGGCAAGCAGCTTGCGCTTGACGCGCTGCACGCAAAAAAAACGACGCAGTATACGAGCACGGTGCTGATGCAGACCGCGGCGACGAGGATCTCACTGCCCGGAATGCAGATCGACGAAGCCACCATTGGCACGCTGCCGAACGGCAGGTGGAAAATGAAGCCCGCCGATCCCGTAGAGGTCCGTTTCCAGCTGCTCCGGCTCAACGATGCGGTGCTGTACTTCATCTCCGGGGAGCCGGTTGCGCAGATCGGCCTGCGGCTGAAAGCGGAGTCGCCGATGGCACACACCGCGGTCATCGGCATCAGCGACGGACACTCCGGCTATTTTCCGGACGAATACGGCTATGAAGCGCATACGTTTGAATACTATCTGAGCAAGGTTCGCGCGTGCCCGACCGAAGCGTTTGTGCAGGCGCTGCACGAAATGCTGGGAAAGCTGGGCTGATTCGCATGCTCACGCTACATCCGCTGTTTTCCGCCGGGGCCGTCTTGCAGGCGGGGAAACCGCTCCCCGTCTGGGGCCGCGCAGAAGCGGGAAGTGCGATTACCGTCTCTCTGCAGGGAGAATCCGCCACGTGCGTTGCCGGCCCCGACCGCTGCTGGCGCGCGGTGCTGCCGCCGCTCAAGGTCAGCTTTGATGAAACGCTGAGCGTAACCGGCGCAGGCGAACATATCGTGACCGGCGGCATAGCGGTAGGCGGAGTCTGGCTCGCGTGCGGGCAGAGCAACATGGAGTTTCCGATGCGCGCGTTGAAGGAGTTTCGCCGGCTGGCGCAAACAAATCTGTCCGCGGTGCGGCTCTACAGCGTTCCGCGCGTGAGCTACCCCGGTCAGTTGGAGGAGGATGATTTCTCCGAGTATCGCGTTTGGCGCGCCTGCACACCCGATCAGCTTTGGTATTATCCTGCGGTTCCGTTCTATTTCGCGATGCGGCTCTTTGCGGCGCGGCATGTTCCGATCGGAATCATCAACTGTACGGTGGGCGGATCAACAGCCGCGGCCTGGGCGGACCCCGCGTTGCTGGAGCAGACGCGCGCGCGTGTCTGGGTAGACGAATACGAGCGCGCGATCGAGGGGCTTGACCTTGCGGCATATACGAAGCAATACAAGTCAAACCCGATGTTTCGCGCCAAGGAGCAGGACCATTCCGCATTTCGCGAGAAGATGTGGCGGGGGCATTCGTTTCCGGAGGGATTGTTCCTCAGGCGGCGCATTCGAACGATGGCGGCAAATATGCCGATGCCGGTCGTCGGCCCGCTGGACTATAACCGGCCCGGCGCGCTGTATGAAAACATGGTTCGCTCAATCGCGCCGTTTGCGGCGCGGGGCGTGCTCTGGTATCAGGGCGAAGCGGATGAGCGGCATCCCGAGGCGTATGCCGACGCGATGGACTGCGTGGTGGACAGCTGGCGCAGGCTGTGGGGCGATGCGCTGCCGTTTCTGACGGTGCAGATTGCGCCCTATGCGGGATTCGCTCCGTTTGAGGCGAAAAGCTGGCCTTTGCTGCGGCAGGAACAGGCGGCGTTTGCCGCCCGCAAGGACGGCGTGTTTCTTACGAATGCGATGGATGAGGGCATGAAAAACGACATCCACCCCAAGAACAAACGCCCGGTCGGCGAGCGGCTCGCGCTGCTCGCGCGCGGAGCGGTCTACGGCGAAGCGATTCTCTGCAGGCCGCCGGCTGCGCAGGGGGCGCAGTTGGCGGGGGATGCGCTGCACATCCGGCTGAGCAACTGTGAAACAGGACTTTGGCGCAGCGGACGGCAGGTCGCAGCGTGGCAAGTCTTTGCCGACGGCGCACCGCTGCGGGGATTTCGTGTCACGCTGCGTGGCGGCGGCCTCACGATCCGCCACGGCAGGCTGCGCAAGGCGCATACGGTCGAGGTGCGATACGGCTGGACGAACTACTGCCGCTGTACGCTGGTCAACGGCGCGCATATTCCGATTCAACCGTTTCGGCTCTGCCTGGAGCGGGTCGAATCGGGGAAAACACAAAACGAACGTTGCCAGATATTTGGCGGCGCGTTATAAAAAAGGAGGAGAATCCATGAAAAAAACATTGCGTGCGCTGGCGCTCGGGTTGGTACTCGTGCTGGCGCTTGGCAGCCTCGCGGGCTGCACAGGCAAAACGGCTGAAAGCGGCGCAGAGACGGTTGTGCTCTCGGTTATGTCCTATAACCCGATTCCCGAGGATACGTCCAAGGTGGAGAGCGCGATCAACGAGTACATCGCCAGCACCTATCCGGATGCAAACGTTGCGGTTCAGCTGAAGATCTACTCGATCAGCGACTACCAGAGCAAGGTGAACCTTGCGCTTCAGAGCGGGCAGCAGATGGATCTGTTTATCCCGATCGGGTTCCAGAACTATGTTGCAAACAACCAGTGCCTTGCCATTGACGATCTGCTTGCCAAGTACGGCGAAGACATGATCGCAAGCATCCAGCAGGACAATGGCGACAAGGCGTTTGTTCCATTCATGAAGGACGGCGTCACGTATGGCGTGCCTGTCAACCGCGTAAACGTTCTGACGCCGGTCATCGTCTATGACGAGGATATGCTCACCGCGGCGGGCTTCACGGCGGACGACATCAATACGGTATTTGATCTGACGGAGGTCTTCGCCAAGATCAAGGAGCTCTATCCGGATGTCTACTGCTTTAGCGGCATCATGGCGCAGGACTCCGGCATCATGGAGGTTTTGCAGCATGACACCTCGATGGACTACCTCTCCGACAGCGCGGTTTATGCCGGCGCATACCTCGGCGTTGCGTTTGGCGGCGACTCCACGGTGGTGAATCTCTTCGAGACCGACGCGTTCAAAACCTACGCCTCTTTGATGCGCGATTGGTTTGACAACGGCTATCTGCCGGCGGATATGGCGACCTCCAGCACGACGGGCGTTGAGCTGCTCAATTCCGGCAAGGTCTTTAGCTGCCTCACCGTCTCCTCCGGAACGCCTTCGGTCAACGCCGCCATGCTGGCGAACCTGACCGGCAGAAATATCCAGATGAAGTACATTTCGACATCCTACTACACGACGGCGGACGCGGGCTATGCGTACGCAATCTCCAGCACGACCAAGGTGCCGGATGCCGCGATGAAACTGCTGAACCTGATCTACACGGATTCGTTTGTCTACAACACGATCCTCTATGGCATCGAAGGGGAAGACTACGTGATGACCGATGATCAGCACTGGGCGTATCCCGAAGGACTCGACCAGAACACGGTATCTTACACGGTCGCGACTTCTTATGGCCTGATTGGCTCCGAGCGGTTGTCTTACCTGCAGGCAGGGAATACAATGGAGGAAGTCCTGGTGCGCCTCCAGCAGAATGCGGAAGCGACGAGTTCCCCGTTCTACGGCTTTGTGTTCGACCCGGCGAATGTCTCCAATGAGATGACGGCGCTGCAAAACGTCTACGCGCAGTATATGCCCGGTCTGATCTGCGGAAGCGTCGATACCGAAAGCACGATTGCCGCGTTCAACGAGGCGCTGTATGCCGCCGGCCTGGAGAAGGTTATTGCGGAAAAACAGACGCAGCTTGACGCCTGGATCACCACCCAGGGGTAAGCAACCGGCATTTGCAAAACCATGCCCCTCGCCGCCGGACAGCGTCCGGCGGCATCCGAAACACGCATCAAGGCAGAACGGGGAACGTTCCCCGTTCTGCCTTGCAACGAAAGGGATACTGCCCATGAGAAACATGAGCGACTTACAGCAAAAAAAGAAGAAGGCAATCGCTCGAACGAATCTCTCGCTGCTGCTGATCGCGCTGCCCGGCCTGCTCTATCTGCTGATCAACAACTATATTCCGATGGCCGGGGTTTTCATCGCATTCAAAAAAATCGACTATGTCAAGGGGATTTTCGACAGCGATTGGGTCGGGTTTGACAACTTTAAGTATCTGTTTCAAACCGACGCGGCATGGGTTATGATCCGAAACACCGTGCTGTATAATCTGGTGTTCATCGCCGTGGGTACGGCGCTCGCGATCATGCTCGCCATATTCATGTCGGAGATCACGAGTAAGTTCGCCGCAAAATGGTTTCAAACGGGGCTTCTGCTGCCGAACCTCGTTTCCATGGTGATCGTATCCTACCTCGTGTTTGCGCTCCTGAGCACGGAAAACGGGTTGATCAACAAGCAGATCCTCCAGCCGCTCGGGGAAAAAGCCGTCAACTGGTATTCGGAGATGCGATACTGGCCTGCCATACTGGTGATCGTACAGTCGTGGAAAACGGCCGGATACACCTCCATCATCTACATTGCCAGCATCGCCGGCATCGACAAGCAGGTGTATGAAGCGGCGCGGATCGACGGCGCCGGCAAGCTCACGCAGATCTTCAAGATCACGCTGCCCATGCTTACCCCTACGATATCGATCATGGTGCTGATGATGATCGGCAGGATCTTCGCTTCGGACTTCGGCCTGTTTTACCAGGTGCCTATGAACTCCGGCGCGCTCTTCCCGGTGACGCAGACGATCGACACCTATGTATACCGTGCGCTTATGAGCAGCAACGATATCGCCATGTCCTCCGCTGCGGGCCTCTTCCAGTCGGTATTGGGGTTTGCCCTCGTCATGATCGCAAACGCGATCGTCAAGCGGAAAAACCCGGAAAACGCCCTGTTTTAAGGAGAGCTCAAGCATGAAGCATTTGCAGTCAAAAAGCGAGACGATTTTTCGCAGGATTTCGACCGGCGCACTGATTCTCTGGACGCTCGGGGCGTTTCTGCCTTTTTTACTGATCATCATCGGTTCTCTTACCGATGAGACGGCGCTCGTGAACAACGGATTTTCGTTTTTTCCCGAGAAATGGAGCCTGGATGCGTATACGTATATGTTCAAGCAGGCCAAGGTCATATTCCGCGCGTACGGCATCTCCGTTACCGTTACGCTCGTGGGCACGTTCATCAGCCTGATCATCACGAGCATGCTCGGCTATGCGCTCTCCCGGCCCGATTTTAAGCTGAAGAATGTGCTGTCGTTTCTCGTATATTTCACGATGCTGTTCAACGGCGGCATCGTGCCGAGCTATATCATGTGGACGCGCGGGTTTGCCGTCAACAACACGCTGCTGGCGCTGCTGCTGCCAAACTATCTGATGAGTGCGTTCAACGTGTTTCTCGTGAGAAACTACTACAAAAACAACATTCCGCCCGCGCTGCAGGAGGCCGCCAAGATAGACGGCGCAAGCGATCTGCAGATCTATTTTCAAATCATGCTGCCGCTGTCGATCCCGGTCAGCGTTACGGTGGGCCTCTTTACTGCGCTGGCCTACTGGAACGATTGGGTAAACGCGCTCTACTATGTGGATGACACGCGCCTGTATGGGATTCAAAACCTGCTCGTGCGCATGATGAACAACATTCAGTTTCTCTCCACGCCGGCCGGGTCACAGCTCGCCGCCGGCAAGTATATCGCGCTGCCGAGCAACGGGATACGGATGTCTATGGCGGTGATCGGCATTTTACCGATTCTGGTCGCGCTGCCGTTCGTGCAGAAATACATCGTCAAAGGCGTTGTGGTCGGCGCGATCAAAGAGTGAGCGAGTACCCTGCGCGTCGCGTGCGGCGCGCAGCGGACCGGGAAGGAGAAGTATATGGCGGTATTCCATATCGATATGATGTCCAACGCGCTGATGCGCCATAATTCGATTACGGCGATCATCCCCGTCGAGAAGCCGGACGTACCGGATTTCTCGGTTCCGAAACCGGACAAGCCGCTTAAAACAATCATTCTGCTGCATGGATATCGCGGCAATGAGCTGGACTGGATCTACGAAACCCGCATCGTCTCGCTGGCGCTGATCCATCAGGTTGCGGTGATCATGCCTGCGGCGGACAATAGCTTTTATCTGGACGATGCGGTGCGTGGGCAGCATTATGAAAAATTCATCTGTAAAGAGCTGGTGGATTTTGTGCGCAGCGTGTTTCCCGTTTCAGATAAGCGCGAGGATACCACGCTCGCCGGCCTTTCGATGGGCGGCTTTGGCGCGCTGTATAACGGCCTGAAGCACAGCGACGTCTTTGGCAGCATTTTCGCGTTTTCCTCGGCGCTGATTCAGGATGGCATACGCGATATGAAGCCGGGGGATAGAAACGAGGTCGCCTCCTACGAGTATTATCGCCATGTGTTTGGCGAACCGGGCCAAATCTCCGGCGGAGAAAGCGATCCGAAGGAGATGGCGCGGCGCCTCGCTCTGGGCAGCAACCCGCTGCCGAAGATCTTTATGGCCTGCGGCACCGAGGACTTTCTGATCGAGCCGAACCGCTCATTTCATGCCTGCCTTCAGGAAAACGGCATCCCGCATGAATACCGCGAGTGCCCCGGCGGCCATGAATGGCGGCTCTGGGATCGCTGGATCGAGGAATCGATGCGCTGGCTCTATGGTGAGAGAGAGAACCCGTTTTTGCGTCGCTGATGGAGGCGGGTGCCATGAAGAAGCTGAAGCTGAAAGACGGCGTAACGCTTGCTTACCGTGAGTTTGGCGCGGGGGAGAAGGTTCTGCTTTCCACGCAGAACTTCTTTCTTTCCGCCAGCCATATGGAGCTGCTCGCAAGCGCGCCGTACGATTACCACGTCTACTTGATTACCATGCGTGGTTTCGGCGCGTCGGATCATGTGCACGCAGAGCAGCCGGCGGACTGGGTCAGGGTCTGGGGCGAGGATTTGCTTGCTTTTGCGGACGGAATCGGTGCAGAGCGCTTTTATTACACGGGGGTTTCTCACGGCACGCTGGCGGGCTGGTATGTCGCCATGCACGCGCCACACAGGCTGCGGGCGTTTGCCGCGGTCTCGGGGCTTCCGCTGTTCTCCCCGCCGGGCGCGCCGCTGCCGATTCAACTGCCGCAGTGGTATGAGGAAGGGATCGTCGGAAATCGCGAGGCGCTTAAAAAGATGGCTTGGGATCTGTGGTATCCGACGAACGATCCCGCCCGGCTAAAGCGCAGGGAACGCTGCCGTGCGGAGCATCTGGAGATTCTTGCCGCGCGCAGCCGCGAGGAGTTTGAGGTAAACGTAACCAACATGAGCGCCTGCGAAGCGGCGACGGAGGAAGCGTTTCTGGCCCGAATATCAAAGATCGACATTCCGGTGCTTTTGCTGTTTGGCATGCGGGATGCATCCTGCCCCTTATCGCGGGCAATCGAGATCGTTTCGCGCATCGCGGGAGCAAAGTTTGTCTCCTATGAGCATTTTGAGCATGGGGCGCCGGATGAGTGCCCCGAGCTGACCGCGCAGGAGTGCGACCTGTTTTTCCGGCAGACGGAGGGGCGCATCCTGTAGCCGCCCGGCGAAAGGACGACACGAAAGGGAGAGATAGACGATGGCACTGAACAGAGTTGGTTTTTTCTCCAGGATGCTGGGGATGGAGAGCGCGCTCAGCGTCGAAATCCCGGAGTCCGCGCTGCGCGCGGATCGGCGCGATATACCGGTGCTCTGGCTGCTGCATGGCGGCTGCGGCATCGAGACGGACTGGGTGCGATTTACCAACGCGGAGCGCTACGCCATGGAGCGCGGGATCGCGCTGGTCATGCCCTGCGTCGGCATCAGCCGGTATTGCAACATGGTGCGCGGCGGAGACTATTATGACTATGTGGTGAAGGAACTGCCCGCTGTCTGCCGCAGTTTTTTTCCGATTCTTTCCGACAAGAGGGAAAAGACCGCGATCGCCGGGCTTTCGCTCGGGGGCAGCGGGGCGATCTCCATCGGCCTCCAAAACCCGGAGCGCTTCGCTGCCATCGGCGTGCTCTCTGCGAGCAGCATCATCCCGCTGGAAT
>JAEWQH010000098.1 GCA_023399275.1 Bacillota bacterium
GCTTATACACCGCGCGAATTTCGCCGGAGGGTTGGATGCCGAGCTGCTTATAGTGCAGGTCGGTCGCAAAATAATACTGCGAGAGCGCTTCGCGCTTCTTGCCCGTCTTGACCAGCGCCATCATCAATTCGAGATGCAGCCGCTCGTCGAACATATCCACATCCATCGCCTTGCGGCAGACTTGCACGATCACGTCGTACTCCTCTTCCTCCTTGAGCAGGTCGAGCAGGGTGAATACGCTCTCTAAAAACAGATCGTGATAGTATACGCTCTTGGGCACGACCCACATCTCCTCGGCGGAGTTGGTGAGCAGCGGACCGGTATAGATCTGCAGCATCTGCAGATAGCGCTCGATGCACTCCCGGTTGCTCATGCCGGGCGTGCGCGCCTCCTGACAGAGCCGCTCAAACTCAAACACGTCGATTTCACAGTCGAGATTCGGGTTCCACTGATACGCGCCGCGCGCCGTCAGGATGGAGTCGGCAAGCTCCGGCAAGCCGCTCTGGTCGACGAGAGAGCGGTAGCGGTGCAGCAGCGTCCGCAGCGCCGTGGCGGGGTTTCTATTATCCTTATCCGACCAGAGCATCTCCAGCAGCTCTTCGTGCGGAACCGCGCGATCCTTCTTCAAGATCAGGTATTCGAGAAACTGGCTCGTCTTCTTCGCCTGGCGAAGCTGCGAGAGCACGATGTTGCCGTTTACCACGATCTCGAAGTTGCCAAACATCTTGATCTTTACCTTTGCGTTGGACATGCCTTCTCCTCCTTGCTTACAAAGGGTGCCGCGGCGGGCTGGAGCCGCCCGCCGATTGGTCGTTTTCGCCGGGTCCGGGCCGGCTCTGCGCGGTAAAACGCCTCCGCCCTGCCTTTGCGCTTCCCCGCATCAGCCCTCCAGCTTCTTTTTTAGCTGCTCAGGGTTCGACGCGAAGAGCATCGCGGTCTCGCGCGATATGCGCCCGTCCCGGCAAAGCCGGTAGATATCCGAATCCATGGTGCGCATTCCCTCCGATAGTCCGGCGTAGATGACGTTGTCCATCTGGTGCGCCTTTCCGTCGCGAATCATATTCTGGATCGCGCTGTTGGCCAGCATGATCTCAAACGCCGGCTCCAGATCGCCATCGAGCGTCGGCAACAGCTGCTGGCTGACCACCGCGCGGAGCACCATGGAGAGCTGCACGCGAATCTGCTGCTGCTGATTGGCGGGAAACACGTCTATGATGCGGTCGATCGTCTTCGCCGCGCCTACCGTATGCAGCGTGCTAAGCACGAGCTGGCCCGTCTCCGCGGCGGTGAGCGCGATCTGTATCGTCTCAAAATCGCGCATTTCGCCGAGCAGGATCACGTCCGGCGCCTGCCGGAGCGCCGCGCGCAACGCGGTCTTGTAGCTCAGGGTATCGTGCTCGATCTCGCGCTGGCTCAACACGCTCGCCTTGTGCGCATGGATGAATTCGATCGGATCCTCGATGGTGATGATGTGCCCCCGCCGGGTTTCATTGATGCGGTCGATCAGGCATGCCAGCGTGGTAGACTTGCCGCTCGCCGCGGGGCCGGTGACCAGCACAAGCCCTTTTTTGATATCCGCCAGGCGCAAAACCGCATCCGGAATATGCAGTTTCTCCGGATTCGGCAGCACGAGCGACACCACGCGCAGCACCATCGCGTAGGAGTTGCGCTGCTTAAACGCGTTGCAGCGAAAGCGCCCCACGCCGCTGACGGAGAAGGAAAAATCGTCGTCGCCCTGCTCGGTCAACCGCTCCATGGGGCGATGGTCGAGCGCGTATACCTGCTCGATCAGCCGCTTGGTGTCGTCCGCCCTGAGCCGCGCATCCGCCGCGGGCTGCACTTCGCCCGCGATCTTGAGGCGCACGCCTGAACCGGGAATGATAAACACATCCGATCCGCCGCATTCGATGGCGGTCTGCAAAATATCCAGAATTTCCGCCATTCGTTCAGCCTCCCTGCCAGAGCGTTCCTCCGCTCTGTCCAATCCATTCCTCGGTGTTTTCATAGCGGTAGCTGCGCAGCGCGAAGCTTCCGCCGGAGACATCGACCACGACGCGCAGCGCATGCCCCTCGCCCGAGCCAACCGAGAAACCATAGCCGCCGTCCGCCTGCCGCTCAACGCCTTCAACACTCTCCGGCGGCTGCCCCTGCGCGAGCGCATCGCCCAACGCGGCAAGCATCGTCTGCGCGCGCGCATCCGCATCGTAGTAGGCGGCTATGCCGGCGGCGGTCTTCTGCGCAAGCGCCGCATCCGCGCGCGCCTGAATCAGCGCAAGAGACGCCAGCAGCGTCAGGCTCAAAACCACTAAAATCAACAGAATACTCGAGGTTCCGACGCCCATTCGGGAAGGAAATCGCTTCATGGCGCCGCCTCCGTATCCGGCAGGTAACGCGCCGCGTCAAGCGCGAGCACGCCACCCTGCGGCGTGACGACGGTCAGCTCGATGTCGTAGAGCGTACCCTGCAGCGGGGAGTCGTCGATCGTGACCACACAGTCCACCGTGAGATCGGACGCGATCTCCACCGAGAAGACGCGCGCGCCGCACGCATTGCACACCCCATCCCCCATGGGGCTCGCCTTGACCTGCTCCGCCACCGTCTCCATGGCCAGCAATGCGCGGGATTCAAACTCGCTCTGCTTGGCGGTCCCGTTCGCCGCGGCGATCAGGCGGATGATCACGCTCATGGAGAGCGCGAAGAAGAGGATGACGATGGTCAGCTCCACGAGCACCGGACTGAGGCCTGTTCGCTGCTTCGGCGGGATCAGCACCGTTTCCGTTCTGTCTATCATGCGCCGCTCCCTTCCGCCGCCTGCAGGCAGAGCGCGATGCTATGCGTCTGCCCGCCCGCGTCGACGAGCGCGATACTGAGCAGCCCGTGCGCAAGCGTCATCTCGAGTGCAGTCGCGTCGAAGATCCCTTCGCCGTAATCGGGCGAAAACGCAAGCCCCGCCCGCGCGAAGTATTCGCGCACCTGCGCCCCGTCGCAGTAGATGTAGGTCGTATACTGCTCTCCGCCGATCTCCTGCCCCAGCGCCAACACGCGTAGCCCGCTTTCCTCGCGGATCTCCAGCCCGCCCGCAGCGTCCGCGCCGCGCACCTTGCTCGCAAGGTAGCTCAGCCCCGTTCGGCAGACGAACGCCCGCTCCGCTGAAGCGTTGATCATCCGGTAGGAACGCACCCCGACGACGACCACGACGAGCGAAAGCAGCGCAAACGCCGCCAGCAGCGCAAAGATGAACACCCCGCGCACGCCGCCGCGATTTCCCGCGGCGCCGTTCCCGCTCATGAGCCGCCTCCCAACCGCGTCACCTGCACGCTCGGCATCATATTGGGCGCAATGACCTCGTAAAACACGGCATAACGGCTCTCATCCACCGAGACGCCGTAGTTTTCATAGATATAGGAAAGGCTATGCGGATACTTCCCCTCCACCGCATAGCAGGTGACGATGGCGCGACGCAGCGCGGTGGAGAGCATCTCGTTTTCGCGCGCATCGCTACGACGCGCAGCCGTCGTGATCGACAGCGTGAAGAGCGCGGCAAGGAGCGCAAACACAACGGCGGCGAAAACCAGCCCTCTTTTTTGCCTGCGCGGTCTCTCGTAGAGATGCATGCCGATTCTCCTTCCGGTAACGATATCCTATCAGTTGCACACTGTCCGTGCATTTTTCATGTAACAAACCGTCCGTTTTCTGTTGTCAACGCGCATTTGTGCGCCGCAACCCCGCGCGTGTCCTCTTTGGGGCGCGCCCTCAGCCAACCGCCGAGAGCACGGAGAGCAGCGGCAGCATGACCGATAGCAATATGCCGCCGATGACGATGGAAAGCACCGCGACCAGCGCGGGTTCGATCATGACGACGACGTTGTAGATCGCGTCGTCCGCCTCGGCCATATAGATGCCGCTGAGCTTCTCCATCACGGCGTCCAGCCTGCCCGCGGCCATGCCAAAGCGGATCATCTTCTCGTGCATGGGATCAAACAGCCCGCTCTTTTCAGCGGCGGTTGCAAAGCTTTCGCCCGCAAGCAGCTCCTTTTGCAGCAGCTCGGCCTGGCGGCGATACCGGTCATCCGTCACGACCGACGGCGCGAGCTGTATCGCATCCTCCACCGGATAACCGGCCTCCAGCATCATCGCCAGCGCGGAGGCATACCGAGCGGTCGAGAGGCGCGCGCTGACGCGGCGCGCCGCGGGAAGCAAGCGCGAAAGCAGCGTAAGTACGGACGCGCGCCTTTTGGTGCGCAGCAGAACCCCCACCAGAACCAGCACCACCGCAAAGACGCCCACAAGAATGAGCATGGCTTTGCCGACGCCGACGCCGATGCTCATCGCCGCAGCAGCCGGGCTGTCCGCCGTGATCCCCAGGTTGTCGAACACACGCTGAAACACGGGGATGACGCTGATGACGAGGATCGCAATGACCACCGCAAGCATCATGACCAGCACGCTCGGATACAGAATCGCGTTTCGAACGGAAGCACCGATCTGCGCTTCCCATTGATAATAGCGCGCGAGCGAGGTCATGACCTCGTCCAGCTTGCCGGAACGCTCGCCGATGCGCGTCATAGCGAGCAGGTACTGCGGGAATATCCCCGCCTCCTCCAGCGCTTCACCGAGCGTCCCCCGCCGCTCGAGCGCGGCGTGCATCCGCGTGAAGTGCGCGCCGTAGCGGCTGTCCGCATAGCTGCGCGCGAGCGCCTCCATACCGTCCTCGAGTGGAATGCCGGCTTTGAGCACCATTGCAATCTGCTCGCAAAACAGCGCCGATTCATCCGGCGGAAGCGTCTTTTGTGTCGTTTTCTCCTGCATTCCGGTTCCTTTCTCGGCCGCGCCGCACGCACGGTTATCCTCAGTAGATGCGCTCTGTGATATAGTCGCTCTCGCGGTGCCCCGTGCCGTCGAGCGTCGGGTCCATCCACACCCATTCGCCGTCGATATACACGCTGTTCCAGGAGTGATAGAGGTTCTCCGGCGTCACGGTGCCGATGAACATCCGCGTTGGAATCCCCTCGGCGCGCAGCATGACCGCCAGCAGCACCGCATAGTCGAAGCAAATCCCCTCGCCCGTGTCAAGCGCCTCATCCGTATCCGGAATATATCCTTGCTGCACCGTCGCAGCCTTCTGCGTATCGTAGGTCATGTGCCCGACGACAAAGTCGTAAAACACCTCGGCGATGTCCGCGTCGTCCGTCAAACCGCCGGCAAGCTCGCGCGCTTTTTGCACGGTTTTTGTGTTTGCATCATACCATACATATTGATTCGGGTACAAAAAGGGAACGGTTTCGCCGGCCAGCGCCACGGTCAGATCGATCCCGTAGAGCAGCGCGTAGCGATCGTCCTCCACCTGCTCCATCACGCGCACAGAGTATGCGCCGTCGCCCATCTGCAGCGGGTAAACGCTGTATTCCTCACCGCTTGGCAGATCGTAGTAATACGTCTGCGCGCCCGATGCGATCCGCGCCTTGAGCCGCTTTTCGTTCGGCTCGCTGCGGATCATCACATATCCCTGGTCGGTGTGCGACGCGTCGATCATTATACCCTCCCCCTCGTACACCACCGTGCCGGATGCCTCGGGCAGCAAAAGTTCCATCTCTTCGTCCTGCCCATCCGTTTCCGCCGGTACGTCAGATAAGCCAGCCTCCGTCGCCTGCATCGACGCGGGCTGGCCGCCCACGCAGGCCGTCAGGCAAAAGAGGCCGAAAAAAAGCAACCATACAAACTTTTTTTGCAGCCCTTCGGCCACTGGCCTTTGTTTCATGGAATGATTATACAGCCGAAAATCAACAGAATGCAACTCAATTGTTACTTTGAGCCGAAACGTCCGCCAGCCTGTCCCGCGTACCACGTTTTGACAGAATCACATTTTCATTACATGATTTATTGTTTTCTTCATGTTTTTCGAAATATCCCTGTCGTGCTCGGGCGGTGCAGCACGCGGCTGCCTCGGCCCACCGTTCGCCAAAACAGCAAGATCCGGCGCACGCTCACTGCGTACACCGGATCATGCATCTGAATTCTGTTTCTGTTACGTGTCTTCGAGCGCGCCTGCCGGAGTGGTGCGTGCGCGCCGTCCGCCGGTGATTGCGCCGAGCAGCACGATCAGCAGCTGCAGGAGTGCCAGCAGCGCCATCGGTTGTGTCCAGCGGTCGGCGAACACGATGCGCCGGCGCATATCCTCCGTGAGGATCAGCAGGATGATCGCGGCAAGCCCAGGCAGCAGCGTCAGCGCGCGCACGCCCATCCGCATCCTGCGCCTGCGTCCGGTCGCAGCGGCGGCACGTTCCCCTTCTCGGCCGAGCAGTACAACGAGCGACGCCAGCGCGGTTGCGACCGCCAGCACCAGGTTCATCAGGGCCCACCCTGCGTGTCCCCCGGCCTGCGGCGTCCGCGCGTCCGGTATCGTCTCGGCCATCTGCGCGGGCGGCTCCGCCCCGGCCGAAAGCGCCCCTGCCTGCACGCCGGGTGATAGCAGCAGCAGCGCCGCCAGCACGCAGAGCGCAGGCCGAAAGCAGCGCCGGAACCGCAGCTTTTTCATCGTATTTCGCCTCCAGAGGCCTGCACCGCGCGGCGCAGGCCTCGAAATTCGTGCCCATTGTATATCGGCGGGATTACATCATCGTTGCTTAGCGCCCGGTTCCGGCGCGCTTTTTTGCACCGTTTGCACGCATCCGCCCTGCTTCGGTGTGTCAAAACGCGCGTTGTTACATGTTTGTTACTTTTTCTGTACGCATCCGTTGCGCAGCTCGCCGTTTGCGCCGCGCCAGGCAGACGCACCGTGCGCTTGTTCGACAAAAAAAGGCCGTCGCCCGGCTATGGGGCGACGGCGCGCAATCGCACAAAATGTCACAGAAGCGTTACGCCTGCGTGCTCGCAAAGAGCCATGGTTTCGGCATCCCACAGCGAGCTCTGCACCTCGCCGATGTGCGCCTTATTCAACAGGAGCATGCAGAGGCGGGACTGGCCGATGCCGCCGCCAATCGTCTGCGGCAGCTTGTTCTCCAGCAGTTGCTTGTGGAAGGGCAGCGCACGCCGTTCATCGCAGCCGGCGATAGAAAGCTGCCGGTCCAGCGCGGCCGCATCTACGCGCACACCCATGCTGGAGATCTCAAACGCGCAGTCGAGCAGCGGGTTGTAGAAGAGGATATCTCCGTTGATCCCCCAATCGTCATAGTCCGGCGCGCGCCCGTCATGCGGCTTTCCGTCGGAAAGCGCGGCACCGATACCCGTCACGAACGTGGCGGGATGCTGCTTGACATAGCGATACTCCCGCTCCTTCGGGTCACAGTCCGGGTAGAGCGCGAGCAGCTCCTGCGCGGTGATGAACGAGACGTCCCGGCTGACGAACGGCGTGAGTACATCGTATTTTGCGCAGATGACCTGCTGGGTGTAGTAGATCGCGTCCACAATGTTCAAAACGGTCTGGCGGAGCGTCTCCTCGCTGCGCTCTTCGGGCGTGATGACCTTCTCCCAATCCCACTGGTCTACATAGACCGAGTGCAGATTGTCCAGCGCCTCGTCGCGGCGGATGGCGTTCATGTCGGTTACAAGGCCCTTCCCGGGGCGAAATCCGTAGCGGCCGAGCGCATAGCGCTTCCACTTTGCGAGAGACTGCACGACTTCGCCATGCCCGCCGGTCGCGGGGATGTCGAAGGAGACGGGGCGCTCTACGCCGTTGAGGTTGTCGTTGAGCCCCTCCGCCGGGTTGACGAACAGCGGCGCGGATACGCGCTTGAGGCGCAGGATCGCCGAAAGCGCCTCCAAAAATGTGCTTTTGATGATCTCGATGGCGTTCTGCGTGTCGTAGAGCCCCAGTTTGGAGCGGTAGCCCTGCGGAATGAACGACTTGGACATGTTTTCTCCTCCTTCGACCCGATGCGGGAATAGAATCAGTTTATCCTTGCATAAAAATGCTTGTCAAGCTATTTATACCTTGCCGCGCCGGATTCCCCGCGCCATTGACACGCCCCGATCCGGCGGATATATTATACCCAAGGCGGGGACGTTGGCCTTTGCCGAAACGACAGGCGCACAGCCCGGCAGGAGGAACGCATGGCACAAACCGGCAGCAAGCCCGCGCGCAACATCGGCGCCGCGCTGTTTTTTACGCTCTCTTCCCGCAACCTGCTCAATTGGATGCCGGATAAGCAGTACCTCTCCGCCATGTGGCGCGCCTATTTTCACAAGAAACTCGACTGGCAAAACCCCGTCTCGTTCAACGAAAAAATCCAGTGGCTCAAGGTAAAAGATCGAAACCCGCTCTATCCGACGCTGGTGGATAAATACGCAGTGCGGCAATACGTTGCAAGCGCCGTCGGCGAACCATACCTCATCCCGCTTGTCGGCGGACCGTGGGCAAGCTTCGACGAGATCGACTTCGCCGCGCTGCCCGAACGCTTTGTGCTCAAGTGCGCGCGCGACAGCGGCGGCGTCGTGCTCTGCCGCGACAAGAGCCGGCTGGATCTGGCGGCCGCGCGCAAAAAGATTGAAAAAAGCCTCAAGAAAAACTATTACTGGGGCGGCCGCGAATGGCCGTATCAGTTCGTGCCGCCGCGGATCATCGCCGAACAATATCTAGAGAGCGAATCCGGCACGGAGCTGACGGACTACAAGTTTATGATGTTCGGCGGCCAATGCCGCTGTGTCTTCGCCTGCACCAACCGCTTTCTGGGCAGCAAGATGAACGTGACGTTCTTCGACCCCGATTGGAACCGGCTCCCCTTCGAGCGGCACTATCCCGCCGACCCGCGCGAGCTGCCCCGGCCGGAGCGCTACGACGAGATGCTTCGGCTCGCGGAGCGCCTCTCCGCCAGGTCTCCGTTTCAGCGCATCGACCTCTACGAAGCCGGCAGCCGGGTGTATTTCGGAGAGATCACGCTCTATCCCGGCAGCGGGATGGAGACGTTTCAACCCGAAGAGTGGGACGGGCGGCTCGGAGAATGGATCGATCTGAAGCAGTATTTTCCAAAGGAGTTTACCTAACAAGATGGAGCAGGTCTACTGCGGCTGGCTGCAAAACGCCGCCTATCCCGCCGGCGAACAATGCTGGTCGCCTTCGGAGCGCTATCCCGAATACCCTTATCCCGAGTTCTCCGCCGGGGAAAACGGCGTATACCGGCTCGTGCGCGCGGGATTCTACGCGCTGGGCTATGACGCGGCGCACTACGGCCGCCCGGATTGGAATCCGCTCGGCGCGCTCATCCGCCCGGGGATGACCGTGCTGCTCAAGCCCAACTGGGTGCTGCACAGCAACGACGACCCTTCCCACGACATGGACTGCGTCGTAACGCATCCGAGCGTCATCCGCGCCGTGCTGGACTACGTGCTCATCGCACTCAAGGGCACGGGCCGCGTCATCGTCGGCGACGCGCCGATCCAGATCTGTCACTTCGAGGCGCTGCACCAAAGCATGGGCTACGACCGCCTCTGGGCATATTACCACGAAAAGGGTCTATCGCTGGAGATCATGGATTTTCGCGGGCTGGTCGCACACGAGACGGGCGCGCGCCACAATGTGCTGCGCAACGACTCCGACGGGGTCGTCGTGGACCTCGGCGCCCAATCCCTCTTTGCCGACTGGTCGGGCGAAAGGATCGCCCGTATGCGCGTGACCAACTATGCCACAACGCTGATGCAAGAGCATCACTCCGTCCACAAGCACGAGTATATGATCCATCCGTGCGTGCTGGAGGCGGATGTGGTGCTGAATCTCGCCAAGCCGAAGTCACACCGCAAGGCGGGACTGACCGCCTGCGCAAAGAACTTCATCGGCGCCTGCATGCGCAAGGAGGACCTGCCGCACCACACCGCCGGCTCCAAAGCGGAGAACGGGGATGAGTACCGCGACAAGAGCGCTCTGCACGCCCTGCAATCCCGCCTGCTGGACCGGAAAAACGACAGCGATTACGCCGGTGACAAGCGCTTCCCCCTCTACCGGCTGCTCTACCGGGCCGTGCGCGCGGTGCAGAAGCTTTCCGGCGCACAGGAGCGGGACTTTTTCGAGGGCAGCTGGTATGGCAACGATACCATCTGGCGCACCATCGTCGATCTCAACCGCATCCTGCGCTATGCGGACCGAACCGGCTCGCTGCACGACGAGCCGCAGAGGAACGTACTTAACATAGCGGATCTCGTCGTTGCGGGCGAGGGCGATGGCCCGCTGAAACCCTCCCCGAAACCGCTCGGGGCAATCGTGATGTCGGATCGAATCTGGGCGGCGGATCGCTTCATCTGCCGGCTCGCAGGTTTTTCACACGAGGCTGTCCGCTATATCGGGCAGCTGCCGGACCGGCCGAGCGGGGACGACTCGTTCGAAGTGCTGGGCAGCGAGGGAGCCCGGACGCCGTTTGCGGCGTATCCGTTTGACCCCGCCTGCTATCTGCGCCCAACCCCGGGCTGGCAGGGGCATATTGAGCTCGACCCGCGCGAGGCATAATTTTTGCGCGTTCTTTCCCGCGCGGCGGGAAAACATGGTATACTGACATCGTATTTTCCTATCATCGCTTATTCGGAGGTATCTTATGAAAACCGCCAACCTTACCCCCCATATCAGCTGCAGCCCGGAGGATTTTGCCAAAACCGTGCTGATGCCCGGCGATCCGCTGCGCGCAAAGCACATCGCCGAGACGTATCTTTCGGACTGCGAGCTCGTCAACAACGTGCGCGGCATACAGGGCTATACGGGCTACTATGAAGGCAAGCGCGTCTCTGTGATGGCCAGCGGCATGGGCATGCCGAGCATGGGCATCTACTCCTACGAGCTCTACAACTTCTTCGGCGTGGAGACCATCATCCGCATCGGCTCCGCGGGCGGCATGCACCCCGACCTGAAGCTCTTTGACATCGTGCTCGGTCAGGGCGCCTGCACCAACTCCGCCTATTTCTCGCAGTTCGGACTCAACGGCTCGTTTGCGCCCATCGCGGACTACGGCACGCTGCGCCGCGCGGTGGACACGTGCGAAAAGCGCGGGCTCAGCTACAAGGTCGGCAACCTCCTTTCAAGCGACACCTTCTACTCCGAAAAGGGGATGGACGGAACGCTGGAGTGGGCCAAGCTCGGCGTGCTCGCGGTCGAAATGGAAGCCGCCGCGCTGTATATGAACGCCGCGCGCGCGGGCAAAAAAGCGCTCGCCATCTGCACGATTTCCGACCTGCTCATCGGCGGAGCCGTAACCACCGCGGAGGAGCGCCAGACCGCGTTCCACGACATGATGCAGCTTGCGCTGACCATCGCCGAATAACGCGCCGGCAAGCAAACCCGAGGCCCGCACGCTTACGCAAGGCGGGCCTTTTTGTTTGCTTTTTTACGTCTGCCGGAGGATGCTTTATGTCTTTTCGTACGGTGGGCTGTGAACTTCCTGTTGCATTTTTCAGAGGTTCTTGCTTTTCGGCGCACGCAATACTATCATCAGTTTTGTTTATGATTTGCAGCCATACCCGGCCGCTCACCGGAAAGGAACTCCACCCATGCGCAAACGAAAACCGTTGCCCGGCATCCTCGTCATCCTGCTGGATTTGCTGGGCGTCGGCGCAGCGCTCGGCATCTTTTCCCTCTTTCTTTTCGTGCTCCCATCCGGCAGCGATCAACCGCTGCAAAACATCGTACGCTTCGACGACACGCCGACGCCCGCGGCCGAAACCGCCTCTCCCGCGCCCGAGCAGACGCCCGTGGTGAACGAAACGCCCGCACCGTCCCCCACGCCCACGCCCGCACCGGGCGACTTCTCCGCGGTGTTTCCGCAAGGCGAGCCGGAGGAGGAGGGCGTGGTCGGCAGCTACACGGACGACGACCTGCGCGTGGTCGTCACCGAGCACACCAAAGACGACGCGGTCTACTATGTGGCCGATGTTTGGATTCGCAATATCCGCGGCTACAAGACCGCCTTTGCGGGCAACAAGTACCGCGGCGGCTATGCGCTGCCGAGCGATATGGCGAGCGAAAACAACGCGGTTCTCGCGCTCAGCGGGGACAGCTACCGCTCCAACAACGAAGGCGTCGTCATCCGAAACGGCGTGCTCTACCGCGACAGCGTCGCAAGCGACATCTGTATCCTCTATGCCGACGGTGTGATGGAAAGCTATTACGAGTCCGACTTCGATCTGGATGCGGCCATCACGCGCGGCGCATATCAGGCATGGTCCTTCGGACCGAAGCTGATCGACAACGGACAGATCCCGGCGAGCTTCAACACCTCCGACGCCATCATCCGGCACAATCCGCGCGCGGCGATCGGCTACTATGAACCGGGACACTACTGCCTGGTCTACGTGGATGGACGGCAGGGCGCCTCCTCCAAGGGAATGACGCTGAGCGAGCTTTCGCAGGCAATGATCGATCTGGGCTGTACGGACGCGTTCAATCTCGACGGCGGGCAGTCCGCCATGATGGTTTTTCAGGGCGACGTGATCGGCCAGCCCTACAAAGGCGGGCGCGAGATCAGCGACATCATCTACTTCGGCGGGGACGAACCGCAGGCCTGATTCCGGCGCGCCGTTGCGCCTTTATCCAAGCAGCTTCGATCTGGAGGGTTTTGCGCTATGCGAACGTTACGCAGCATATTGTCCCACGCCGCGGTCATCTTCTCGGGCATGTTTATCACGCTGACCATCCTCAACCAATACAACCCGGGCATGGGCTTTTTGACCAGCACGGTGAGCATGGTGTTCATCCTGCTGTACTGCCTCTCGGTCATCGCACTCGCCGCTGCGACCATCGTGGACAACCGCCGCCACGCCAGGCATATGCTGCAGCGCGCGGAGGAATCGACGCGCCGCAAGCGGGCGCTCCCGCAGCAGCACGGCGAACGGGGCTGATTTTCAAAGCACTAAAACACACACGGGGCTGCCGTTGCTTTCGGCAGCCCCGTGTGTATTAAAAATGTCTTTACGATCCGGGCGCTTTTTTGACACGCCGACCGGCTCTTCCGATTCCGAAACGATCGTTGCGAAATCGGGCATCGTTTCGGGGCTTTCTGCATAGCTCGGGATTGAATCCGATCTTCCTGCCGCCGATCCCGCCCGTCCGGCCCGTATGCTATCGCATCTCACCCAGACGCGCCTCCAGCTTTTTCTTGACCCGCTGGATGGCGTTGTCCACGCTCTTGGTCGTGATCCTGAGCTGGTCGGCAATCTGCTGATAGGAACAGCCGTAGAGATACAGCCCCAGCACCCTGCGTTCGAGCTTGCTCAGCGAGTGCTCGATGCGATCCGCCGTGGCCGCGTAATCCTCCCGGTCGATGAGCACTTCTTCCGGATCGGTGATGCGCGTGCTGGTAAGCACGTCGATCAGCGGGCGCGCGGCCTCCCCCTCGCCTACCGCGTGGTCAAAGGAGAGATATGTATTCAGCGGCTGATGCTTTCTGCGTTTGGACGCCCGGATAGCGGAGATGATCTGCCGCGTGATGCATGGCTCCGCAAAGCTGCGAAACGACGACGAGCGGTCAAACTGATAGCCCACAACCGCCCTGTGCAGGCCGATCATCCCTTCCTGGATGATATCCTCGTAGTCTGCTCCTGCAAGGAAATACATACGCGCCTTGCTGCGGACGGCCTGCTTGTAGCGCGCATAGAGCGCCTCCTCGGCGCGCGCGTCTCCTGCGCGGTGCAGGCGAAGCAGTTCCTCGTCCGTCAGCGCGCCGTAGTCTCTCATTCGGCCAGATCCTGACGCTTTTTTTCAAACATCAGTATGCCCGCGGCGACGCCCGCGTTGAGCGAGCCAATCTGTCCGTATTGCGGAATGGCGACAAGAAAGTCGCACTTTTCCGAAACGAGTTTGCTCAGCCCAGCGCCCTCGCCGCCGATGACCAGCGCCAGAGGGCCGTTGAGCCCCTGTTTGTCCATCGGCTGCCCCTTCATATCCGCGCCCGCGACCCAGAGCTTTGCACGCTTGAGCTCGTCCAGCGCGGCGGGAATGTTGACCACCCGCGCGATCTTGACATGCTCCGTCGCGCCCGCGCTGGCTTTCACGGTCGCCGCGGTGACAGAGGCACTTCTGCGCTTGCCGATGACGACGCCGTGCGCCCCCGCACACTCCGCGCTGCGGATGATGGAGCCAAGGTTATGCGGGTCCAGAATCCCGTCCAGCACGACCACGAACGGAGCCTCACCCTTTTCGCGCGCAACGGCGAGGATATCCGAAACGTTGCAGTACTCAACCCCCGCGGCATATGCCGCGATGCCCTGATGGTTGCCCGGTTTGCCGCCGTGGCCAAAGGGCAGGCAGATCTCGTCGAGATGGCGCTTGTCCACCTCGCGGATGACGAGTTTCCGTTCGCGCGCAAGCGTCAGGATCTCGCGCAGCGATCCGTCCGGCTCACCGACCACTTCGATGCGATCGATGCTGCGGCCGCTCTTGACGGCCTCCTTGACCGCATTGCGTCCGAGGATGAGGAAGGGAATCTCATCCTGCTCGCGAACGGCCTCATTTTCGTCGGCCAAACGCTCGTGTGCGCGGCTATCCTCCGGACGGCGATCCTCATAGCCGCCTCTTTTATCGTATGGTTTCTTACCGTATGGTTTTTTCCCGTACGGCTTGGCCTCGTTTGACCGCTCGCCATACGGCTTTTTGTAGCCACCCTCGGGTTTGTCGCCATAGAAGCGCTTGCCCTGGTAGCCATCGCCCTGCGGCCGCTCGCCATACGGCTTCTTGTAGCCGCCCTCGGACTTGTCGCCATAGAAGCGCTTGCCCTGGTGGCCATCGCCCTGCGACCGCTCGCCATACGGTTTCTTGTAGCCGCCCTCGGGCCGGGCCGCGTCGTTTCCTTTATTGGGATATCCGCCTTCAGTCTTGCGGCCATATGGCTTCTTTCCCTGATAACCGCCCGCTTTCGGGTAGCCGCCCTTCTGATCGCCCGCGCGGGAAGAAGAGCCCTTATTTTGGCCGTTCTGGCCGGAGCCGTACTGTTTTTGCGGCATGGAATCATTTCCTCATTTCAATATCATAGTTGTGGCCCGCCCGATGGATTCTTTTGCTCCGGTTTCAACGCCGGCTGAAAGTAGTACGTCATCAGTTCGTTGAGCCGCTCGTCCGCGCCGCTCAAAAACAGCCAGCCGACCATCGCCTCCAGCCCCGTTGCCGTGTGGTAGTCCGCGGCGGAGGCGTTCTTGGGCATGGTGCCGCTGTGGGCGTTTCGTCCGCGGCGGAAAACGGCAGCCTCATCCTGCGTCAGATGCGGCTCCATCCGGCGGTAAGCTGCGGCCTGCCCAGCAGCGCAGACGTATTTGCTTGCGCAGAGGTGCAGCTCATGCGGCGAGCGCGCGCACTGGTCGTTGAGATAGATGCGCACATAGAGATCGCACACGGTGTCGCCGATCTGCGCAAGCGCCAGCGGGGCGAGCTGCCGCGGGTCCGCGCAGATGCTTGCCCCTGCTGCGCGCCGGATTTCGTCAATCATGGCCATACATAGTTATTTTATCTGTTTATAAAATACAAAGCAAGCAGTGTTTTCCCTGTTTGCTGCGGTTTCCGGCGCACCCGGCAGACGAAAGAGCGCCGGCGGAAAGTATGGGTTCCCATCCCGGCGGCAAAGGCGTATAATAATACGAATTCTTGTGAATTTATTAGTTGCCTTGCGGCCTGGCGGCAGTCGGTCTGCCCCGCCGTGTGGCATCGTGGGAAAGGAACACTCTTGTCATGCTCGGAACCATCGTCAACGCGGCTGCGATCCTCGCCGGGGGCTTGCTGGGGCTGCTGCTCAAAAAGGGAATTCCGGAGCGCGTCTCCGGCGGCATCATGCAGGGCCTCGGGCTCGTGGTTATCTACATCGGCATCAGCGGTATGCTCGAAGGGAGCAATCCGCTGATCGCAACCATCTCCATCGTAGCCGGCGGAGCGATCGGCATGGCACTCGACTTCGACGGGCGGTTCAACCGCTTCGTCAGCGGGCTGGAGCAGAAGATTGCGGCCAAATCAGAGGGCGGCGCCCGGTTTGGCGAGGCGTTTATCGCCACGACGCTGCTCTACTGCGTCGGTGCGATGGCGGTCGTGGGTTCGCTCAACAGCGGGCTGACCGGCAACCACGAGGTGCTGTTTACCAAGAGCATTCTCGACGGCGTGAGCGCGGTGGTGTTTGCCAGCACACTCGGCTCGGGCGTGCTGCTCTCCGTGGTGCCGCTGGTGCTCTATCAGGGTGCAATCACGCTGCTGGCGCAGTTTCTCGCGCCGGTGCTCAGCGACGTTGCGGTGGCAGAGATGACGTGCGTCGGTTCGCTGCTGATCCTCGCTATCGGGCTGAATCTGCTGAAGGTCACCAAGATCAAGGTGCTGGACTTCATCCTCGCCATATTTCTCCCGATCGGGCTTGTCCTGTTTCTATAGCGGCGCGGCTACGGGATGGGAAACGGAGGAGAATCGATGGAACTTTGGGATCTGTACGACGCCGGGCGAAAGCCGCTCGGGAAAACGCGCGTGCGAGGCGCATCGGGTTCGGAAGGGGAATATCACGTCGTCGTCTCCGTTTGGACAGTCGACTCCCGCGGCAATATCCTGCTGACGCTGCGCGATCCGGCAAAGGAAAGCTATCCGAACCACTGGGAGAATACCGGCGGTTCTGCGCTCGCAGGGGAGACCAGCCGCGCGGCCGCCGTTCGCGAGCTGGAGGAGGAAACCGGCATTTGTGCGCGCGAGGAAGAGCTGACGCTGCTCGGCACGGAAACGGCGAAGACTTCGTTTGTCGACCACTATCTGCTGCGACGGGATGTCCCGCTCTCTGCCATCCGCCTGCAGCCCGGCGAGACGGCGAACGCAAGGTGGGTTACGCTCGCGCAGCTCGACGCGATGATTGCGGACCTCTCGCTTGCAAAGCCTATCGGGGAGCAGTTCAACGGAATCCGGGAGCGGTTTTTGACCGCGCTCGGGGAAGGCGACGCCGTGGGACAGGCAGCGCAGGGAGAGAGATAAGGGCTGGCGATCTACGGCAACGGCAGCGGGTTCGTCCGCTTTTTTAGCTGGCTTTACCGTATGCAAAAGGCCCGCGCGCGGGCCTTTTAGTTATCTTGTTTTTATGACGCAAAATCGCTTTTCAATCAGGCCTTTTTGCGCCGGAAGAGGTCGCGGCGAAACAAGATGACGTTCATGACGATAAACAGTGCGCCGAGCGCTGCAAGCGTAAGCCAGGCGTTGGTCATATTCGTCGTCGCCGGATCGGCAGTGAGGCCGATCGGCGCGAAGCCAAGCAACAGCAGCATCGGAAAGCCAAACACGATCGCCCATAGCTGCTGATAGACGAGGTTGGTTGCCGCGGGCGTTTGAAATAGCGGATCGATCTCGCGCAGCAGGATCACACCCGTGCTTGCTGTGCCGGTGAGCATGCCGTAGAGCGAGAGAAACGCTTCGTTTGGATACGCCGGATAGATCCGCCGGCTGATGAACGAGAGCTGCCAGTAGGTCGCAACCGCGCCGACG
>JAEWQH010000058.1 GCA_023399275.1 Bacillota bacterium
CCGCCGAGGTTGACCAGCTCGCCGGCATAATAGGTTTTCTGCGCCGGAGCGCTTGCCAAAATGCTCTGCAGGATGTTGCTCTGAACGGAGATGGTGACGTCCTTGGTCACCGTGACGCTTTTGGTATTACCGGTGGGCGTGTAGGTGTACTTTACCGTCAGCGTCTTCGAGCCGATATCGGTCGGAAGGAAGGCATACGCAGTGGCGGGGTTGTAGACCTTGCCGTTGAGATAGAGCACGTACTTGCCCGCGGCGATCTCGGTGCCCATCGTCAGCGTCGTTCCGCCGATGTTGGCAGCCGTGTCGTCAAAGAGCTTGACTTCCAGATTTTCATTTGTCCAGTTAAACGATTCAGTGCCGTACTGGAACAGCGTTTTGGGCGTCGTTGCGGGCGCAACCGCGACCGGCGTGACGACCAGATACGGGTGCACATCCGTGTCCGCAAGGGCGGCGGTTGGCACCAGCACGAGCAGCATAAACAAGCTCATAACCAGTGCGATGGTTCGTTTCATTCGGTACACATCCTTTCTTGCATGAAAGACATTCTGTCGCAGAAATTATACATGAGGGGTATATATATGTAAACATGCACGCCGAAGATGTTACGGATATTTCACACATCCGGTGCGAAAAGGGGCTCCCAGCCCCCGAAATGCGGTATAAACATACCACGAACGCAAATGAAACGCATCCCTTTTCACAATTCGTTTGATATTGATTGACATTTTGATACAATTATATGCAAATCTTCGTGCCGGGCGGTGGCTGCCGCCGTGCGCGGATGGCCGCGCCGCGCCCCAAACAAAACGCGTGCATAACAAAGGAACGATTCGCATGATTATGCGTTCACTATGCGCTGCGCGCTCGACGAAGACAGCCGGCGTGTGATATAATCACGGAAATCGGAGGGGATCGCCCGTACCATAAAGCATATTCTGTTGGCAGAACACCCTCTTGCGCCGCCCGGGCGGGCGCTGCGCAGAAACCGAAACGATTTCGCAGAATATGGGAAGGATTGATTCAAAATGAAGAAGATCGCACTGATGATGACCGGCGTTCTCGCCACGGCGCTTTTGCTGGCGGCGTGCGCCGCCCCGTCTGCGCAGACGGAACCGACGCCCACGCCGACGGAGCAGGCAAGCGAAGCGACCGAAGAAAGCGCGGACGGCGCGTTGGAGTTTTCCATCACGACGCTGACGGGGGAAACCCTTGATCAGACGGTCTTTTCCGATCATAAGCTCATCATGGTCAACTATTGGGCAACCTGGTGCGGCCCGTGCGTGAGCGAGATACCGGATCTTGTCCAGATCAGCAACGACTACGCGGACAAGGGCTTTGCGCTTGTCGGCGTACTTTCGGGAGACGACGACATCGAAGGCGCGCAGCAGTTTATCGCGGATCAGGGGATGACCTATCCCGTCGTGCTGCCGGAGGACATCTTCCTCGACTATACGAATGGCATGTATGCCATTCCGACCACGCTGTTCTTTGACTCCACCGGCAAGCAGGTCGGCAATACGGTCGTCGGCGCGAAGAGCTACGAGGACTGGACCGGCCTGATCGATCTGCTGCTCGAGCAGGTATCCTGATGAAGACCGCGAGGCGCGCGCTGCCCTACCTGCTGCTCGCGCTCGGCGCGGCGATGATCGCGCTCGGCGCGTTCGGCGGCGAGGTCGCCGTCGTGCTTTCGCGCGCGGTAAATATCTGCCTGGAGTGTATCGGCATTGGCTAAGCAATATAAGCGAAACAAGCTGCGCAACTGGATTCAGGGCGCGTGGACGGTCGTCTCCAACGGCTACCTCGTCGGCTTCGTCAAGGGCCGCATCTGGCAGGGGGACAGCAAGGCCGTCTGCGTACCCGGGTTGAACTGTTACTCCTGTCCCGGGGCGCTCGGCGCATGTCCCATCGGCTCGCTGCAAGCGGAGCTGGCGGCGCGTGAGATCAAGTTTCCGCTGTATGTGACGGGCTTCCTGCTCGCGTTTGGCGCGCTGTTCGGCCGCTTTGTATGCGGGTTTCTCTGCCCGTTTGGGTGGGTGCAGGACCTGCTGTACAAGATTCCGTCCAGGAAGATCGGCACCTTTCGCTTCGACCGCCCGCTGCGCTACCTCAAGTTTGTCGTGCTCGCGGTGCTGGTGATTTTGCTGCCTGCGCTGATCAAAAACGCAGCGGGTGTGGGCACTCCGTGGTTTTGCAAGTGGGTCTGTCCGAGCGGCACGCTGCTGGCCGGCATCCCGCTGGTGCTGGCAAACCCAACGTTGCAGGCGGTGGTCGGCTTCCTCTTTAGCTGGAAGATGTCGATCCTGATTCTGATTCTGGGGCTGTCGGTGTTCCTCTACCGGCCGTTTTGCAAATATCTGTGCCCGCTCGGCGCGGCTTACGCGCTCTTTAACAAGGCATCGTTTTACCGCTTAAAGCTCAACGAAAGCGCTTGCATCCACTGCGGCGTGTGCAAGCGCGTGTGTAACATGGGCGTCGATCCTTCAAAAACACCGGATGACATGGAGTGCATCCGCTGTGGGGACTGCGTGAAAAACTGCCCGACCAACGCGCTCTGCGCCGGATTCCTCGCCAGAAAACCCGGTGGGAAAGATGCGCCGCAGGAGCAGCCGCCAGCGCAGCAAGAGCACGCGGGTTATCCTGCAGGCACTGTAGCGAAACAGCCGGAGGCGTGCCGAAAGAAGCCCTACAAATGGTAAGGAGCACAGCCCTTGGCCGGTCGCATCCGGTTTTGCAGGCGCGATGAACCGACCACCCGGGACGGATTCCCAGTGCTCTTTGGGGAAAGGACGCTTATCCGGCTGAACAACCTTTTTTTTGACAGACTGAGGCGGCATGCGCACTGCGCACGCCGCCTTTGCATACCGAGGAGCGCTGAAATCATTGCTCCAATTTGCTTATGAGCGAGCCGAGCCGGTCAAACAGCGAGACCGTATTGGTCTTCTTCTTGCTCAGCGGTTTCTCTTCGCCGGGAAACGGGAGGCTGGCGCCGCCGACCACCAGGGATTCACCCGCGTCGAGCGTGGTCCCCTCAGGAAAGCGCAGCGCCGCATCCGAACGCGCGCAGAAGAGAGTATAGCCGGAAAGATCCGCGCGTTCGCCGCCATCATTTGTGAGCGTGACGGTCTGTGTCTGCACATCGAGCGAAGAAACCGAGATCCGCGCCGCATCCATACTCCGTGCAGGGCTGGAAAGTGAAAGTGCGCCCGCGCGATCGAGCGTGAGCAGCACGCCGATGGGATAATCCTGCGTAACGACGATCTTTGCGCTTTGCAGTGCGGCGTAGACGCGTGGATTTGCGCTGTCGGTGTCCACGGCGGTGTCGGTGGAGATCACCGCGAGGGCGGGGGAGACGAGCGCGCCGAAGTCGTCGCCCGTTGCATCCGGGTTGCCATGGTTGCCGACCTTGAGCACGTCGCTTTTCAAGAAAACGCCTGCGTCGATAAGCGTCTGCTCCTCCGGAAACTGCATGTCCCCGGTGAAGAGGAACGTGTGCCCCCCGTAAGTAAACTGCAGCACGAGGGAGTTATCGTTGTCATCGTCCTCGTTGAGCAGCAGCG
Organism: Bacillota bacterium; assembly: GCA_023399275.1. Classification (GTDB taxonomy): domain Bacteria; phylum Bacillota; class Clostridia; order Christensenellales; family CAG-138; genus UBA7703. The sequence continues at coordinate 3,558 of JAEWQH010000058.1, forward strand.
GGCCGATGACGGAAAAAGACACGCTGTCCGTAATCGCTACGGTATCGCCCGCTTTCAACTCCTGGTGTGCAAGGCCAAGCTTCTCCGCGCGCTTGACGATCTTGCCGACTCCGTTTTTATCGGTTTCGGCGTAGTAGGGTGAATAGACCACCGGGATCGCATAGTTGGCGCTGAGTGCGGCGAGGCCGCCGAGGTGGTCGCTATGGCTATGGGTGATGAACACGGCGTCGATCTGCGAAATATCGAGTGCGTTGAACCCTGCGATGAGGCGCGGCACGGACTCGGCGGTGCCGGTGTCGATGAGCACCGCGGTGTCGCCAAAGCGCAGGATGGCGGCGTCCGCTTTGCCGACGTTGACAAAGAGGATCGCAAACCCGTCTTCCGCGAGCGCCGGGCCGGACTGTCCGGCGGCCTCGGTAGGGGACGTATCCGGCGGATACGTCTCCGAAACGTCGATGGATACGTCCGCGCCGGAGGCGGGAGCTTCGGTTTCCCGCGGTGCGGCGGAGCAGCCGGCCAACAGCGCGGCGCAGAGCAGCAACGCCAGCAGGCGCGGCGCGAAGCGAGGGAGAGATGCGGTATATCGATGCTTCATATTTCGATTATAGGGGAATGCGGGCGTGCGTTGCAAACAGAAAGCGCGGTTTTGCATGGCGGCCGTGTAACCCGCCTGTGAACATTGCGAAAAGTCGCACTATTTTGGACGGGGAAAAGCGAATGCGCGGGCGCGACGAAAATATGCTATACTTTTGCAGGAATACAGGCGCGCAACCGCGCGGAGGGAACGATATGCGCTATAATTTCATGAATGACTACAACGAGTGCGCGCACGAGCGCATACTGGAAGCGATCACCCGGGCGAACCGTGAGCAGGACGACGCTTACGGCATGGACTGCCGCTGCGAGAGGGCGCGCGCCCTGATTCGCGGCCGGCTTGGCGGCGCACAGAGCGATATCCATTTTCTCGTCGGCGGCACGCAGGTCAACCTCGCGTTCATCGCCGCGGCGATCAAGCCGTATCAGGGCGTGGTATGTGCCGAGAGCGGGCATATCAACGTACATGAAGCGGGCGCCATCGAGGCCACCGGGCACAAGGTGCTCCCGCTGCCGGCGCAAAACGGAACGATTACGGCGGAGCAGATTGCGCGGTATGCCGCAGCACACTATGCGGATGTGACGGCGGAGCACATGGTGCAGCCCGGCATGGTCTACCTTTCGCAGCCCACGGAGGTCGGCACGGTGTATACCAAAGCGGAGCTAGAGCAAATCGCCCGCGTGTGCCGTGATTACGGCATGCCGCTCTACGTGGACGGCGCGCGCCTCGGAAACGCGTTTGCGGCAGGTGGGGCGGATGTGTTTCTGCCGGAACTGGCGCAGCTGACCGGCGCATTTTCCATCGGCGGCACCAAGATGGGCGCGCTGTTTGGCGAAGCGCTGGTGATCAACGAGCCGACGCTTCAGAAGGACTTTCGCTATCACATGAAGCAGCGCGGGGCCATGCTCGCCAAGGGGCGCTTGCTCGGCCTCCAGTTTGAGGCGCTTTTTGCCGACGGGCTTTACGACGAGATTGGCCGCCACGCGGTGGCGCAGGCGCAGAGGATTGCGGCGGGCATGGCCGAGCGTGGCTATGCGCTCTTCGTCGATTCGCCAACGAATCAGGTGTTTCCGATTCTGCCGCGAACGTTGCTCCGGCAGCTTTCAGGAGAATTTGGGTACGCGTTCTGGCAGGCGTATGACGCAGAATGCGACGTGGTGCGCTTTTGCACATCCTGGGCGACACCGCCCGAAATGGTGGACGCGCTGCTTGCGGCGATCCCCCCGTATGTGCGGGCGGACTGAGCGGAAAGCGACGATGGGAAACGGGAATCGCAGATATCAGAAAAAAAGAGGCGTGGCCTCTTTTTTTATACAGGACACATACCGTTGCTTCGGCGGCGAGCGCCGAAGATGTAGCGGCAGAGCAGCGCGAGAATCAGCAGACCAGCGCCGAGCTTGATCGCGATGCTGACAAGACGGTAGTCCGCCCAAAAAACACGCAGCAACAGATCCACGGCGGAAAGCACCAGAGTGCCGACGATCAAGAGGAGAAGATTGCGCTTTGTCAAAAAATCCCGCAGACGCAAGCCGGGGAAAAGCAGCCGAAACACGAGCAAAAACAGGCCGAACAGCAACGCCGCGTTGAGCAGCGTGCCAAGCACGGCCTGCAGCGCGGGGCTGAGCGCGGCAAAAAGCGGCGAGAGCAGCGTGATCAATACCTTGCCGGCCGCCCAGAACGGCAGCAGCACGGCGCCGCGCACGGCGGAGGGCTGCGCGAGAAACAGACGGCGCAGCCGGTCGCGCAGGCGCTCTTTCCGCGCGGGCGCGGCAGGATTGCTTGCGGCGCGCCTGTTTGTTTCCGCGGTTGCGACGGCTGCCTGCGCGGTGCCGCAAAAAAGCTCGTCCGGAGTATCCGCAAGTCCGCTGAGCGCTAGGGCAACTGCGGTGAATACGCCGGCGGTGATTGCTGCGGCTTTTTTGCCGATTTTTTTGAATCGCGCTGTCGAAATCTTCATGCGTGCATGATAGCACGGCGCGTCCAAAAGCGCAAACGTGCGAAAAAACGGCATCCCCATATGCGGAGGATGCCGTTTGATGTCGGTGGTTCGCGCTTCGGCAAAAGAGATTATCTCTTGCTGAACTGGGGCGCTCTGCGGGCTGCGTGCAGGCCGTACTTTTTGCGCTCCTTCATGCGCGGATCGCGCGTGAGGTAACCGGCCTTCTTGAGCGTGGGGCGGAGGGCGGGTTCCGCAACGAGCAGCGCGCGCGCGATGCCGTGGCGAATCGCGCCGGCCTGACCCGTGTAGCCGCCGCCGTAGACGTTGACGAATACGTCGAACTTCGAGAGCGTGTCGGTAAGGGTGAGCGGGGCGCGGACGATCATCTTCAGCGTCTCCATGCCGAAGTAGTCGTCCAGCTCGCGCTTGTTGATCGTGATGCTGCCGCTGCCGGGGAGCAACCGAACGCGGGCAATGGACTTTTTCCGTCTGCCGGTACCAAGATATTGCGTACTTGCCATGTTCCTGTTCTCCTTCCGTTATTTCAGCGTCAGCGGCTGGGGCATCTGCGCGGCATTCTTATGCTCGGGGCCGGCGTAGATGCGAACCTTCTTGAGCATCTTATCGCCGAGCGGGCCCTTCGGCATCATGCGGCGGATGGCTTCATAGACGGCAAACTCCGGCTTGGTGGCCAGCAGCGTGCGGTAGCTGACCTCACGCAGGCCGCCCGGATAACCGGTGTGGTGGATGTGCTTTTTCTGATCCAGCTTCTTGCCGGTCAGGCGCACTTTGCCGGCGTTGACGATGATCACGTGGTCACCGGTGTCGACATGCGGCGTGTATATGGGCTTATGCTTCCCTCTGAGAATAGCTGCTACCTGGGAAGAAAGACGGCCGAGGACCATGTCTTGTGCATCCACAACGTACCAACTGCGCTCGACGGTTTCGCCCTTTGCCATATAGGATTTCATGGCGATTCCTCCATCAAATTATTTCAATTCGGTTGTGTTCTTGAGCGCATTCTCCCGGGGCTGTGGCAGATGAAACCCAATGGCACACCGGTTAGTTTAACAAACGCGCAGAGTGGTGTCAACCCCGAAAACCAAGAAAACCGGCGAATATTCGCGCGTTTGGCGTTTGGCAGCGGCGGTCAGCGGATTTCATCGTATGCCGCGCAAACGCGCTCGGCCCAGCGCGAGAGCGAGTAGGCCCGAAAAACGCGTGCGCCCGCCTCCTCCAGCGCGGCTAAGCGGGAGGGCGAGGCCGGCTCGCCGAGCACGCGAAGCATTGCGCTGCAAAGCGCCCCGGCGTCCTGCGGCGGGAAGAAAGCGCTCTGCGGCAGGGCAAGATCGCGCTGCGCATCGATGGCGCTCGCGAGCACAGGCGTGCGGCAATAGGCGGCCTCGACAAGCGCATAGCAAAACCCTTCCTGCCGGCTGGGGGAAAGAAACACATCCGCGGCATGATAATACGAAGCTACGTCTTCGCGCGGCGGCAACGGCAGCACCCACCCGGGCAGCTCCTTTGCGCCAAGCTGCGCGCAGACAGCCTGGCGCGCCTCCTCCGCGCGGGAGGAGAGCACGATGGCCAGCGTGACGGGCATTCCCTCGCGCTCGCGCAGTTGACGCACGGCCTCCACGGCGAGATCCACGCCCTTGACGCGGTAGTTGTAGCCGAACATCAGCGCGAGTTTTGCGCCGTCCGGCACAGGCAGCGTTTCGCGCAGAGCCGGATCAAAGCGCTCCAGCCGCTCAAACGCGATGGCGTTTTCGGCGACCCGGACGCGGGAAGGATCCACTCCATCCGCAATCAGATGCGCGGCGACGGACTCGCTGCAGCAGATAAACCGCGATACGGAACGAAAATAGAGCAGGTGCGGCAGGCGCAACAGCGGGTTTTTCGGCAGGTCGATATGGTTGTGCAGATGCAGCACGGTCCGGACGCTGTGTCCGCAGGTTCTGCAAGCCAGCCAAGCCGCGAGCTTCTCTGAAGAATGAATGAAGTGCGCGTGGAGAATCCCGGCGCCCGTCTCCTGCAGCAGCGAGCGCACCTGGCGCGCATAGGCAAAGAAGCCGCCACGCGCGAGGAAGCGTACGTCGTGTTCTTGCGCCATCTGATGTGCCCATTCGCGCTCGCGCGCGCGCGGGGGCAGCGCGTAGACCATCCTGCCGCCGCGCTCGGCCAGCAGGCGCTCCAGCGCGCAGAGCGACGCGATGAAGTTGCCTGCGTATGGCGCGCCGTAGTCGGTCAGATGCAAAACGGTGTAGTGGCTGGCTGAAGTGGACAAGGCGTTCTCCTTACTGTGCGCCAAGCAGCGCAAGCAGCTCCTCAAAGGGGCAGACGATGCGCTCCACGGCGGGGTGATGATAAAACACGCAAAAGCCGTCCGTCCCATCGAACGGCGCTGCGGTCTCCGACCAGAGCAGGATGCGTTTGTTTTCGCGCGTTGCCAGCGCGATCCCCAGCTCGGCGTGCGTGCCAAATCTGCCGGGTAACAGCAGCACGACGAGCTGCGCCTCGGCGACGCCGCGTGCTTCGCTGGCCGCGACCTCGCGCTTGCGCTCGGGCGGCGTTTGGGAGACGTCCCCGTGCGTCGTCCAATCGTAGGTGCGCACATGCCCCGCGGCGGTGAGCGCGGCGGCGGCACGATTCACTTTTTCGGCGTTTGGCACGCCGCTTGCAACGTAGAACTTCATGGTGCGCTACGGTTCTGTCCGCTGGCAGGTGCAGACGCCGGGTGCGGCCCCGCCGGCAAGATCCGCCGCGCGAAGGCCGGGGCCGGGGTCGCCGGCGAGCCAGTGCTTGCGGCAGAGGCCGATGTACTTGTCGCTCGCGCCGAGCACGACCTGCTCGCCGACTTTGGTGATGCCGCCCTTGCCGTCGAGCCGGGCGTTGTTCGTTGCCTTCTTGCCGCACCAGCAGATGGTCTTCACCTCTTCGATCGTGTCCGCGCGGGCAAGCAGACGTGCGCTGCCGGGGAAGAATTCGCCGCGGAAGTCCGTCCGAAGGCCATAACAGATGACCGGTATGCCGAAATCGTCCACGATGGGCAGCAGCATATCCACCTGCTCGACCGAGAGGAACTGCGCCTCGTCGATGATCAGGCAGTCGTATTCGCGCGCACGCACCCGCTCCCAGTCGATCTGGTCGAAGAGGATGCAGCGTGCCTCGAGCCCGCTGCGCGAGCGGATCGTGTATGCGCCGTCGCGCGTGTCCACGCTGGGTTTGATGAGCAGCGCTTTCTTGCAGCGTTCCTGATAGTTGTACCATACCATGATGGCGTTTGCGGTTTTGCTCGAACCCATCGCGCCGTAGCGGAAATAGAGCTTTGCCATAGTCCCTCCGGAAATTGTTGTTTGGGTTACCTGCGGCCCTTGTCGTATGGAATGCCCTCGGCCTTCGGCGCGCGGGATTTCTTGCTCGTCAGGATCAGCATGATCATCGTCACGATATAGGGGAGCATTAGGTAGATGTACTCGCTGCCCTTGATATTGTCAAACTTCGGCAGAAACGGGATGCTCCCGCTGTAGGAGCCGAGGATTTTGAACAGCGCGAAAAACAGCGATGCGCCGAGGATATTCAGCGGCTTCCAGTTGCCGAATATCATGACTGCGAGCGCCAAAAAGCCGTAGCCCGCGACCGTGGACTGAAACGCGCTGCCCGCGGCCAGCGTATAGGCCAGCCCGCCGATGCCGCCGAGCAGGCCGGAGATGAATACGCCCGCGTAGCGCATGCGGTAGACGTTGACGCCCACGGAGTCCGCCGCCTGCGGATGCTCGCCGCAGGCGCGCAAGCGCAGGCCAAAGCGCGTCTTATAGAGCACGACCGCCGCGATTATGAAGATCACGATCGCCCAGATCGTGGTCTGGTAGAAGCTTTTGAACAAAAACGCCTGTAAAAAGGTCTCTTTCTCGGCGATGCCAAGCGTCTCCTGCGTGATGCGCGACCACGTGGGGATCAGGATCGTCGTCTGCCCCTGTCCCTGGATCGCCCATGTGAGCACGATGGCAAACGCGGGGGCAAACATATTCAGCGCGGTGCCGCCGATGGTCTGATCCGCCTTGAGGTTGACCGAGGCAAACGCAAGCAGCAGCGCGAACACCGCGCCGGTGAGCGCCGACACGAGGATGGCGAGAAACATCGACCACTGGGGGTGCGCCGCGCCGAAGCCGCTGTCGTCGAGCACGCGCAGAAACAGACAGGAGCACAGCGCGCCGATGATCATGATGCCCTCGAGAGCGATATTGACCACGCCGCTGCGTTCGGAGAACATACCCCCGAGTGCAACGAGCAGCAGCGGGACCATAAACAGGATGGTTGCGCTGACGATATCCGCCAGAATGCTCATACTTGTTTCACCTCGACTTTCTCTTGCGCGGGTGCGGCCTGTGCGGCCGTTGCCGCCTCGTCTTCGCGCCGCTGTCTGCCGCGCATCAGCAGCTCGCGTGTGAGCAGGGCGAACGCGGCGAGGTAGATGATGACGGAGATGATGATATCGATGATCTCCTTGACGAAATCCGGCTGCATCGCGTCTCCGCCAACCTGGATATAGGAGACAAAGAGGGCCGAGAAGATCGTTCCGATGGGGTTGGAGGTTGCCAGCAGGGCGACTGGGATGCCATTGAAGCCCGCCGGCAGCAGTTGCTTGACCAGCGTATACTGCCCCGTCCCTGCGAGGAAGTAGAGCCCGCCGCCGACGCCGGCGAACGCACCGGCGATGACCATGGAAAACACGATGTTTCGCTTGGCGTTGATGCCTGCGTAGATGCTGGCATTGCGGTTGTAGCCGCAGGCCTTGAGCTCGTAGCCAAATGTGGTCTTGCTCAGGATCACCCACGCAACGAGCGCGAACACGACCGCGATGAAGATGCTGATGTTCATGTAGTTGCTGCCCATCAGCTCGTCCAGCCCAAGCCGCGGGATCAGCGCGCCGGGGTTGGCCTGCGCGAGGTTTGCGGTGCGGTCCATCTGCGCGCCGCCCCAGTACTTGGCCAGCATCATGGGCAGGTTGTTGATGGTCAGGTTGACGGCGAACATGCCGATCCAGTTAAACATGATCGACGTGATGACCTCGTTGACGTTGAAATACGCTTTAAACAGCCCCGGAAATACGCCCCAGAGTGCGCCGCCGATCAACGAAAGCAGCAGGCAGACGTACCACGGCAGTTGAAACTGGATCGCTCCGATGAGCGCCAGCGCGGAGCCGACGGTGTACTGCCCTGTTGCGCCGATGTTGAACAGGCCCGTTTTGAATGCAAAGCCCACGGAGAGGCCCGTCATGATGAGCGGAGCCGCCTGGTAGAGCACCTTGGCAAACTTGTCGCTGGAGCGGAAGCCGGCGGTGACCAGGCTGATGAATGCGCCGCCCGCAGCTTTTGCGTCGAGCACGAGGAGCAGGATTAGGCCGACGACCAGGCCGACGCCGATGGAGATCAGCGAGGCGAGGATGCTTGTTCCGCCGGGGATGCGCAAGGTGCGCGGCTTTTTTTCTGCCATATCAGTGCACCGTCCTTTCGGAGGATTGCTTCTTTGCACCCGCCATGTAAAGGCCGAGCTCCTCGACCGTTGTCTCACGCGGATCGAACTCCCCAACGATCTCGCCCTCGTACATCACGAGGATGCGGTCGGAGACGTTCATCACCTCGTCCAGCTCAAGCGAGACGAGCAAGACGGCTTTTCCGTTGTCACGCGCGGCGACGAGCTGCTTGTGGATGTATTCGATCGCGCCGATATCCAGCCCGCGCGTGGGCTGCACTGCGACAAGCAGATCCGGGTTTTTATCCATCTCCCGCGCGACGATCGCCTTTTGCTGGTTGCCGCCGGACATGCTGCGCGCGACGGTCAGCGGGCCTTGCCCGCTGCGGATGTCATATTGCGCGATCAGCTTCTCCGCGTAGCGGCGCACGCTGGGTTTGCGGATGAACCCGCCTTTCTGGAACGAGGGTTCCCAGTAGCGCTCCAAAACGAGGTTTTCCTCGAGCGTATAATCCAGCACGAGGCCGAATTTCTGGCGATCCTCCGGAATGTGGCTCATGCCGAGCATACTGCGCTTGCGGATGGGCAAAAGAACCGGCCGGGAATCCCGCAGTGCGGTTGCAGCCTGCTTTTCCCGGCGGGGAATGACGTTTGCGATGGGTGTGCCCCGAAGCGTGATTTCGCCGGAGGAGGGTTTCTCAAGCCCCGTGAGCGCATAGACGCACTCTGTCTGCCCGTTTCCCTCGATGCCCGCGAGGCAGACGATCTCGCCCGCGCATACGTGGAAGGAGACGTTTCGAACGGCGTTGTTCTTGTGCAGCTTGCTCGGCACGGTGAGGCGGCGCACGTCCAGCACGGTGCCGCCGGGTGCGGCGGGCGATTTGGACACGATGAACGCCACGTCACGGCCGACCATCATGCGGCTGAGCTTCGATTTGTCGGTATCCTTTATGTCTACGGTGCCGACACAGCGGCCCTTGCGCAGCACGGTGCAGCGGTCCGCAACGGCCATGATCTCGTTGAGCTTATGCGTGATGAAGAGGATCGACTTCCCTTCCCGGGCAAATGAACGCATGATGTGCATCAGCTCTTCGATCTCCTGCGGCGTGAGCACCGCGGTCGGCTCGTCGAAGATCAGGATATCGTTGTCGCGGTAGAGCATCTTGAGAATCTCCACGCGCTGCTGCATGCCGACCGAGATATCCTCGATGAGCGCATCCGGATCGATCTTCAGCCCATAGCGTTCGCTGAGGGCAACGACCTTCCTGCGCGCTTCTTTTTTCTGCAGAAAACCCATGCGGTTCGGCTCGACGCCGAGGATGATGTTCTCGAGTACCGTGAACACCTCGACCAGCTTGAAGTGCTGGTGTACCATGCCGATATGCAGTGTGTTCGCATCGTTTGGGTCTTTGATGCGAACGATCTCGCCGTCCTTCTTGATGACGCCTTTTTCCGGCTGATACAGGCCGAAGAGAACGCTCATCAGCGTGGATTTTCCCGCGCCGTTTTCGCCGAGCAGGGCGTGTATCTCGCCGCGCCGCAGGCGAAGCGTAATGTCGTCGTTGGCGCGGATGCCGGGGAATTCTTTCGTGATATTCAGCATCTCTATGACAAATTCATTCATAGGCATATCCCTTCCCGTTGCTGGATACTGGGGCGATCGATTGAATAGAGCAGGACGATTCCGGCCAATACGGCCGCGTGCGGCGCATGCCGGAAGATAAAAGAGGGGCCGGGCTCGAAGCCCAGCCCCTCGTCTTGCGTATGTACGTACGTCTTTTACAGGGGTTAGTTCTGGTAGTCGACCGCGATGGAGACGGTGGGCTGCGCATCGATCGCGTCGGAGATGGTGTATTCGCCGCTCTTCACCTTCTCGAAGAGCGCGTTGTACTGATCCAGCGTGAAGGTGCTAAACCGCCAGGATGCGGAATCGGTCGGCAGGCCGACGCAATCCTGCGCGGCGCCGAGCTTGTTCTCCACGCCGGCATACGCCGCGGACCACTTGCCGCCGTTTTCGAGCAGATCGCTCAGCGCGAGCTTGACGGAGTTTTCGAGCTCCTTCTTGGCGGAGGTCACGACGCGCTCGGAGATATTTGCCTGGTCGACGTCCACGCCGATCAGCTTGCCATCCGCTTCGTCGGCGGACGCGATGGCGGAGTAGACGATGCCGCCGCCTGCCGCGAAGATGATCTGGGTGCCTTCGGTGTACCAGCCGGCGGTCTTGGTCTTGATCTCATCGTTCTGCACGAAGGAGCCGGAGTACCAGTACTTGATCGAGACATCGGCGGTGTTGCCCAGCTCGGCCGCGGCCTCGTTGGCACCCTGCACGAAGCCAAAGCCGTAGCGAATGACTGCGGGCACGTCGATGCCGCCGAGATACGCGAGCTTGGTGTAACCGTCCATGACGGCGGCGTAGCCCGCGAGGAAGCCGGACTGCTCCTCCTGGTAGGTGATCAGCGCGGTGTTGGCCTGCGGCTCGGGCACGTCGCCGAGGCCGAGGTCGATGCCGAGGAACATCACGTCAGGATACTGCTGCGGCAGCTGCTGATACGTTGCGGCGAAGAGGTAGCCGGGGCAGACGATGACGTTGGCGCCCTTTTCGATGGCGTTTTTGATGGTCTCCATGCGGGCTTCGTCGCTGTCCTCCGAGGGACGGTAGTAGTTGGCGACCATGCCGTTCTCGGCGGCCCAGTCGCTGCAACCCTTCCAGGTGAACTCGTTGAAAGACTTGTCGTCGATGTTGCCGACGTCGGTGACCATCGCGATATTCAGCGTGACGGCGGCGTCGGTCTCTTCAGCGGTGGGCTCCTCGGCGGCGGGGGCTTCCGTCGCTTCGGCCGCGGGGGCGTCGGTCGTGTCCGTATCGGGGGCCGCCGCCGGGGCGCACGCCACGACGGAGAGAACCATCCCCAGAACCAAAAGGATCGTTACCAGCTTTTTCATGTACTTTCCTCCCTGTTGTATTTGCGCCCGGGTGGACGCAGAATCTGGCCATAGTATATCACAGCGAAAACACGGAAACAACACGCATGTGACGCCGCATAATATAAAATCCGCACCGGTTTCATGCGGGTAAAAACCTGTTGACTTCAACCGTCGCCTCGCGTATAATGACTTCTAGCGTCTTCCGCCGAAGGAAGAGTCGTATAAGAGGGGAGGGGAGAAAATGGAAATTCGCGTAGGTGAAAACGAGTCCCTGGAGAGCGCTCTGAAACGATTCAAACGCAAATGCGCGCGCAGCGGCGTCTTGGCAGAGGTCCGTCGTCGCGAGCACTATGAAAAGCCCAGTGTGAAGCGTAAAAAGAAGGCTGAGGCCGCGAGGAAGCGCAAGTATTGATCACTGGCAACCAATTGTGAAACAAGGGCGGACCGATTCCGGTTCGCTTTTTGTTTTTGGGGGCTCGCTCCAACCAGAGCGGACGGATTGGGACGCCCCGGCTGAGAGGGCGGTAAAAAATCGCCGTTTGTGAATTCTTCTGTGGATTTGTTGGCATAGATATGGTAGTATAATAAGCAATAATGCACCATATAAGGAGCATACCGCCATGAAATGCAGATACTGCGCCAGCGTTGAAAGCAAGGTGATCGACTCGCGGCCCACGGAGGACGGCAGCGCCATCCGCCGCAGGCGTGAGTGCATCAACTGCGGCAAGCGCTTCACGACCTATGAAAAGATCGAGGAGATCCCTATCATGGTCGTCAAGCGGGACGGCCGGCGGGAGCCCTTCGACTCTGAGAAGATCCGCATCGGCATCCGCAAAGCCTGCGAAAAGCGACCGGTTGCGGCGGATGTTCAGGATAAGCTGGCTGAGGACGTCAGCCGCGAGGTGTTCAATACGCTTGCTTCCGAGGTAACCTCTCGGGATATCGGCGAGATCCTCATGCGCAAGCTCAAGGATGTGGATGAGGTGGCGTATGTCCGCTTTGCATCCGTCTACCGCGAGTTTAAGGATACGCAGACGTTTATGAAAGAGCTGCAGCGTCTGCTGGATGAGAAGAACTGAGCGGCGCACGCAGAGCGTAACACGGCGACAGCGCGCAACCCGGCGGCGAAGAGCCGCCTTTTTTTCCTTTATGAAGGGCGGAGGGATATGACGGTTCAAACGAAAGAAACAACTGCGTTTTTAGAGGCGTATGCGCATATGCCGCGCGAGGCCCGGTTTCGCTTTGTCAATGGCGCTGGCATCTACACAACGCCCGCGCTGGACCGGCTCGCGGGGGTTGATCACGGGTTCACCGCGCGCACCGGCGGCGTGAGCCAAGGGCACTTCGCCTCGCTCAACCTTAGCTTTACCCGGCCGGAGAAGCGCGAAAACGTGATGGAAAACTACCGCGTGTTTTGCCGCGCGGCGGGGATCGCGTTTGATTCGATGGTCATGGACAGCTACGAACACGGCACCCGCGTGTTTCGGGTGGATCGTGCGGATGCGGGGAAGGGATATCTTGCCGACCCGCTGCCGCCGTGCGACGGGCTGATTACGAACGACCCCGCCATTACGCTGGTCACCGGACACGCGGACTGCATGGCGTTTTATTTTGCCGATCCGGTGCGGCGCTGCATCGGTCTTGCGCACGCGGGCTGGCGCGGGGCGCTCGGGCGCATCGGCGCGCAGGTCGTCGCCATGATGGCGCGCGAGTACGGCTCCGACCCGGTGAACATCGTTGCAGCGGTCGGCCCCTCTATCTGCCCGGACTGCTTTGAGGTAGGGGAGAACGTTGCCGCGGAATTTACGGCGGCGTATCCTTCGCTGCCCTGCGTGCTGCCGCGCGCCGGCGCCCGGCCGCACATCGACCTTTGGATGGTCGCCGCAGGACAGTTTATGGAGGCCGGCATTCTGCCGCAGCACATCTCGTTTTTCAACGTGTGCACCATGCAGACGCCGCGGCTCTACTCGCACCGGCGCGATCACGGCAACACCGGCGGTATGGCGGCATATCTGCGAATCGTGCCCTGAGCCGCCCCTTGCGCTGCTAATTAATAAGGAAGCGTGCGCCGGGCGGATGCCGGTACCGTGTGGCGTTGATTGACAATCTGCGCCCCCGAGAGTATAATGCATTCGTTTCAACGCAAATTTTGGAAGCCCGATCGGATTCAAAAGGGAGATAGACGTTTATGAAGCTCAACAAGACCATTGCACTGGCCGCGGCGACCCTGCTGCTGGCGGCGACTCTGCTTGGCTGCGGCAGCAAAACGCTGCCCGCGGCGACGGTGGGCGACCGCGAAGTCACCGTGACCCAGCTGGAGAACTCCTACCTGAACAACAGCAGCTATGCCTCCTTGTATGGCTATGATACCTCTACGGAGGAGGGCGCGGAGCAGTACCGCGATTATCTGCTGGACAACCTCATTTCCACGCAGATGAAGATCTACCAGGCGAAGCTTGCGGGCATCACGCTGACGGACGAGGAGCTGGCTGCCGCCGAGGAAACCGCGCAGGCAGACTACGACGACACCTTTGAATCGTTCGTTGAGCAGGCCACCTCCGCGGGAGCAACCAACGTCGAGGCGTATGCCAGAACGCTGTTTACCAAGGCGCTCGTTCAGAACAACACCACGGTCAAGCAACTCAAAGCGGATCTGCTGGAGGATGCGAAGAACGAAACGCTCGTGAGCAAGCACCGCACCGCATTGCTCGCAGATGTCGTCATGACGGACGAGGAACTGCTGGCCAAGTATGACGAAGTGCTCTCCGAGCAGAAGACGCTCTTTGATGAGACGCCATCCGATTACTTCAGCTATGAAACGTATGCGCAGTATGGCTACAACGCGCCGCCGGTCTACGTGCCGGACGGGTTCTTCCGCGTGCGCCAGATCCTTGTTGCGGACGAGGCCACCGCGCTGCTGGTCAAGGAAAAGATCGATGCAGGCGAGGATTTTGAGACGCTGCTGACGGAGTACAACACCGATCCCGGTATGCAGAGCGAGGACTACGCCGCGGGCTACCTCGTGGGCGAAGGCGCAAGCTATGTGGAGTCCTTCCTCAATGCGGCGCTCGCGCTGGAAAAGGATGGGGACGTCTCCGACCCCGTGGAGTCCGACTACGGCTGGCACATCATCAAGCGCGTCTCGACCGAGACTGCCCACGCGATCCCCTATGAGGAAGTCAAGGATGCATTTGACACCTATGAGCAAGCGCTTTATCAGCAGGAGTACTATGCCCAACTGGTCAGCAAATGGGTCGCCGACACGTCGCTTGTGACGCGCTACCCGGAGAACTACGCTTCGGTCGGCAAGTAAGGAAAAGGAAGTGAAACCATGAGCAGGGGACTGAGAATCTTCAGTTTGGTTGTGGCGATCGTCATGATCCTCGGAACGCTTGCGTCTATCATTTTCGCCGTCATGTAACGGCGAATACCGGCACGACGGAGCCGTAAGAGACGGCTTTGCCAGCCCGCCGGGGCCGGTTCTTGACGGCCGGTTGCCCCTCGGGATTCCGGCGGCGGGAAGCACAGTTGCCCTGCCTCTGCGGGATAATCTTGCACCGGCTAGAGCCGAAACAGCCGGATTCCACCACCGGTTCAGGGATGTGACCCTAAAAGCCCCAAGACCTTTTGACAGGCTGCGGCATCCTCGATGTAATAAGGCTCTGCGTCAATAGCTGGGGTGAGCAGTAGACTAAGAGAAACAAAGGGAGCTGTGAGCGAGAGCGAACAGCTCCCTTAACCGTTGGTTGTGCAGAGGATTCGAGTACGGAAATTCTTGAAACTGCGATAGCCGAAAGCGATGCGTTTGAGCACCTTGATCTTGTTGTTAACCCCTTCGGTGAAGCCGTTGGAGTAGGGGCAGTCGAACGCGTTAAGGATGTAGGGTTCCCAGTTTTTCAGCATCGTCAGGCACGGAGAAAACTCTGGCAAATCGGCAACGAACGCATGTGTGCGAAAGAGCCTAAGGCGTCCTTTCGCTTGCAAGGAATCGGACGCATCCATGAAGTCGTAGAATACCTCCTTGAGCAGATACGCCTCTCTCAGATCGCTAGATAGGAGCAGCATCCGTTCCACCGCGGCTTTGTTCTCGGCAGATAGATCATGCATATGCGCAAGCAGGAGCTTTCTGCTGCGCTTGAAGTATTTACGCTGCTCCGGTAGAAGCTTCGTTTGGATTCGCTTTCGTACGTTCTCCAGCGCCCGGGTGCAGTAACGCACCACGTGAAACCGATCGATCACGATTCGAGCATTTGGAAGCAGCTTTTTCGCAATATCAAGATACTCCCGGTTCATGTCCATCACGAAATATTGCACCTGATTTCTGTTCGGAAAAGCCCGCAAATAGTCGTAAATCTGCGCATGATACCGCGTTGGAAGTACATCTCCGGCTTCCCGAATTCCAGCAGGTTCATCTATCGCCCAACGGAGGATTCCGAAACGCCGAGCATGGTTGCGATCTCTTTTCGAGACTGCTTCTTTCGCAACTGATCGATCCCCAACGCTGCCAGACGGTTGGTGATCCGGTGCCGTCTTGGCAGTAAGTAGTTCCCTTCGTAGAACCGTTTCCCGCAGCACGGGCAGCGATACCGTCGCTTTCGATACTGCCAGATCACCATCTTTCCCTGAATCGGGCTGTCCTTAACCCTTTGCGTTCGGTAATCATGTACCTGATCGCATGTCGTCCGGCATGCCGGACATTCCTGCGCACGCCTCTTCATGCGCACGTTCAGAAGAATCTCTTTCTCATTTTGTTCCACTCCCTCAAAATCATAGGCTTCCATATCCAGCAATTCTGCGATAAGATGTGTTTGAAGCATAACCTTCCCCATTTCTTGTAGTAGTGTAAGCTACCTTAGTCTACAAGATTGGAAGCGGTTATGCTTCTTCTTCTTTCTTACCCCAATCTATAGTGTAGAGCCCGAAGTGTGAAGGGGCGGGCGCACGCGTCCGCCGCGCGCCGCAATCGAGCCGAGCTATGGCAGCAGCGTCTGCTCCAGCAGGCCGAAGCGCCGCAGGCAGGAAATGTACTCCGAGACGCAGTAGACGTTTTCCAGCTCACGCTCATTGAGTCCGCGCTGTGCAAAGAGGTCGTCCCAGAGTGCGCTGCTGCCTTCCACGAGAAAGTAACCGGTGACGAGGTCTATACCGGAGACGATATCACAGCCGGAAAAGAGCGCATCCTGCGCGCGGTAGAGCTCCATGCCGGCGCCGACGGGCTCGACTGCGCAGCAGACCGGCTCTGGCCGCCTGCCGGGCGGCAGTTCGCAGGCAAAGCACTCGTTTTGCAGGATGTTTTCGCAGACCACGCGCTCCAACCGCCCGTCCTCGAGCGGTAGGAGGGGGTATCGGGACTCAAGGTATGCGTACAGCGCGGCGCCAGAGATGCGATTTGGCCGCAGCCGCGGCCGGTATATGCGAAAGTCGCGCTTCCACCGGGCGATATCCTCTTGGGTTGCTTGCGTCGTCTGCATATCGGAGATTCCTTTATCAATAAAGATGATACTTTATTATAGCGCAGATGCGCGCGCCGTGCGCGCAGAATTCGCGTTTTCCCACGCCGGGCACCGCGCGTACGTGAGGGAAATGTGTAAAATTGTGGCAAACCGGAAAAAAACAGACGCAGTTAATATTCTGTTTATGATTCGGGTATAAAATGCGTAAGAAATGTAAGATGCCGTTCATGAGCAGACTGCGGTTGGAAAAACCGCACGCATGAGGCGGCTGATTTCCGAGCGGAGGAAACATAGATGACCCCATATGTGGTTTTTGAGAATGTAAGCAAGGTCTACGACACCGAGGGCGTTTGGGTAAACGCGCTGCATGACGTGAGCTTTGAAATCGGACAGGGCGAGGTATGCGTGATCGTGGGGCAGTCCGGCGCGGGCAAGACGACGCTGCTCAACATCCTTGGCGGCATGGACACGCTCACCGGCGGTCAAGTTTTCCTTGGCGAGGATGAGATATCCGCCTACAGCCGCCGACAACTGACGCGTTACCGCCGCGAGGACATCGGCTTTGTGTTTCAGTTTTACAACCTGATACCAAATCTTACCGCGCTGGAAAACGTGGAGATGGCGACCGAGCTGGCGAAAGCTCCGTTTTCGGCGGAGCAGGTGCTGCAGGATGTCGGCCTGGGCGAGCGGATGCAGAACTTCCCCGCGCAGCTCTCCGGCGGCGAGCAGCAGCGCGTCGCCATTGCGCGGGCAGTGGCGAAAAACCCGAAGCTGCTGCTGTGCGACGAGCCGACGGGCGCTCTGGACGACACGACCGGTAAACAGGTGCTCAAGATCCTGCAGGAACTCAGCCGGGACAAGGGGATGACCGTGGTCATCATCACGCATAACAGCGCGATTACCGACATGGCGGACCGCGTGGTAAAGGTCAAGAGTGGCACCGTCTCCTCCGTGCGCATCAATGAAGCGGTGAAGGCCATCGAGGAGATCGAATGGTGATGCACGGGAAAAGAGCCTGGCGAAAGAATCAGCGGCGCGAGGTGCTGCATACGCTCGGCCGCTTTTTGGCGATCATGGCGATCGTTGCCCTCGGAGTAGGCACGTTTTCCGGCCTGAAGGTGACCAAGGACGCGATGATCGACACGGCGGATCAATACCTGCGCGCGTACGCCATGTTCGACGAAAAGATCATGACCACGCTTGGCATCGACGAGGCACAGGTCGCCTCCATCGCCACTATGGACGGCGTGTCCGTTGCGGAAGGATCGGTGAGCATGGATGTGCTCGCCACGACGGACGACGACGCGAGCTATGTGTTTGCCGCGCACTCGATTACGAGCGGCGTCAATCTGCTCAAGCTCGCCGCGGGGCGGATGCCGGCGGCGGATAACGAGTGTCTCGGTGACGCGCGTATGATGCAGAAGAGCGACATCGGCGGGCATATCCGTATCTCAAGTGAAAACGATGCGGACACGCTCGACGCGTTTGCATATGACGAGTACACCATCGTCGGGCTGACGGACTCAACCGTCTATCTGAACGTGGAGCGCGGCACGACCAAGCTCGCGGGCGGCAAGGTCTCGGCGTATCTCTACATCCCCGCAGGCGGGTTCGCAACAGAGTATTTTACGGAGATGTACGTCCGTCTCGACGCAGCGGACGGGAAGATCTATACCGACGCATACGACGACGCGACAGCCTCTATGGAGGATGCGCTGGAGGCGCGGATCCGGCTGCTTGCAAACGCGCGGTATCGGGATATCGTTCGCGACGCGCAGCAGCAGATAGACGACGCGGAGCGTACGTATCAGGACGGACTGGAGGAGTACAACGAGCAGAAGGCCGACGCGCAGCGTGAGCTGGACGACGCGGCGCAGACGCTCGCGGACGCCAAAAAGAAGATCAACTCCGGCTGGAGCGCGCTGCACGCGAACGAAGCGGATCTGGATGAGGCGGAGGAAAAATATGAGGGGCTGCTGAGCGCTTATGAGCAGGGCGTAGCTGACTTTGAGACCTATCGAACCGAGACGATCCGGCAGCTCGACGCGGAGCAAACTGAGCTGGACACACAGCGCGGGCAGTTGGAAGAAGCGCTGGAGGCGGCTAACCTTGCCGGCGACGACGCGCAAGCCGGCATCATCCAGGGGCAGCTGGACACGCTGAATCTCACGCAGGGCCAGCTGGATACGCAGCGTCAGACGAAGCTCTTGCTGCTGGAGGGCAGGCAGGGGGAGCTGGATGCGACCAAGCAGACCCTCGATACGATCAAGCAGGGTACGGACGACGGGCGCGCGGCGCTCTCGAGCGGCAAGGCCGAACTGGTCTCGGCGGAGAAGGCGTATGAGGACGGCTATGCGGAATATCTTGATGCAAAGGCGGAGGCGGAGCAGAAGCTTGCCGATGCGGAGCGGGAGCTTGCCGACGGACGGCAGGAGATCGACGACGCAAAGGCCGAGCTGAGCGATCTCAAGGCGCCGAGCGTATATGTGCTCAATCGCGAGACAAACGTCGGGTACGTCAACTTTGAAAACGACGCTTCCGTCGTCAACGGCATCTCCAAGGTGTTTCCGGTGTTCTTCTTCCTCGTTGCCGCGCTGGTTACCATGACCACGATGACGCGCATGGTGGAGGAGCAGCGCACGCAAATCGGCACGCTCAAGGCGCTCGGCTACGGCGGCGCGACCATCGCGTGGAAATATGTCTCCTATGCGGGCGCAGCGGCGCTGCTGGGCGGCCTCGTGGGTTTCTTCGGCGGGAGCTGGCTCTTCCCCTGGGTGATCTGGCAGGCGTACGGCATGCTCTATGGCTTCGCGCCGATTCTCTATACGCTGGACTGGTCGCTCTTTTCCATATCGCTCGCGGTTACGCTGCTTTGCTCGGCCGGGGTCACGCTGCTGACCTGCCGCGCCGAGCTGCGGCTCATGCCGGCGGAGCTCATGCGTCCCAAGGCGCCCAAGGAGGGCAAGCGCGTGCTGCTGGAGCGGATCCCGTTCCTCTGGAAGCGGTTCGGGTTCATGGTCAAGATCTCGCTGCGCAATGTCTTTCGCTATACCAAGCGGCTGATCATGATGGTGCTCGGCATCGGCGGCTGCACCGCGCTGCTGATCACGGGCTTTGGCATACGCGACTCCATCGCCAACATCGCGGCGGATCAGTTTGACAACATCATGACCTACGACTTTGCCATCGTGTTTGACGAGCCGAAGGATGAGGCGCAGCAGGCCGCGTTTGCCGAGGAGACGAAGGATATCCTCTCGCTCAGCGTATTTGTGTGCACGGATACGCTCTCGGCTTATACGCAGGAGGGGGTCAAGAGCGTCAACGTCATCGCGACCGGCGACGGCAACATCTCCTCCGTCGTGAGCATGCACCGAAACGGGCAGACGCTGGCGTACCCGCCGGACGGGAGCGTCGCCATCAGCGAGAAACTTGCGCGCATCGCCGGCGTCTCGGTGGGGGACAGCATCGACGTGCTCGTGGACGACACACGGGAGCTTTCGCTGCCGGTCAGCGCAGTCTTCGACAACTTCGTTTACCACTATATGCTCATGACGCCCGATACCTATGCGTCTGTGTTTGGACAGGACTGCGCATACGAGGCTGCGCTGGCAAACTCCGCCATTGCGGACCAGCACGAGGCCGCGGCGGAGCTGCTGGATCGCTTTGATGCAGCCAACGTGAGCGTTTCGCAGGATATCCGCGAGCGCGTGGAGAACATGATGAACAGCCTCGACCTCGTGATCTTCGTGATCATCTTCTGCGCGGGTGCGCTGGCATTTGTGGTGCTCTTTAACCTGAGCAACATCAACATCACCGAGCGCATCCGCGAGATCGCGACCATCAAGGTGCTCGGCTTCTATGCACCGGAGGTCGGCGCATACGTCTTTCGCGAAAACCTGGTGCTGACGCTGCTCGGTGCGCTCGCCGGCATCCCGCTGGGCATCTGGCTCCACAGCTTCGTGATGGGGCAGCTCAGCTTTGACATGGTGAGCTTCCACGTGGTCATCAAGCCGCTGAGCTATCTGCTCGCGGTGGCGATGACGTTCCTCTTCGCCTTTGGAGTGGATCTGTTCATGCGGCCGCGGCTTTCGAAGATCAGCATGGTCGAGTCGCTCAAGGCGATCGAGTAGTCCTGATCCATCGGAAAACAAAAAAAAGAGGCTTCTCCGCCACGGCGCAACCTGCCGCCTGCGGATAGCCTCTTTTTGCGTGCGGTTTTTAGGGGAGAAGGTTTTTTTTCACCTTCGCCGTGAACTCCTGAATCCGCGCTCCGTTGAGATGATAGAGCAGCTTGACGCCTTGCTTTTCGATGGTGACGAGGCCGCAGCCGGCCAATTCGCTCATATGGTGCGACACGGTCGCGGGGGAGAGCTCCGTCAAACCCGCAAGCTCCTGACCGTAGAGCGGGCCTGTGCGAAGGG
>JAEWQH010000002.1 GCA_023399275.1 Bacillota bacterium
ACGCCCGTCTGCAAGTTTCGCGTGGGCGAGCAGAGCCCGCTGAGCATGAGCATACCGCTCGTTTCCGCGGTGATGCAGTCCGTCTCCGGCGAAAAGCTCGCGGCCGCGCTTGCGCGCGAAGGGGGCATCTCCTACCTGTATGGGTCCCAACCCGTCGAGTCGCAGGCGAATATGGTGCGCGCGGTGAAGAAGTCCAAGTCCGGGTTCGTCAAGAGCGACAGCAACGTCACGCCACAGCACACGATGGCGGACATCATGGCGCTCAAGGCGCAAACGGGCCATTCCACCGTGGCGGTCACCGAGGACGGTTCCCCCTATGGCAGACTGCTCGGCATCGTGACAAGCCGCGACTACCGCCCGAGCCGCATGGAGCCGACCACGCCGGTGCATGCGTTTATGACGCCGATCGACCGGCTTGTGTGCGGCACGGAGGGCATTTCGCTGACCGAGGCGAACGACATCATCTGGGCGCACAAGCTCAATGCTTTGCCCATCGTATCCAGAGACGGACGCATGGTCAGCTTCGTCTTTCGCAAGGACTACGATTCACATAAAGAAAACCCCGGCGAGCTGCTCGATCGCCAGAAGCGCTATACCGTCGGCGCGGGCATCAACACGCGGGATTATGAGGAGCGCGTCCCCGCGCTGGTCGAGGCGGGCGCGGATGTGCTCTGCATCGACTCATCGGAAGGATTCACGCAGTGGCAGGCGCGAACCATCGCGTTCATCCGCTCCCGGTACGGGGACGCGGTGAAGGTCGGCGCGGGCAATGTCGTGGATGCGGATGGGTTTCGCTATCTCGCCGACGCGGGCGCAGACTTCGTCAAGGTCGGCATCGGCGGAGGGAGCATCTGTATCACGCGCGAGGCAAAGGGCATCGGCCGCGGCCAGGCCACGGCCGTGCAGGATGTCGCCGCCGCGCGCGACCAATACTGCAGGGAGACCGGCGTCTACGTGCCCGTCTGCTCGGATGGCGGTATCGTGCTGGATTATCACGTCACGCTTGCGCTCGCCATGGGCGCGGACTTCTGCATGCTTGGGCGCTATTTCGCCCGCTGCGACGAGAGCCCTACGAGCAAGGTCTTCATCAACGGAAGCTACATGAAGGAATACTGGGGCGAGGGCAGCGCGCGCGCGCGCAACTGGCAGCGCTACGACAGCGGCGGCGACGCCAAGCTCTCGTTTGAAGAAGGCGTAGATAGCTATGTACCTTACGCGGGCAGCCTGCATCACAACGTGGAGCAGACGCTGAGCAAGGTACGCTCGACCATGTGCAACTGCGGCGCGCTGACAATCCCGGAGCTGCGCGAAAAGGCGCGGCTCACGCTGGTTTCGGCGGCGACGCTCTCGGAGGGCGGCGCACACGACGTGATGCTCAAGGATCGCTCCTACTTCCGTTCGTTTGAGTAACCGCAGGCAGGCGGCCAAATACCGCGGCTCCCGCGGCGGCGTGGTTTAAAAACTCCGGGACTGCAAGGGCTTTCGCCCCCCGCGATCCCGGAGCTTGTTTTTTGCCGAATTTGGTTATTTGCGCTTGGGTGCAGCCCAACGATCCCGCAGGCTACGCCTTTTTGCGCGAGTCGCCCCAGAAGAAGAGCGCCACGGTGCCCGGGCCGGTATGGGCGCCGACCACGGTGCCGACGCTGTTGATCATCACCTTGCCGTTGAGCTTTGGGAAGGTCTTCTCCACCAGCGCGGCGACGGTCTCGGCGTCCTCGCGGCAGGCGGAGTTGGAGATGAAGCATTTCTTGTCATAGTCTAGCCCGTTTTCCGCGTGCTGCTCCATCTGCTTGACGATTTCGCGCATCACGCGCTTTTTGCCGTTGATCTTGAAGCGCGGGGTCAGGTGGCCGCCGTCGTCCATATTCATCAGCGGATTGATGCCGAGGATGGAACCCACGACGAAGGCCGTCGGTGAGATGCGCCCGCCGCGCTTGTAGTGCGTTAAATCCGTGGAGAAAAACCAGTGGTGCATGTTGAGCTTGTGCGCCTCGATCCACGCGGCGGCGTCCGCCAGCGAGACACCCGCGTCCCGCATATCCGCGAGGGTATCCAGCATCAGCCCGTAGCCGGAGGAGGCGCCGAGGGAATCGACGACGATCAGCTCCCGCTGCGGATAGCGCGCCTTGAGTTCGTCGCGCGCCAGCAGCGCGCTGGCGTAGGAGCCGGAGAGGCCGGAGGAGAACGAAAGGTGTAAAATGTCCTTTCCTGCCTGCAGCAGCGGCTCGAAAAACGCGATGAACTGCTCGGTATTCACCAGCGAGGTGGTGGGCATGGCGCCGGCCGCGATCCGCGCATAAAACTCGTCAAACGACATGCTCTGGCCCAGATCGTCGGGATATTCCACGCCGTCCATGGTGAAGTGGAAGCATACGTAGGGGATGTCTCGCTTTTCGAAGTATTCCTTCGGCAGATCGGCGGTGGAGCAGCAGGTCAGGGTGAATGCTTGCATATGGGGTTACCTCCGGTTTGGAAATTTGGGCGGCGGACGCCCGTCAGAACGACAGGATCACGCCTTTTTCGTTGGCATAGAGCGAGCTGACCCCGCGCGTGGGCAGCACCAGAATCTCGGAGAAGCGATAGCGCCGCTCGATCTCCGCCTTGAGCTCTGCGGCCAGGGTGGGGTTGTTGCAGTGGGTGATGACCAGGCTTTCGCCTTCGGTGGCGCGGCCGTCGGATTCGATGGTGTCCGCAAGCTTACGCGCGGCCTGTTTCCAGCCCTGCACGTGCGAAAACAGCGAGATGTTGCCATCTCCGTCCGAACCCAGTATGGGGCGGATGTGCAGCGTGGAGATGATGGTCGCGCTGATGCGGCTAAGCCGGCCGTTTTTGCGCATATTGTCCACGTTGTCGAGCACGAAGAAGGTGCGCATCTGGTCGATGAAGCGCTCGATGCGCTGGATGATCTCGGCCTTTTCGATCCCCTGCTGAATGAGCTTTCGCAGCTTGAGGACGATCAGTACCTCGCCCGCGGCGGCGCTGCGCGAGTCGAACACGTGCACGCGCGCGCCCGCTTCCTCGGCGATCTGTCTGCCGGACATCGCGCTGGCGTAGGAGCCGGAGAGGCGGCTCGAGAGCGTGACGGCGAAGGCGTCGCTTGTGCCGAATGCATCCGCATACTGCCCCGGCGAGGGGGCGGCGGAGCCAACGCGGCCCTTGCATGCGTGCATGCGCGCCATGAAATCCGGCAGATCCAGCGCGTCGTCGTCCGTATAGGATTCCTCCGCGAGCGTAAGAGTGAGCGGAATGCTTTGAACGCCCCATTCGGACTTGAGTTTCGGGGTCAGATCGCAGCAGCTGTCGACGACGAGTGTATAAGCCATGGATGTGTTTCCAGCTTTCTGCTTCGCTTTGCGCGAATACAACTCAAAATCTTATCAGCCGTAGTTCAAAGAAAAGTCAATAGAGATTCAACAAATCCTCAACTCGCATCCACCCATGTGTTGATTTGCCCGAAAAAAGCCGGCTTTTGGCCGGCTGAAAAACGTCTGCCGGTCCGCTCAGGCGGATGCCTGGTTGTGAGGCGGCAGCGACACTGTGATCTCGGTGCCCTTGCCCTCCCTGCTCTGCAGCGCGATGTCCCCGCCGCAGAGCGAGACGATGCGGCGTACGAGCGCGAGCCCGAGTCCGCTGCCCTGCACGGAGTGCGAGCGCTCTCCCTGATAGAACTTGTCAAACGCGTGCTGGCGCACCTCTTCGGACATGCCGATGCCCGTATCGCGGATACGGACGATGACGCTGCCGCCATATGTGCCGCAGGTGATGAAAAGCGTGCCGCCGGGGAGCGAAAATTTGATGGCGTTGTCGATGAGGTTGCTCCAGACCTGCGCGAGCAGGGATTTGCTGCCGTAATATAGGGTTGTTGCCAGCGCGAGGTCGATATTGAGCTCCTTTTCCTCCCAGAGCGGCTCGTAGCCGAGCAGCACGCGGCGGATCTGCTCATCCACCATGAAGCCTTCCTGCTGTAGCACGATCTCCTGGTTCTCCAGCTGGGAGAGCGATAGGATGCTTTGCGTGAGCTTGGAAAGCCGGCTGGTGTTTTCGAGGATGCGGGCGACGTAGACCGCCTGCTCCTCCTTGCTCAGGCTCTCGTCCTGCAACAGCGTGGCATAGCCCTCGATGGCGGAGAGCGGCGTTTTGAACTCATGGGAAACGTTGCTGACAAAGTCGCTGCGGAGCGTCTCGGTGTTGGAGAGCTCTTTGACCATGATGTTGAAGCTCGTTGCGATCTCCTCGATCTCCTTGGCGATGCTGCGCTCTTCCAGACGCACGGAGAAATCCCCGCGGGAGACCTTCTTGGCCGCATCGTTGATCTTGAGGATGGGGGCGAGCATCTTGGTGCTCGTGTACGCGGCGATGCCGATGCCGAGGATGATCGTAAAGACGCCCATATAGGTCGTAGAGGTGACGACGGTCGTGATCGTGCCGACCCTGAGCTTGAGCAGAACAAATATGATGCCGTAGGTGAGCACCATGGATGTGGCGAGGATGCCCGCGATGATTACGGCAAAGATCTGCGCGGTGCTTGGCCGGGCCTTGATGCGCGGCAGCTTAGCCATTCTTCTTCACCGCCTTGTAGCCCAGCCCGCGGATGGTGACGATCTCAAACTGGGCGTTGTCCTTAAAGCGTTCCCGCAGGCGGCTGATGTGCACATCCAGCGTGTGCGGGTCGCTCTCGGTGTCCATGCCCCAGATTTCATCCATGATCTGCTGCTTGGTGAACACGCGGTTTGGATTTGCGAGCAGTTTGTAGAGGATGTAAAACTCTTTTTGAGGCAGCACGCTGCATGCGCCGTCGATGCAGACCGTCAGGTCGTCGTAACGAAGCTCCGCATTTTCAAAACGGATCTTTTTCTCGTTTACGATCTGCGCGCGCTTGAGCAGCGCGTTGACGCGCAGGATCATCTCGTTGACGTTGACCGGTTTGACCATGTAGTCGTCCGTCCCCGCGAGAAAGCCGCTTTGCATATCCTCAAAGGTATCCTTTGCGGTGATCATGAGCACGGGCATGTTCAGCCCCTCGCCGCGCAGGCTCCGGACAAACTCCAGCCCGTCCATGTTCGGCATCATGATATCCGTCACCACGAGGTCGATATACTGTTTTTCGAGCACATCCCAGGCATCCGCGCCGTCCCGCGCTTCGTGGTAGACGAAGCCGTGCTTTGACAGCACGGTGCAAAACAGCTCGCGAAGCGCCCGGTCGTCCTCCACAACGAGAATGTGAAACATCGTGCCCCCCTTGGCCGCTGAAAAACGGATGGATTGCGCGCCGTCCGGGCGCGCCACGCATAACATAGCAAAAAAAGCTCAATTTCTCATCAAATCACGCGTTTACGCCAAACAGGTTGCTGTCCTCCGGCCGCCCCGCGTAGAGCACCGCAAGCCGTCCGCTGCGCACGGCGATCTCGGCCGGCGCGCCGGTAAACGCGTTGCTTACGCCGATGGGTTTCGTATCCGTCAGCGTGGCGTCGTTCAGCGTATAGGCAAACCCGCGCTCGTAGACGCCCTCCGCGCATGCGCCGTAGGAAAAGACCGATACGGTGCCGCGCAGCCCCGCGCGAAAGCGCAGGGACTCGTTTCGGATCAGCGTGATGGTCTCGCCGTCTCCGAGCAGCGCGGCGCGTGCGCCGTGTTCGCGCAGAAAGGCCAGCGTCTGGAGGTTGGCCAGCGTGTGGTCGAGCCGGCCGCCCACAGCGCCGTGCAGCAAAAATGCGCGGTATCCGCGCGCGAGGCCGATCCGCGCGGCGAGCATGGTATCCGTATCGTCCTTCTTCACCGGGTGGCGCACGACGGATTCCCCCTCGGGCACATAGCCGAGCGAGTCGAAGTCCCCGACCACGAGGTCGGGGCGCACGCCGCCAAGCCGCGCGTAGCCGCCGTCCGCCGCGATGACAAGATCGCCGGGTGCGGGCGCGGAGAGGGTATTCTGCGGCAGCGCGCAGACGATGTGGCAGACGGGCGATGGTTGCATTTGCATCTCCGTGCGCGGTTGCTTTCGATCGGGTCTGTCTCGCGGCACGGCCTCATAGCTAATTTATACCATGTTTCCGCGCGTAAGGAAAGCGCGGAGCCGTGCGCGCATGGATACGCGGCGAAAAAACTGCTCAAAAGCGGCGTGTTTCGCACGCGGGTGTGGTATAATACCGTCTGTGAGCCGAGGCCTTGCGGGGCGGAAGGAGGATGTGCATGCCAGGATTGTTTCTGCGCGACGAGCTGGACACCTTCACCGCCGTGGATGTGGAGACGCCGAACCGCTACTCCCGCTCGATCTGCTCCATCGGTCTCGTTCGAGTCGACGGAACGGGCGAGCCTAAGCGGCTGCATTACCTCGTCAACCCTTGCGATGCGTTTGACGCGGGCAATATCGCCATCCACGGCATACGGCCGATGGATGTGGAGCGGGAGCCTTCGGTCTATGAGCTCTGGCCAACGCTTGAGCCTTACTTCACCGGCTGCCTGCTCGTTGCGCACAACGCGCTCTTCGACCTGCCGGTGATCCGCAAGGCACTGCTGCGCGAGAACCTGCACGCAGAAAACTGGCGTTACATCTGCACGCTGGAGACCGCACGCAGGCATATCCCCAAGGCGGCGTTCGGCAGCCACCGGCTCAACGATCTCTGCGCGGGACTCGGCATCCCGCTGGAGCATCACCACAACGCGCTGGACGACGCGCTGGCCTGCGCAAATCTATTTGAGCACCTGCGCATGCGCTATAGCGTGAGCGAGAAGGATATCAAGGTCTACCGATAGGCGCCGGACACGGCCAAGCAAAAATACGGATCATCAGGAGGAAGCGTTTCCCAATGGACGACCCCGGGCAACCTAGCATCCCCAGCATCGCGCTGGAGGATATCGACCCCGACAAGTGCTACTTTAACCCCGGCTGCGCAATGAGCCTGTACAAGCCGGAGGCGGTGGAGGAGATTCTCCACCTGCTCAACCGCCGCTTTTTGCCGACCAAGCTGCACGCCGTCTGCTGCCGGCACGAGCCGAACTTGCCGCGCGGCGCCACCGTCATCAACAACTGCGCGGGATGCGACCGGCGATTTCGCTCGCTCTACGAAGGCATACAGACCGTCTCCCTCTGGGAAGTGCTGGATGCCATCCCCGCCTTACCGCTGCCGGCCTACGACGGCTTGCAGCTTTCGGTGCATGACTCCTGCTCGTTTCGCAGGAAACCGCAGGTGCACGCCGCGGTGCGCAGCCTGCTGGACAAGATGCACATCGAGGTGATCGAGAGCCCGCTTGCGGGTGCAAAATCGGTCTGTTGCGGGGATAACCTCTATCCGCACGTCTCCCTTACGGAAGTGACCGCGTTTCAAAAGAAGCGCGCGGCGCAGATGCCCTGTCAGGACGTTGCGGTCTACTGTGTCTCCTGCGTGAAATCCATGTTTATCGGCGGCAAAACGCCGCATCACATGGTCGACCTCGTGCTGGGCGAACCGACCGACCCGCAGGAGACGCGTATCGACGTGTACCACGAAGCGCTGGAGCGCTATATCGAAGAACACTGACGTACAAGCAGAAGAAACGCCGCTTTTGGGGGATTCTCCGAAAGCGGCTTTTGCGTACGCGCGGCGGGCGGGTTCGTTCACAAAAAGTTCATAAAATTAAATGTCACATTTTTGCTCGAAAATCCGTCTTATTAAGTGAGGGCCCAAGAAACCGCGCCGTTTGTTGCGAAGCGATTCTCGATGGGCTGTCTCTTACCATTCGCCAGCCGACTGCTTCCTGTCTGGGTGAGATCTCTCTCCTCACGGGCAGGGAGCAGCCAAACGCCCTGTTCTGAGAACGAGGCATCGGCGGCGGCGATGCGCGTCGCAAGCGACGGTATCCGGCGGAAAAACGCAAAGGCGGGACCCCTTTGTCGTCGCCGGATGCCGCGCTCGCGCAGCTCCGGCTGGAAAGCGGCGGGCATGGACAGCGTGGAAGCGGCGCTGTTTTTTTAGTTGCGCAAGCGATTGGTCGAAGGGCGCCGGCCGCATTTGCAACGCAATTGTGAAAACTGCTATGCGTGGCTTGACAATCGAATGACGTTCTTATATCTTTGAGAATATAATTCTCAAACATTTAAGAACAAACGCAACGCACATACCGGCTGCCGTATCCGGCGACCGGAAAGGGATGAAAACGCATCGCAGGAGGATGAAATATGGATACGCGGCTCAAGGAATCGGAATGGATCCTATTGCAGGCGCTCTGGCAGGAAGGGCCGCTGGATCTGCGGGGCATCATCGCATACGTGCGCACGCAGCATCCCGACGTCGGCTGGGACTACAAGACTTACCACAGTTTTTTGCGCATTCTGCTGGAGAAGGGATACGTCGGCGCGGAGCGTCAAAAGCGGGGAAATCTCTATCGCCCGCTGATCACGCGTGAGGAGGCACTCTCCTGCGAAGCGGAAAGCTTGATTGCGCGGCGCGGCTACTTCGGCTCTGTGTCGAGTATATTGGTGCACATGGCCGAGCAGGGGCAGCTGACGCGCGAGGAGAAGCGGGAGCTGCGCCTGCTGGCGGACAAGCTGGCGCGAGAGGACGAGGCGTAGCGGCGGCCCGGCCATGCCGGCACCGGCTGACAGCCACACACCAACCCAAAGCACATCGCACGGGAGGCAGTATGGAGCAAACCATTCTCACGCGGCTGCTGGAGATCACGATCTATAGCACGGCGATCTTTCTCGTCGTCTTGCTGTTTCGCAGCGTGCTTGCAAAGTTTTTGTCCCCGGCGCTGAAGTATGCGCTCTGGTTTCTCGTCGTGCTCCGGCTGTGTATTCCGCTCACGTTTGAAAGCGGGCTGCACCTGTTCACGCTTCCCGTTGAGCCGGCGCAGACGCAGGCGTCCGCCCCATCCGCGGCGACGCAGCCGGAGTGGGCGCAAGACGCGCCGCAGACATACGCGCCGCAGCTCGATGGCGGGGCGACGGCGCCCGCCGGGACGCAGGCCGGCGCTGCGCAAGGTGCGGCGCCTGCTGCAGCCGTCAAGCGCCTGAGCTGGCAGCAGTGGCTGATCGCCGCCTGGGCTGCGGGATTTCTGCTGGTGTTTGGCGCAAGCGCCGCGTTGATGCTGCAGCTGCGCAGGCGGCTGCGCCGTCTCGGCTGCGAGCCGGGGGAAAAGACGGCTGCGCTCTATGCGCAGATCAAGGAGCGGATGGGGATCTCCGGCCGCGTGCCGCTGCTGTTGATGCCGGATATCGCTAGCCCGGCGCTGACGGTGGAACTGCTGCCGCGGCTGCTGCTGCCGGATCGGCTGATCTTCGCGGCGAATGCCGAGAGCATGGCGTTTGCCATGGCGCATGAGCTGATGCACTATAAGCGACGCGACTATCTCGTTTGCCTGCTGCTACTGTTGCTGCGCGCGGTATATTGGTTTCATCCCGTGGCGTGGTTGCTGCTGCATCTGATGCGGCTCGATATGGAGACCGCCTGCGACGCGAGAGTCGTCGCCAGCTTTGACCGGGCGCGCAAGCTGAGCTATGTCGACCTTCTGCTTGCGCTGGGCGAGGAGACCTCGCCTTCGATGGTCTACGGAAAGGAAGGGAATGATGAATATGCGGATTGATACCGATCGATTTCTGACCCTCGGCATGGCGCTTACGAGCGACCGGCGCGTTATGGAGCGGCGCGTGCGCGGCGTGTTCGCGCGAAAGCGGAGCGCAAAGGGCGCGGTCGCGCTCTCACTGCTGCTGGTTCTCGCGCTGGGGTTTGCCGCGTTTACGACTGCGTGTCAGCCGGGAACGGGGGAGGCAAGCGGCGCGGATGAGGCGCTCGTCTCAAGCGGCGATACGGCGCGTGGATCGGACGGTAACGCGCAGGTTGCGACGGACGACGGCGACATGCGCTCCGCTGCCGAAGATGCGGCCGCAGCAGCCGACGCATCCGCGGCGTCTGCGGATACGGCTGCATCGGAAGGCGGGGTTACCAAAGCACTGCAAATGAAGCGCATGGCCCGCATCTTAAGCATTGCGCGAAACTACCCGGCGCCGCGCATGGAGAGCGTCGTCAGTACCGAGCTTGGGTCGTGGAGCACGATGCAGAACCCGGATGATGCGCAGCGCCTGACCGCTGCTGATCGCTTTCTGGAGACTGCCAATGCGCTCTTTGAAACGACCTATACGCCAAACGACCTGATCGCGGTATACTACGTCGACCAGACGGGATATCGTGCGGATGTATGGCGCTTTGACTCAACCGACGGGGTGCTCTCCGGCGCGCTGGAGGCAGAGTCGCTTGCGTTCCTCTCGGCGGACTGCCTAAACGAGCCGGGGGACGGGCTGCACGCGTCGCTGGCGAATCTGACCGACGGCGTCAGAACCTGGGAGCGACGGGAACTCTTTGACCCGGGAGAGGCGGCGGAGCGTGCTGCGCAGATCCTTCAGGGAGCGGTGGCGGGAGGACTGCAAGACCGCGGCGGGAGCGGCCAGGACGGTGCGCGGGTTGGCTGGTTGATTCGGCAGAGTATTCTGTTTCCGCTGGGCGACGGGCGGTATTGCGCGATGAGCGTCTTTGCGGACGAGGCGCTTACGCCGACGACGGTCTGCGTCTATCCCGATGCGGATTGCGCGGAGGAGGGCGTCTACTGGCGCGCGGATCTGCAGCGCACGCAAAATGCCGCGCGGCTGCTGCATCCGCAGGATTTTCGCGCGGGAAGCCCAGGGTCGGAGGACATGCCAAAGGAAGAGGCATATGCATTCTTCTACCGGTTGGTCGACGCGGCGGGATATGAGGACAGCGCGGGAAACGAAATGCCAAAGGAGCCGAAGGCCACGTTCTATGCGGATCACTCCGGCGCGCGGGAAAACTACTGGCACATCGTGGACGGTGGCGTCAGTCTGGATTTGACGAGCAAGACCGGGCAGATTCTAAGCCTATCGGTGAATGGCAGCCTCGGTGGGAAGCTCGGGCTGACGGGGATTGCGTATGAAGAGATGGGCGAGTCGGCATATGAAGGCGCGACGCAAGCGTTCTTTGCCGCACTGCTTGGTGAGGATGCCGTCGCCTCGGTCTTTGTCAACGCCGTATACGACGAGCACTACTGCACGATGGATGCGGTGACGGCGGACGGAACGATATATGAGATCCTGTATCGCGATGGGCTGATTACGGAGATAGCGCGCTTTGTCCAGGCCGACCCAAATACCTGGCAGAGCGTTCCGACCTGGCTCGCAGGGCGGGTGACGCAGTCTTCGGCGGGCGAGGGCTTCTCCATTCAGGGATTGGAAAACAGCGCGGGGAAGATCGTTCCAAACTGGTTGGCGGACTGGGTGTATCTCAATGCAGAGACGAGTGAAATATTTCTGCAGGAATGGTGATGCCGTATGAACAGAAACCATCTTCCTTCCACCGATCGTCTGCTGACCCTCGGCATGGCGCTTACGAGCGACCGGCGCGCCATGGAGCGGCGCGTGCGCGGCGTGTTTGCGCGAAAGCGGAGCGCAAAGGGCGCGGTCGCGCTCTCGCTGCTGCTGGTTCTCGCGCTGGGGTTTGCCGCGTTTACGACTGCGTGTCAGCCGGGAACGGGGGAGGCAAGCGGCGCGGATGAAGCGCTCACGGCGGAGGAAGAACGCGCGCGGGCAGAGGTGCTGGCCGTTCGGGACGCCGCGCTGGATCAAAGCGGCGCGTTCCTCGTGCCCCGATTTGGCGATACGGAGCCGCTGGAGCGCGGGAGCTGGAGCAAGCAGTCCGCCATCGATGCGGAGCGTGTCCGCGCGGCCAAGCAGACGTTTCTGGACGCGGCGAACGCCATCTTCTATACGAATTATGCGCAAGAGGATATACAGGCTGCGTACTACCGCGACACAACCGGCGTTCGCGCCGATATCTGGCGTATCGATTCGGCGGACGGGGCGCTCAGCGGCGCGCTGAACGCAAAGTCGCTCCGCTTCATCAGCGCACAGTGCAAAACAATCCCGCAGAAGGCGCAGCACGAGAGCATTCTCGCCGCGGGAAAGACCTATGACGACGATACCGGCCGGAGCCGGATCGACACCAGCGCTGCGATCACGCGAATCGCGGCTGCGCTCGGCATCACCGTGGATGCTACGGAGAACCCGGCTTACCAGACGGTTTATCAGCAGGGGTTTGGCTGGGGCGTGGTGGATAACGCGGTGTTCTATCTGGACGACGGAACCTTCGGTTGCGCATATCTCTTCGGCGACGAGCGCCTCACGCCGTACGCAGTAGCGATCTATCCGGATACGGACTGCTTGCTCGGAAACGTTTATTGGCGGGCGGACCGTGGATGGTCCAACGCAAACGTCGCCTGCCAAAGCCCGATCGACTTCCGCGTCGGCGAGCCGGATGAGGGAGACATGACGCGCGAAGAGGCGGTGGGTCGTTATACCGCGCTCCTGGCAGCGGCCGGGGATGCGGCGGAGTATCCGGTTCCCAGCGCAACGTTTTATCGGGATGATTCCGGTGCGCGCGAGGGCTACTGGTGCCTGCGCTCCGGTACGTTCAGCATGAATATCGCGGCAAGATCGGGACGCATATTTCAGCTTGTTGCAAAGGACGGGATCGGCCGTTCGCTCGATTTGCCTGCGGTTGCATCCGCGGGTGACGATCTGGAGGCGTACGAGGTGCAGAGCAAGCGCGTGCTCGAGGCTGCGCTTGGCGCTGGAACGATACAAAGTGCGGAAGCGGAAAGCGTCTCGGATGATACAAACTGCACGATCCGTTGCCAAACTGCCGACGGTTCGCTTTATGAGGTGTTTTATTTCGACCGGACGATCTGCACGATCGGCTATTATCCCTTTGCCGGCAATGGCGAAACCGGCGCATACGAAAACTGGCTCGCAGATTATACGTTTGTCAACGTTGAGACCGGCGAGGTTTTTCTGGACTGATCGGATGCGGCTCGGACCCTGCGTGGGTCAAGGTCGGTGCATATAGGTCAAGAGGCGCAGAATGCGCCTCTTGACCTATATGCCTAAAACCGGTTTTGGCGGATGAACAGTTTTTCTCTCACCCTTCAGGCGCCTGGGCGGACCCGTTGCGGCGGACTGACCGCCGCAGCCGGACTTGACGGGCTCAGAGCGCCGGCGCCGAACAATCCTGGAGCTTTTGGCGGATGAAAGCGGCCATGCGGCCTTTTTGCGCGCGATGTCGAGCGATCAGGCCTGCGCCGGCGGGCGTTCGGCCTTCTTTGCATCCCGGATCAGACCCGCGACGGGGAAGACGGCAAGAAGCGTTGCAACGGCCGCCGCTACAAAGATCAGATATGTCGGCAGGAAGCCAGCTTTGCCGTCCACCACGACCGGCGTGCCGAAATAGGTGATGATCCGCTCCCCGATGAAAGGGCCGATCACCATCGGCAGCAGCACCCAAAAGATCATGCGGATGCCCTGAAACTGTCCCGCGCTGGCAGGTGGCGTGAGGTCTTTGATCCACGCGCCGGTGACGATGAGCTTGGCCACCATGCCAAACGCCATCACGAAGATCGCAATGCAGAGGAACGCCATGTTCTTTGCCAGCGAGACGAGCAAAAAGCCCAGCGCGGAGAGAAAGAGCGCGACCAGCAGCAGCTTGGGCTTGCCGAGGCGGTCGACCAGCCGCCCGAAAAACACGCCGGCGATGCCGGCAAGCAGTACCATCAGCCCCAGGTTTACGCCGATCACGTCGTAGCTGTAGCCCAGCGTCTTGGTGAAATAGATGATCTGGTACGGACTGCTGATCTGCTCTGCAATGGCGAACACCAGCACGCAGAGGTAGAGCGAAAAGAGCCGTTTGTTTTCACGCACGGCGCGCACGGAGAAGCCCGAGAACACCTGCTTCCAAAACCCGACGCCCTCGGTTTTTTCGCGCGGAAACGGCGCTTCCTTCATCAAGAGCCCGCCGGCGAGGCCGCAGACGACCACGATCAGGCCCATCGACGTAAAGAACAGCGTGTAGCCGAAGTACTCGATCAGCATACCCGAAACGACGGTGGTCACAACCATTGCCAGCAGGGGAAACAGCTCCGTGATGCCGCTGACCGTGCCGCGGTTGGTCTCGTCCGTCACGTTGGTGAGCCATGCGTTGAAGCTTGCGTCGTTGGCGGTGGAGCCGAAGAAGGTCATCAGGCAGTCCAGTGCAACCACGGCGGTGACGGCGAGCGACGCCGACTGCACCGCGCCCGCGGCAGGGAACACCATCGTCGAGACGCCCCAGAGGACGTAGCTGACCAGGATGATGATTCTGCGTTTGCCGAGGCGGTCGCTCAGCGTACCCATCACGAGCGTGGTGAGCGTTGCGGTGATCGCGCTGAGCGCGACCATCAGAGAGATGACCTTGGGATCCGGCGAGATCACGTCGTTGACAAACGTGTTGAACCAGGAGTTCTCGATGACCCACGCGATTTGCCCCGAGAACGCGAGCAGCACGATGGCCGCCCAGTTGTTTGCACCGAGTTTGTTCTTCGTCTTCTGCGTCATATATCCTCCTCCTGAATGGTGGCGATGGGGAACTGTGCGATCCGCAGCCGCGTGCAGCCGTATGGAACCAGCGTTTTTTGCACGAGCGCGCTTTTTGGAATGGCGTATGGCTCCGGCACGGGGCCCGCGCTGTTTTGCCGCCTGCGCCACTGCGGCGCGGGTGCGAGCGGCAGCGAAACGCACAGCGGAGGCTCGTCCCCGCCAAAGGGCTGCGTGCCGGGCGTGCGGCGGGTGATCGCCGCGCCCGGAAGCGACGAAGCGCTCACACCATAGCGCCACTCTTCGCACGGGTAAAAGGCAAAGTCCGCAAAGGGCGGCGTACCGCGCAAAACGCGTGTCTTCGCCGACACCGGCAGCGCGAGCAGAAGCGCACCGCAGTGGATCGACACCCCGCCTGCAAGCCCGGGAACAAGCCGAAGGGCAAGCGGAAACGAGAGCCGGATCCGGTCGCCTGCGCAAAAGCGCCTCTGCAAAGCGAGATAGCCTTCTTGCGGCTCCGCTGTGACGGGCGCTGCGTTGAGCGAGAGCTCAAACGACTCCGCCCAGGCGGGCAGCCGCAGCAGCAGGCAGAAGTCGAGCGCATGCGCATCGTTTTGGATCTCGTCGATGTGGATCGTAACCCTGCCGCCGAATGGATAGTCCGTTTCCTCGGAAAAACGGATCCGCGTGCCGTCCACGTCGAGCGACGCGGTACAGGGCGCGTAGACGGGCAGCGCGATCCCGCCCGCCCGGCGCATCGCCAGCGCGCCGAGCAGCTTCGGCCAGCCCTGGTGCATGTTTGCGGCGCAGCAGCCGAAATTTGGCGCAAGCCCGAAGAGATTTGCATCCCGGTAAGCGTCGTACCAACCGCGCTTTCTGCGGGAGACTTCGATCTGGTTGACCTGCTGCACGTACTGGTGCGCACACATATCCGGCGTAAAGGTGGCCGGCCATGCGTTGTAGGCGATCTGTTCGATACGCTCGGCATAGGCAGCGTCCCCTGTTGCCGCGAGCAGCATCTGCAGCGAGTAGAGCAGCTCGGCGGCAAGGCAAAGCTCCACGCCGGCGGAGGGGGAGGGGCCGTTGAGGTGCTCGTCGCCCGAAAACAACCCGTTGGCGAGGCCGTGGTAGCGATCGAGGGCGGAAAGCCCCGCTTTCGCGGCTGCTGCGCCACCCGGCGCGCCGGAAGAGAGCGCGTCGAGCGCGGGCATCTTGAGCGCCATGGCGAGGTTGACCGCGTGCGTTCTGTGAAACGTCTGCAGAAACGGCGAGGCGTTGTCCCGCTCGATCGATGCTTTGGATTTGGGCCGGGGGGCAGACGGCTTGCGGTCCGCGCGCCGGAGCCGCTTACCCGCCCAGTCCCGGATCAGCGTAACGCGCTTGGCCGCCAGAAACAGCGGGCGGCTGAGGTAGGCACGCGTCGTTTTATCATAAGGGAAGCGCAAGAAAAACGTACCCCAGTCATAGCCCTGATTCCGCAGTAACCGCGTAAGCATGGAGAGATCTGTGCCGGGGGCCTTGCGCGCAAGCCAGCGCATGGGCACGAGCTGCTCCTGAGCGCGCGCCGCAGCCCACATGGCCAGCGGGCGATTCGGCAACTGTTGAAGCTGGAAGCGAAAGTACCGCTCGAGAAACGGCACCACGCGCGCGTCGCCCGTTGCATCCGCGTACTGTATGAGCGCTTTGAGCGCGACCATGCGCGACCACCAGTCGAGGTTGTCCGCGGGGCCGAAGAAACCGTCTTCCCGCTGGCTTTGCAGCATCCACTCGATCCACTGCTGCGCCTTTGCCTTGAGCGCATCGTCGTCAAGCGCATAGGCCAGCGGGATCAGCCCGTCGAGGTAATACGGCCCGCGCTCCCAGTTTTCGCCCGCGCCGCCGAGCCATCCGGAGTCCGGCCCGAGATCGGGCCAGATTTCGTCGATATGCCCGGTCAGGCCGGTTCTCTGCGCGTCGAATACGCGCCAAAGCCAGCCGCGCGGGCGCACGCTACCCGCCGGAGCAGGGTCGAGGGCGAAGGGGGCGGGCGTGTGTTGCTTCATCAGTATACCTTTCGGTGAAAGCGGAGATGGAGGAGAGGTGTTCTTGAGGGCAGTATATCAAGCGCGCGGACAAAACACAATCCGCGTGCGCGCAACAGTTTTTGGCAAATCGGTGCCCGCGCGGGCAAAAATCTGGTACAATC
Source organism: Bacillota bacterium (assembly GCA_023399275.1). Lineage (GTDB taxonomy): Bacteria > Bacillota > Clostridia > Christensenellales > CAG-138 > UBA7703. The sequence continues at coordinate 16,572 of JAEWQH010000002.1, forward strand.
AAGCAAAAAGCAGGCATGCCCATTTGATTCGGGAGCTATGCCGTTACGGGAGCATCGCATGAAGAAGATCGCCGTCGTATCCGACTCGTTCAAGGGCTCGGTTTCCTCCAGTGAGATCTGCGTCATCGTTGCGCAGGAGGCCGAGCGCTTCTTTCCTGCGTGCGAGGTCGTCGGTTTGCCGGTGGCGGATGGCGGCGAGGGGACGGTGGACAGCTTTCTCGAGTGCATGGAGGGCGAAAAAGTTTGGACCGAGGCCGCCGGACCGTACTTTGAACGGCTCGAATCGTTCTACGGCCGCTTTGGCGACACGGCGGTCATCGAGATGGCGGCGGCGGCGGGGCTGCCGCTCGTGGAGGAGCGCAGAAACCCGGCGCTGACCACGACCTACGGCGTCGGCGAGCTGATGCGGCATGCACTGGAGCATGGGGCGCGGCGGTTGATCCTCGCGCTCGGCGGCAGCGCGACAAACGACGGCGGCTGCGGCGCGGCGGCCGCGATGGGAACCCGATTCTTCGACGCGGCGGGAGCGTCGTTTGTGCCCACGGGCGGCACGCTCGCGCGGATCGCGCGGATCGACCGCGCCGAGACGGCGCGTCTGCTTTCCGGCGTGGAGGTCGTCGCCATGTGCGACATCGACAACCCCATGCACGGCGAGCGGGGCGCGGCGTATGTCTTTGCCCCGCAGAAGGGGGCGGACGCACGCATGGTGCGGCTGCTGGATGAGCAGCTTGCCGCGCTGGATCAGGCGTTGGCGCGCGAGCTTTGCGCGCATGTTTCGCAGCTGCCCGGCGCGGGCGCGGCGGGGGCCATGGGCGCGGGCGCGGTCGCGTTCTTCGGCGCGGCGCTCAGGCCGGGCATAGAGACGGTGCTGGACACGGTGCGCTTTGAAGAGCGCGTTGCGGGCGCAGACTTTGTGATCACCGGCGAGGGCCGGCTGGATAGCCAGAGTCTGCGCGGCAAGGTGGTCGTCGGCGTATCCCGCCGTGCAAAGAAGGCCGGCGTGCCCGTGTTTGCGGTGGTTGGAGACGTGGGCGACGGCATCGAGGCGGTGTATGACGAGGGCGTGACCGCGGTCTTTAGCACCAACCGGCTCGCAATTCCGTTTTCCGAGGCGAAGCAGCGAAGCGCGCGGGACTACCGCCTGACGATCGAGAATCTGTTTCGGGCGCTTGCGGCGCTGTGAGCCGGGGAATGAGCGGGTCGCCCGTACACGGCGGCACGATTGGAGAGAAAAGAAAGCAAAGGAGAATAGGATGCAGCTTCGAGATCACTGCAAATACCATCTGCTGGTGCCAACCAGTATGGGACTTCGCCTGACGCCGAAGGACAGGCAGCCCGTGCACGTCAGCCGCGAATTCGTGCTGCAGGCCAACAGCGCCGAGAGCAATGTGCTCGGCGTTTCGGCCTCGCTGGGACTGCGCACCAAGGTGCTGACGGCGTTTGTGGAGGGCAGCCCCTTTGCGCAGTTCATCAAGGGCGAGCTGCGCGCGCGCGGCATTGATTTTGAAGGGCCGGAGGTGGACCCGGGCGGCCCATGGGGGTATCGCCACCAGATCAACGTGGCGGACAGCGGCTACGGTGCGCGCGGCGCCCGCGTGTGGAATGACCGCGCCGGGGAAGTCGGGCGCACGCTCAGCGGCAAGGACTTCGACCTGGAGCGTATCTTCGGGGAGGAGGGTGCGCAGATGCTGCATCTTTCAGGTTTGTTTGCTGCCATGTCGGATCAGACCGCGCAGTTCTGCCTCGACTGCGCCCGCGCGGCCAAACGGTACGGCACGCGCATCTCCTTTGACCTCAACCACCGCGCGTCGTTCTGGCAGGGGCGTGAGGCGCAGCTGCGGGCGGTGTTTACCCAGATCGCCTCACTGGCGGACATCCTCATCGGCAACGAGGAAGATTTTCAGCTGGCGTTGGGCGTCGAGGGGCCGGAGGCCGGCGGACGGGATCTCGGCGCGAAGATCAGCGGCTTTCAGCGCATGATCGACGGGGTGCGAAAGCGCTTTCCCGACGCGCAGGCGTTCGCCACGACGCTGCGGGAGGTCGTCAGCGCCAACGACAACCTCTGGGGCGCTATCCTGTATACGGACGGGCGCTGGTATGTCGAGGAGCCGCGGGGCATACCGGTGCTCGATCGCATCGGCGGCGGCGACGGGTTTGTCAGCGGGCTGCTCTACGGTGTGCTCAAGGGATGGGAGCCGGGCAAGTGGCTGCAGTTTGGCTGGGCATCGGGTGCGCTGGTGGTTACGCTGCTGACGGACTACGCAACCCCCGCCGACGAGGAGCAGATCTGGAGCATCTACCAAGGCAACGCGCGGGTGCGGCGCTAGCAGCGGCCGATCCTGCGATCGGGCCGGAGCGGAACAAAAACACCATTGCGAGGTTGTTGCAACCTTGCAATGGTGTTTGTTTTTGGAAAGCGGGCTGTCCCGTCCGGCTAAGAACGGGGGACTAT
>JAEWQH010000024.1 GCA_023399275.1 Bacillota bacterium
GCGCAGCCCCTTGCGGATCAGATGGTGATGCACGCCCGCGGTCGCGAGCAGCGACGGAATCGGCGCCAGCTTCCCGCTCGCCAGCCGGTCGGCGAGCACGAGGACGGACGCCCCGTGCCGCAGGGCGGTCTCCGCCGCGGCAAAAAGCGCGTCCAACCCCGCTTCCAGTCCCTGTTTGGGATCGAACACCATATCCAGCTCGGCTGCGGCAAAGCCCGGGATTCCCGCAAGCAGCCGCTCCAGATTCGCCGTGTGCAGTATCGGGGACGCCATGTGGATCTTGCGGCAGTTGTCCGGCTGGTCCAGCGTCGGGTCTCCATTCGGGCCGAGAAACACGTCCATGCCGACCACGCACTCCTCCTGAATGGCGTCGATCGGCGGATTGGTCACCTGCGCAAAGAGCTGCTTGAAGTAGTGAAACAGCGGTTGCGGGCGCTCGGAGAGCACCGCGATCGGCGCGTCGTAGCCCATGGAGCCCACGGGGTCGAGTCCGGTCTGCGCAATCGGCAGCACGGTGAGCATGCGGTCCTCATACGTCCAGCCGAAGATATTCTGCAGCCGCGTCGGGTTCGTGCCCGGCGCGCTCCTGCGCTCGTACTTCGGCTCCTCCAGCTCGATGACCTGCTGCTTGAGCCACTGCTTCCACGGCCCGTCGAGATACCGATCCTTGATCTGCCGGTCCTCAAGCAGCGCGCCCGTCTCCGTGTCGAGCAGCAGCATCTGGTTCGGGCCGAGCCGGCCGCGGCGCACCACCTCCGCGGGTGGGATGTCGATCACACCACTTTCGGAAGCGAGCACGAGCAGCCCGCCGCGCGTGAGCACCCAGCGCGCGGGGCGCAGGCCGTTTCGATCCAGCACCGCGCCGACCTGCCGCCCGTCGGTAAAGCACATGGCGGCGGGGCCGTCCCACGGGGTCATCAGGCACGCGGCATAGCGGAAGAACTCCCGCTGGTTTTCATCCATCGTCGGATCCTTCGACCACGGGCCGGGCATCATCATAAACAGGGCCTGCGGCAGCGAGCGCCCCGCGACGACGAGGAACTCCAGCAGGTTGTCAAACTTGGTGGAATCGCTCCCGTCCGCGTCGAGGATCGGTAAAATATCCGCAAACCGCTTGGAGAGCCTGCCCCCGTCCATCGCGGCGGAGGCGGCAAGCACCGCGTGCTCGCAGCCCTTGAGCGTATTGATCTCTCCGTTGTGGGCGACCATGCGAAACGGCTGCGCCCGCTCCCAGTTGGGAAATGTGTTGGTAGAGTAGCGCGAGTGCACCAGCGCGATGCCGGAGATGAAGTCCTCATCCAGCAAATCTGGGTAGAAGTCCGACACCTGCCAGGCCTGCATCATTCCCTTATAGACGATGGTTCTGTTCGAAAGGCTCGGGATGTACACCTCGCGCCCCTGCTCCTTCATCGCCTTTTCCATGCGCTTTCTGAGCACAAAGAGCCTTACGTCGGCGGGCAGCTCATCCTCCTTCCATGTCAGAAAAAGCTGCTTGACCGCCAGAACGCTGGCCCACGCGCCATAGCCGCAGGCATGCAGGTTGGTCGGCACCGTCCGCCAGCCGATCGGCGTGAACGCCTCCTCTCTGGCGATGGCCTCGATCTCCTCCTGGGCCAGGCGGCAAACCTCCTCCTCCAGAGGCAAAAAAAACATACCGACGGCATATTGCCCTTCGCGCGGCAGGTGCAGCCCCGCGTGCTTGCGAAAAAACTTGTCCGGCAGCTGCAAAAGCACGCCCGCGCCGTCGCCGGTGTCGGGGTCGGCCCCTGTTCCGCCGCGATGCGCCAGGCGTACCAAAATTTCGAGTGCGTCGGTGATGATCGCGTGCGATCGCAATCCGTTCGTATGCGCGATGAAGCCTGTTCCGCAGGCGTCATGCTCAAATTCCGGCCGCCAGAGCGCGGCTTGCTGCATCCCCCGCTCCGGTTGCCTCGCACGCCCGATATTCGGCGCGACCGCCGAATCGGTGTTTTCGTTGCATTGCTGTCGCACCTGTTGGCTGTTTTCCTGCTGCTGTTGCTGTCGATTCATGTCTCACCCTGCCGGATTCCTTCGGCCCGTCCGGGCCGGCGCCCAATCCGTCTCTCCCCTGTGTCTTTTTTCTCTGTTGACCCGAGGCGCATGCCCGCTGCCGCCTCTTGCACGCGCTGCATTTTTTGCAGCTTTTCTTTCAGTTCGATTCTCAGCTGTTGCCGGCCAAGTAGAATGGCGTCCGGAAACCCCGCGTCTTTCCCGTCTGTCGGGATGCGCGGACTCCGGAACGCCATTGTTCCTGTTAAAAAGTGCAAGATGTCTCGCCCCATCTTGCAAGTTTTATATATTATACCATCTGATGTTGGATTTGCAATCTAAATAATATATTTTTCACGCCAAAAAAATTGATGCCGAAAAACGCACCGAAATCACCTGCGCGCGTCAGCGATCGCTGATCGCCCGTTCCGCCCGGCACGCGTCCCGCGTCACCGTCAGCGTCAGCTCCTGCCGGCCAAACCGCTCGGATTCGACGCAGACGCGCATATCCCCCGCCCCGGCGGACTTCACCCAGAATGCCGACGAGCCGCCGCAGAGCGGGATGTGTTCTGGCCCGATGCGCTCCCCCGCGCCGGAAACGGTGACGCGCACCGCCTCCGCGGAATATGGCAGCACCATGCCAAACTGATCGACATGCTCCATCGCGATGCGGCACACATCGTAGGTATCCCCCTCGGTCAATGTGAGCGTATCCGGCGTAAGCCGCAGCCCCGCCGAAACCGACGCGCCGCGCCGCACGCTCGCCACCGGGCGCCCGCCGCGACAGCCTTCAAACAGATATTCAGTCGATTCCGAGCCCCAGCCCGCGACATAGCGCATGTAGAGTCCAACCGCATCCTGGTAGGACAGCCGCAGCTTGAGCATACTGTAGCCCATCGCGAGCTGATACCGCAGCGGCAGCGATTTGTCGCCGTATTTCAAAATCGCGGCGAAGATGCGCTTGATGCGCGCCGCGTCCTTTGGAGCGAAGCCCTCGTTTTTTTCCATCCGCTCGCCGATGAAGTCGTCGATGACGACCGGCGGATGCGGCAGGTTGGGAAATGCCGCACGATCCGGGAAGAATTCGCCGATGAACGCGCCGTTTTGATAGAGGCGGACCGAGTCGCAGTTGGTGAATACGTGAACCCGGCTCAGGTCCGCAGCCGCGCGCTCGCCCTGATTCATGCCGGAGGCGACCTCCAGCACGGCTTCGCTGTCCTGCTGCGAGCGATAGGCCTCCGCGGCAAATTTCGGCAGGCGAAACAGGTCGGTCACGCCATGGTAGCAGACCCGGTCCCCGCTGCCAAAGTCCTTATGCGTGTTGTAGTCGCTCATGCACCAGCCGACCGCACCGCAGATCTCCTCCGCGCCATACATGGCATCCAGCACGCGCAGATGCCGCAGCGCGTGCTCCACGCGCTTCTCCTCGCAGTCGAACTTCTTCGTGGGAAACATATGCCCGTTGTGCTCGGTCACGAGGTAGGGTACACGCGCGCGCGCGACCGCCTTACGCGTCTTGAGCGGCGGCGTTACGCCATTGTGCACGAAGTCGTTATAGGTATACACATCCTCCAGCAGCCGGCTGCCCGCAAAGTTGCGCACGCCGCCGGTCTGCCGCGTCGCGTCCAGCCGGTGCGCCAGCGCGTTCGTCTGGCGATAAAACGCGTCGTCGTCCTGCGACTCGTTGATGCGCACGCCCCAGAGCACGATGCTCGGGTGGTTCCAGTCCCGCTCGATCATCTCCTCCAGCACGCGCAGCGCGTTTTGCTTCCACCCTTCGCCGCCGATGTGCTGCCAGCCCGGCAGCTCCTCAAACACCAGCAGCCCCAGCTCGTCGCAGCGCGCAAGGAAATGTTCGGACTGCGGATAGTGGCTCGTGCGCACAAAGTTGACCCCGAGGCGGTGCTTGAGCAGCTCCGCGTCGCACGCCTGCGCACGCTTTGGCATAGCGTAGCCGACATAGGGATAGCTCTGATGCCGGTTCAGCCCGCGCAGCTTCATCTGCCGGCCGTTGAGAAAGAAGCCCTCCGGCGTAAAAACCGCCTCGCGAAAGCCAATGCGGCAGTCCCAAGCATCCGTCTCGCGCCCGCCGATCGAGAGCGCAATCCGCAGCGTATACAGGCGCGGCGTCTCGATGTCCCAGAGAAGAACGTCGCCCGCTAAAAAAAAGGCCGACAGCGTCTGCTCCCGCGCCCCGTCGAGCGAGGCATCCTGCGTGTGGCGGCAAACCTCCCCCTGCTCCCCCGCGAGCGTAAAGGTCAACTCCGCCGCGCCGCGTACGCCGGCCGCGTTGTCGAAGAAGAGCTCGCTCTCCACGCGCCAGCCTTCCTCCAGTTTGCGCGGGTTTGCGTGCGCGTTTTTCAGATAGACCGCATCCGTCTCCTCCAGCCATACCTCGCGGTAGATGCCGCCGTAGGTCAGGTAGTCGATCACATATCCAAACGGAGGGATGTCCGCGCGTTCGTCTGCGTCCGCCACCACGGCGATCACATCATCCCCGCCGGTGACGTGCCCGGTCAGTTCGCAGGAAAACGGCGTGTAGCCGCCGAGGTGCTCGGTCAGCAGAATCCCATTGTAAAATACCCTGGCTGCCGCCATTACGCCCTCAAAGCGCAAAAACACGCGCCGGCCTTCGCGCGGGGCGATACACACGCGCCTGCGATAGCAGCTGACAAGCCTGCTCTCACGCTCGTCGAAGTGATTCAGCGGCAGCACGCGGTTCGTATGCGGCAGCCGGACGGGGACAAACGCGGCTTCGTCCGCCTGCGGCTGCTCCATCCCCGCGCGATACTCCTCTGAAAAAAGCCAGCCGTCGTTGATTGGTTGCCTGTTTCTCATCGTTTATCCCTCCCGCGGCGCGCCTGCACCGGATCGTTTGCTAAGATTGTACCACAGTCTGCGCGCCCGCCGGCAGCGTGATTTCGCCGCAGTAGTTTGTCTCCATCATCCGGCGCACCTGCTGCGGCGTGTTTGCGTGCGCGAGCACCCACATCAGCTTCGTCACTGCGCACTCGCTCGTCATGTCATACGCCTGCAAGATGCCCAGTTCCAGCGCAAGCCTGCCGGTTTCGTAGACCGTGGGGTCGCTCGGCTCGTAGCGGCACTGCGTGGTCAGCAGCACCGAAACGTCTTCATCCAGCAGCTTCTGGATCCCGGCGAGGAGGTTCCGGCGGAGGCAGTGCAGCCCGCCGAGGCCAAAACCCTCGATCACAACGCCGCGGTAACCAAGCCGCGCGATGTCGTCAAACACCTCCGGCCGGGTACCGGGGATCAGCTTGAGCAGGAACACGCCCGGCTCGATCGCATCGTCCAGCGCGGGCTTACCCGTCGGCGGCTCCGGCGGGGCGATCAGGCTTATGCCGCCAGAGCGGATGCGGCCGACCGGCGCACGGTTGATGCTCTCAAACGCGTTTCGGCTCATGGTGCGCACCTTCGCCACACGGCAGCCGAGCATGATCTTTCGGTCGAACACCACGACCACCCCTGCGATTGCGCTCGCCGCGGCAGCCAGCGCATCGCGCAGGTTTCGCTTCGCATCCGTCCGCGGATGTCCGACCGGCAGCTGCGCACCCGTGATCACGACGGGCTTGTCCACATTTTGCAGCATAAACGAGAGCATGCTCGCGGTATACGCCATCGTATCCGTACCGTGCAGCACCACGACGCCGTCGCAGTTCGGCAGGCTGTCGAACACGGCCCCGGCAATGAGCCGCCATTCCTCCGGCTGGATGTTGGAACTATCCAGATTCAGAATCGTTTTGGTCTTGATCCGCCACAGCCTCCCGGCATCCGGCACAAAGCCCAGGATATCGTCCGCGCTCAGCGTGGGAATCAGGCCGTCCTCCGTCTGCGTACAGGCAATGGTGCCGCCGGTGGACAGGATCATCAGCTTTTTCATATTCGCTCCCATACAAAAAAGATTGGACCGGCTATTCGGTTGTATCGCACGCCCGCCTCAGCCTGGCGCGCAACCTAAAGGTAACACAACCTCTTCCGCCTTACCAGCGCACGGGCGCAATATAGGATCCGCGCAACCCGGCCCGCCGCCCCGCATTTGAAAACGCAGTGATTTTCTGTATAATAGAAGCAGTATCCGATATCATAGCCGGGCGCGCCCAACGCGCGCAAAGCGGCGCAATGCAGAGGTGATCCATTTTGAAAAGACTCGTCGTCAAAAAACACAATGCGGGCAAGGGCTGCTTCGTCTGCGGCGTTGAAAACCCCTTTGGCCTGCATACGGACTTCTATGAGCTGGAGGACGGCACCATCGCGGCCAAGGTGACGCCAAACGAACACCACCAAAGCTACCCCGGGCGCGTACACGGCGGCGTAAGCGCCGCGCTGCTGGACGAAACCATCGGCCGGGCCATCAACGTAACGGAGCCGGATACCTGGGCGGTCACCGTGGAGATCAGCACGCACTACAAAAAGCCCGTGCCATACGGCGTAGAGCTCACCGTCACCGGGCGCATACTGGAGAATACGCGCCGCATCTTCACGGGCGACGGCGCCATCTTGCTGCCGGGCGGAGAAGCCGCCGTCACCGCCACCGCGAAATACATGAAGCTCAAGCTCTCCGACATCGCAGACTTCGAAGCAAACGGCGAAAGCTGGCAATGCTATCCCTACGAGACCGATCCGGCAGAGATCGATCTGCCGGACGCATGACCCTTTCCCAAAATACGACACAGCCCGCCGGTTTTCCGGCGGGCTGCACTGTTTGCATCGCGGTATTTGAGATTAGAGCACGAGGCTCGGCGCGGTGTAGGCGCGCGTACCCATCTCCTGATCGAGCATGAACAAACCCTTGCTCTCTGCGCCGAAGAGCTCCATCTTCTTGATATTGTCGTTGGCGTTGGTCTCCTCCTCCGCCTGTTCCTTGACGAACCAGTCGAGGAACTGCATGGTGCGGAAGTCCTTCGCCTCAAACGCGGCTTCGTAGATGGTGTGGATCGAGGCGGTTACATACTGCTCGTGGGTCAGGGAGGCGCAGAGCGCGTCAATGTGCTTTTTGAGCACGACGTCCGGCTTGGCAATCGCCTCCAGCGTGACCTTGATGTCGTTGTTTTGCATGTATTTGATGAACAGCAGCGCGTGGTCACGCTCCTCCTGCGCCTGGATATTGAACCAGTTGGCAAAGCCCTTCAGGCCCTGCTCATCGTAGTAATTTGCGAAATCCAGATACAGATATGCGGAGTAGAACTCCTTGGTGATCTGTTCGTTCAACAGTTTTTTTACTTTTTCCGAAATCATGTTGTCAGTCTCCTTTTTTCTCGATTCTCTCTGATCGGTTCGTCTTGCTTTGTCGTGATAATCATACCGCCGACAACACCATAATACTGTGCTTTTGTCACGCTTGCAACAGCATCCTTTGCGCAGCCGGCGTGACTTGCGCACAGAGCCGCCGCAGAAAAGCGGTTATCCTATATATATCGACAAAACGACTGGGGGCTATATCTTATGAAACAAAACATCGGCAAGACGGACCGCTGGATCCGCATCGTCGCCGGCATCGCACTGCTGAGCCTGATCGTGTTTCTCTCCGGCGGCATCCGCTGGATCGGGCTCGTCGGCCTGATCCCTCTGCTGACCGGGATCCTTGGCTACTGCCCGCTGTATACGCTCTTGCATCTCAAGACAAACTGACCGCACGCGCCAGCATCATTTTTTTATCACCGGCCAAAGCCGAAAACGCCCGCGCAACCGATCCGGCTGCGCGGGCGCTGTTTCTGTGTCTTGCGAGGCTTCTGCTTCCTCAGCGGATCTTCTTGACGTTCAGCATGCGGATCGCGTTGAGGATGGCGAGCACGGCCACGCCTACGTCCGCAAAGATCGCCGCCCACATGGAGGCGATGCCGAGCGCACCGAGCAGCAGCACGGCTGCCTTGACCAGCAGCGCAAATGCGATGTTCTCCTTTACGATACGCAGCGTCTTTTGCGAAACGCGGATCGCCGTCGCAATCTTGGAGGGCTCGTCCGTCATGATGACGATGTCCGCGGCTTCGATGGCCGCATCCGACCCCAGCGCCCCCATGGCGATGCCGATATCCGCCCGCGCCAGCACCGGCGCGTCGTTGATGCCGTCTCCTACAAACGCAAGCTTGCCACGCGGGGATTTCTCCGCAAACAACTCCTCGACCTTCGCCACCTTATCCGCCGGCAGCAACTCGGTATACGCGCCGTCCAGCCCGAGGTCGGCCGCAATCCGCTCGCCGATGCGGCGGGAGTCCCCCGTAAGCATGATGGTCTTGCGCACATTCGCCTGCTTGAGCTCGCGGATGGCACGCGCCGCATCCTCCTTCACCTCGTCCGCAATCACGATATACCCCAGATACGCGCCGTCGCGCGCGATGTGCACCACCGTGCCGACAACATCCTCCGGCTCCGCAAACGCAACGCCGAGACTGCGCATGAGCTTGGCGTTTCCCGCGGCGATCAGCGCCCCGTCCACACGCGCCTTGACACCGTGGCCGGAGATCTCCTCCACCTCGCCGATGCGCGCGGCATCGATCGGCTTGTCATAAGCCTTCTGCAGCGAAAGCGAGATCGGGTGGTTGGAGTAGCTCTCGGCGTATGCCGCGAGCTCCAGCAGCGCATCCGGCTCGATGCCCTGCGGCACGACCCGCTGCACCTTGAAGACCCCCTTGGTGAGCGTACCCGTCTTGTCGAACACGACGATCTCCGTCTCGGCGAGCGCTTCGAGATAGTTGCTGCCCTTGACCAGGATGCCGCGTTTGGATGCGCCGCCGATGCCGCCGAAGAAGCTCAGCGGTATGGACATGACCAGCGCGCAGGGGCAGGAGATCACGAGGAAGATCAACCCGCGGTAGATCCAGTCCGAGAAGGCCGCGCCCGGAATGACCAGCGGCGGAATCAGCGCCAGCAGCACCGCGACGATCACCACCGCGGGCGTGTAGTAGCGCGCAAACTTCGTAATGAAGTGCTCGGAGTTGGACTTTTTGCTGCTCGCGTTTTCCACCAGATCGAGGATTTTGCTCACGGTGGACTCGCCGTACTCCTTTGTGACGCGCGCGGTGACGAGGCCGCTGATGTTGATGCAGCCGCTCAGCAGCGCATCCCCCTCCTCCACGTCGCGCGGCAGGGATTCGCCCGTGAGCGCGGAAGTGTCGAGCGTGGAGCTGCCGCTGAGCACAACCGCATCCAGCGGAACGCGCTCTCCGGGCTTGATCACGATGATCTCGTCCACCTTGACGTCGTCCGGATCAACCCGTTCCAGCCGATCGCCGCGCTGCACATTGGCATAGTCCGGGCGGATATCCATCAACCCCGCAATCGATTTGCGGGATTGATCGACGGCGTAGCTTTGAAACAGCTCGCCGACCTGATAAAACAGCATAACGGCCACGGCCTCGGCCAGATCCCCGACCACAAACGCACCGATGGTGGCGATGCTCATCAGGAAGTTCTCATCAAACACCTGCCCGCGCAGGATGTTGCGTCCCGCGCGCAAGAGCACGTCCCCGCCGATGATGAAGTATGCGGCCAGAAACGCTGCAATCGTAAACAGGCTTTCGTCGTTTCGCGTGATGATCGCCAGCGCGTAGACCGCCGCGCCAACGAGCGTCTTGATCAAGCGCTTTTGATTCTCCGTCCGTTTCATACCCCTATGCCTTTCGCACGACGACATCCGGCTCCACTCTCTTGACGATATCGAGCGCCTGCGCAACGATCTGCTCCGCGTGCTCATCCGCCCCCTCGATCACCATCTTGGAGGTCATAAAGTTGACGCTAGCCGCGTGGACGCCCTCCAGCGCCGCAACCTGGGATTCAATCTTCGCCGCGCAGTTTGCGCAGTCCAGTCCTTCGAGTCGAAATGTCTTCTTCATGCGTATTCCTTTTCTGCCGCAAATGCGGCTGATTGATTTGGATGTGCCGACCGCGGCGCCTGCCGCGGCGAACAGTTGAGCATTCGTTCAACTTTCAATATGATTATAGTTGAGTGCCTGCTCAACTGTCAAGCTTTTTCCGCTGTTTCTCAGAAGTTTTTTTCACGCATTGAAAATGCTATACTATAATAGAGGAAGCGCAAAAAACGCGCCGCCGCCCGCCTGCCCGCTCGCACAGCGAAGCGCCGCACCCGGCAGCCACGCGGGCGGAGAGAGGAGACCCGATCATGAAACGCGAAGCGTACGTCTGCGAATGCGATATCATTCACTCCGAGGTGGTGGATACGGTCCGGCGAAACATGCCGGATGAGAGCGAGCTCTATGACCTCTCCGACTTTTTCAAAGTGCTTGGCGACAGCACGCGCGCCAAGATCATGTGGGCGCTTGACGAACACGAGCTCTGCGTGTGCGATCTGGCCGCGCTGCTGGGCATGACCAAGTCCGCCATATCGCACCAGCTGCGCGCACTGCGCGAAGCAAACCTCGTCGTCAACCGCCGCGACGGTAAGAACATCTACTACTCGCTGGCAGACGACCACGTGCGCCAGATCTTTGAGATGGGCCTCGAGCACATCCGCGAAACCTGCCAACACGCGGAGGACTGACGCGCCGGAAAGTGCGCCCGCCGCACCGCAGTACGCATTTTTATTTAATAATTTAGTATTTTTATGCAATATTAGCGCTTTTTTATCCATATTTTGTGTATTTATTGTATTTTCATCGAAAATATCGCTTATAATTATAAATTATATATTGACAGCACGGTATATCTATGCTATTTTAGTGCAAACAATGGAGTTGAGCGGTTCAGCTCCTATTCTTTTTTGGAGGATCGGATATCATGATGAAAAAAGTACTTGCCCTGGCGCTGTCCGCGCTGATTCTGCTCTCGTTTGCGGCCTGCGGCGCGAAGGAAGCGGAAGAGACCCCCGCGGCAACCGAAGCCCCGGCCGCCGCCAGCGTCGATATGTCCGGCGTAAAGCTGCTGCAGGACGGCGTGCTGAACATCGGCATGGAGATCGGCTACATCCCGTTTGAGGATTTCGCCGAGGACGGCACCACCCCGATCGGCTTTGACGTGGATCTCGCCAAGGCCCTCGGCGAAAAGCTCGGCCTCTCCGTCAACTTCATCAACACCGCCTGGGACGGCATCTTCCAGGGCATCGGCGTAAACTACGACTGCGTCATCTCCGCCGTAACCATCACCGCGGAGCGCAAGGAGAGTATGCTCTTTACGGATCCCTACATCAACAACTATCAGGCAGTCGTCGTGAAAGCCGGCTATACGGGCACGATCTCGAGCTTCCTCGATCTCGACGGCCTCACCATCGCCGTTCAGAAAGAGACCACCTCGGATATCCTGATGTCGGACTATGTCAGCACCGGCTCGATCAACGCCACGATCTCCGCCAACGAGAAGATCACCACGTGCTTCACCCAGCTGGAAAACGGCGAGGTTGACGCGGTCGTCGTGGACTCCACCGTTGCGGACGGCTACCTCTCCGTCAGCCCGGATAAATACGTCAAGGCCTTCCAGGACGAGAGCGAGCCGGAGCAGTTCGGCATCGCGCTGGCGCTGGACAACACCGCCCTGCAGGTAGCCCTCAACGAAGCGCTCGCCCAGCTGGAGGCGGAAGGCTTCTTCGAATCGAACATCGCCTACTGGTTCGGCAACTGATCGGCCCGGATTGCGGCGGACGCCGCGCGCCGGCCCGGCGGCTCCGCCGGCCGAAGCCCCTGATTTCAGAACGATAAGCGAGATAACATGAGCAGATTCAAAAAACTCATCTCGATCAAAAGCTGGAAGCGCTCTACCAAAACAGTCGCCATAGTCCTTATGGCGACTGTGGCGCTTGTTGCCGCCCTCTCCGCCGTCAACGTATCGGAGCAGACGATGCTCGATCGCGCTTCGGATACGGTCAAGCAACTCATCGAGCAGGACAAGACCAGCAGCAGAAAGTCCCTGACCATCACCTACAATAATCTCGGCGTCGTGAGCTATATCTCGTTTACGACCTCCGGTGCAAAGGCGATCAAGGAGTCTTACGTCGGCTTCGCCGGGGCGGTTTACGGCGCGGACGAGGGCGCGGGCAAGTTCGCCGGGCAGATGATCAACTATACCTACCGCATGCTCGGCGTAGGGGAAAACCTGCTGCACGGCGTGAAGCTCACGTTGCTTTTGACCACGCTTTCCATGGTGATCGGCGCGATCCTGAGCGTCTTTCTCGCGCTGGGCAAGATCTCGGAAAACAAGCTCATCAGCAAGCTCAGCAGCGCATATGTCTTCTTCTTCCGCGGTACGCCGCTGCTGATCCAGCTCTTTGTGGTCTACTTCTCCGCGCCCGTGATCTTCGGCTTCTCCTGGCGCGGCATCTTCAGCGCGGCCGACCCGGAGGCTGTCTACAAGGGCGCGTTTCTCGCGGCGTTGATCGCGTTTTCGCTCAACTCGGCCGCCTACTGCGCAGAGATCGTCCGCGCTGCGATCCAATCCATCGACAAGGGGCAAAACGAAGCGGCCAAAGCGCTCGGCATGAGCTACGCGCAGATGATGCGTACCATCATCATCCCGCAGTCGATCCGCCGGATGATTCCGCCGCTGTGCAACGAGTTCGTCATGATGATCAAGGACGTCTCCCTCGTATTCGCCATCTCGCTGATGGACATCACGACGATCTCCAAGACCATCATGACCAGCGAAGGGAACTATCTCGTTTTCATCCCCGCGCTGCTGATCTACCTGGTCATCACCGCGATCTTCACGTTCCTCTTTGGCAAGGTGGAGAAACGACTTTCGATTTATGAGTAGGGCGCGCATATGAGTGATTATCGGTATATTCTCCGCACAGAGGATCTGTGCAAAAGCTTCGGGTCCCTCGAGGTGCTCAAAAACATCAACCTCTCCGTCCGAAAGGGCGAGGTGATCTGCATCATCGGCCCCTCCGGCGCGGGTAAATCGACCTATCTGCGCTCGCTCAACCAGCTTGAGAAGATCACGAGCGGAAAGATCTTCATCAAGGACGAGCTGTTTCTGCACCGCGAGCACAACCGCACCATCCACCGCGCAGAGCCGGAGGCGCAGAAGGCGATGCTGCTCGAGATGGGTATGGTCTTCCAGCGCTTCAACCTCTTTCCGCACAAAACCGTGCTGGAAAACGTGATGATCGCGCCGGTTCTGGTACGCAAGAAGACCAGGGAAGCGGCACAGCAGCTGGCCGTGGAGCTCATCGAGCGCGTCGGACTTGCCGACAAGCTCAACGTCTACCCGAGCAAACTCTCCGGTGGGCAGCAGCAGCGCGTCGCCATCGCACGCGCACTCGCCATGGAGCCGGAGATCATGCTTTTCGACGAACCGACCAGCGCGCTCGACCCGGAGCTGGTCGGCGAAGTTCTGAACGTGATGAAGGGCCTCGCCCGGCAAGGCATGACCATGCTCTGCGTCACGCATGAGATGGGCTTTGCGCGCGAGGTTGCCGACCGCGTGGTCTTTATGGCCGACGGCATGATCCTCGAGGAAGGCGCGCCAAGGGAGCTCTTTGACCACCCGACCAACGACAAAGCGATCAGCTTCCTCAAAAGCGTCCTCTAGCCGGTTTCCTCCTGCGCCGCACGATACGGCGCTTCTTTTTTTTAAACCGTCATCATTTTGCGAATTCTCCGCGCCCTATGCACAAAAAGACGCGCTTTTTTTGCATAAGTTTTACCCGGAAATTGCTTGCACCGGCCGGCGTGTGATATAGTGAATCTGTTGGTTCCACGCCCGCTTTTCCCGCGCAAGAGCGGTGGTTTCCGGTCGATTCAGCCCTTCGTCTCCGACGCGTGCGCCAGAGCGCCGCATCCCCTCCTGCCACATTTCCGCATCCCGGCCCATGCGTCTCGCTGCCCCCGCCTGGCTGACCGAATCACAAGGAGGCTGAACGTCCGATATGTCGAAGCGGTTGTTTTCAAAACCCATGCTCATCCTTTTTTTGGCGGGGCTTACGCTCAATATCGGCCTCGTTTGGATCACCGGGGTCTTCGATATCCCGCTGTATCTCGACTCGATCGGCACCGTGCTCGTAGCGGTGCTGGGCGGCATGCTGCCGGGCATCGCGGTCGGGTTCCTATCCAACAGCATCACCTCCCTGCTCTCCGTCTCCCCCGACCCTATGACGCTCTACTACGGGTTCCTCAACGTGCTGCTCGCCATGATGGCGGCGTGGCTCTCTCAAAAGGGCCTGCTGCGCCGTTGGTACGGCCAGATTCTGGCGGTGGTCTCTCTTTCCCTGATCGGCGGCGGGCTCGGCTTTGTCATCACATGGATGCTCTATGGCTTCACCCTCGGTCAGGGCGCGTCCGCTGCGCTGGCGAACACCCTTTTACAGCAGCTCCACCTGAGTGAATTCTCGGCGCAGCTCGTCGCGAGCCTCTGGACGGATCTTGCGGATAAGCTCGTCACCGTTGCGATATTGGACGCGGTGATCTGGCTGCTGCCGCAGCGCGTCCTTGCGCAGCTGCCGCTGGGGTACATATACGCCAAGCCCGGGCCGGACGCCGCTTTGGCGGAGGCCCCCGCGCAGCCCCAGGCACAGCGATTGTTTCGCAGGCGCTCGATTCGCACGAAGATCACGCTGCTGATCATGATCTCCTCCGCCGTTCTCAGCATTCTGGCGCTGACCATCAGCGTATCCATCTACCGCAGCAAGCAGATCGACCAATATTCCGTGCTGTGCGGCGACATCGTATCCATGATGCTGGCTAAGATCGACGGAGACCGCGTGGAAGACTATCTTTCCCAAACCGAGCCTTCGGCGGATTACGAGCAGACGAAGCACGCGCTCCACGATATCCTCGACAACGCCGCTCTGATCAAGTATATGTATGTCTACGCGTTCCGGCCGGACGGCAGGCACGTCGTGTTTGACTTGGATGCGGCGGACTTCGCGGGGGAATCGGTCGGAACCGTGCTGCCGTATACCACCGCCTTTCCGCACCTGGAGCAGATGCTCGCGGGCGAGGCGGACATCCCGCCTTCCATCACAAACGGTTCCTACGGGTGGCTGCTGACAGCGTACAAGCCGGTCTACAACGCGGCAAACGACGTCGTCGCCTATGCCGCGGCGGACATCGACATGCAGCAGATCAACACAAACCTGTACTCCTTTTCCATCAGCATCGCCTCGCTGCTGTTTGGGGTGATGATCGTGATCGCGGCCATCTCCCTGCGGTATGGCGACAAAGGGCTTTTAGAACCGATGTCTGTGCTGGTCGAGCAGGCGCGAAGCTTCCGCTATGCAGACACGCCCGGCACAGCCCGCGTGCGGGACCGGCTCGGCGTCAAAACCGGGGATGAGCTGGAGGAAATCTTCGACACCATGTGCCGTACGGAGGACGCCATTGCAAAATACGTCTCGGAGCTGACGGCAAAAACCCTCGAAATATCGCTCATGCAGCGCAACATCATCTATACGCTGGCAAACATGGTGGAAAACCGCGACGGGAATACGGGCGGGCACATCAAGCGCACCGCGAGCTACGTGCAGCTCATCGGCCGTCGGCTGATGGAAAACGGCCTCTATGGCGGACGGATCGACGAGGAATTCGTCAAGATGCTCGCCGTCTCGGCGCCGCTGCACGACATCGGCAAGATCAAGATTCCGGATGCCGTGCTCAACAAACCCGGCAAGCTTACAGACGAAGAGTTTGCGCTGATGAAGACGCACACGACGCAGGGAGCCGCGATCCTGCGCGCCTCGCTGTCGGACATCGAGGACGGCAGCTGGCTCTCCATGGCCATCGCCATGGCGGAGTATCACCATGAGCGCTGGGACGGAAGCGGCTATCCCAAGGGACTATCCGGCGAGGGAATCCCGCTGTGCGCGCGCATCATGGCGGTCTCCGACGTGTTTGACGCGCTCATCTCCAAGCGCAGCTATAAACCGGCCTATTCGCTGGAGGACGCGATCGCACGCCTGCAGGAAGGCGCGGGCAGCCATTTCGACCCGCAGATCGTGGCCGTCTTTACCGGAGCGGAAGCCGAGATCCGCCGGATCATAGACGCCGCGGCAGAAAAAAACCGCCTGGAAGCGGTTTGATTCACCGGAAAACGCGCTGCCGCATCCGCCGACATCCCCGGCCGCCAAGGCGGCCTTTTTTAGTTTGCCTCGCCCGGTTCGGCGGCGCAGCTTCACCTCTTCGGCGCGGCGCTGCGCTCCGCCAGCGCAAAGGAGAGCAGATCCATCCGCCCCCGGCCGGCATACTGAAAGATCAGTGGCAGGGTTCCCTGCGCCGCGATGCTGGTTTGTCTGCTGCGCCACCCTTCGCTCGGCCGGATCGCGATCTCGCCCGCGCACTCACCCGTCTCCTGCACAAAGATGCGCAGCATTCCGTTTGCGCTTCCCCTCGTCTTGACGGATAGCTCCGTCTCTCCTGAAAACGCAAAATATTTGTAGCCGATCCGAACCCCCGACACGATGCCGGCGATGAATCGCTCCTCGCCGCGGTTTGTGATATACGGGCACCGCGCGCGGGACTTTCGACTTTGCAGGTGCGGCATCCTGCCGTTGGTGAGGTTGCAGGCGATCACGGCCGGGTACTCCCCCCGCGCGCGCAGGGGCCCACCGTTGAGCCCGCAGGAGGTCATCTCCACCTGCGCAATCGAGCCGTCCGGAATGTACTCGTGCAGCGGTAAAAACGGATTGTATGCCTGTCGTTCCCCTCGCAGTCGAATCGATTCCATTCAGTTGTCCTCCTCAACCACCGCGATTGCGATGGTTCTTTCCGCCATGCCATCCGCGCTGAGTGTAACGCATATCTCCCCCGGGCGGTATCCGGCGCGGATCACGGCCAGCGCCCGGCCCAGATACGTTTCGTGGGTGTCCTGATCAAACACCTCGTCCGTCTTGCAGCGCGCGCTGCCAAGCCCCTGCAACCTTCCCGGGCCACGCACCGCAACGCGGATGCAAACATCCGCCGCCGGCTTACAGATTCCCTCGCGATCCGTCAGCGCAATGGACAAAAAACACAGATCCTGACCGTTTGCGCGCAGCCGCGTCTTATCGGCAGAAACGCTGAGCACAGTCTCGTCACCGGCGGTGCGGAGCTGCGTGCGCGAAAGCTCACGCCCGTCCCGGTCGAGCGCCGCCGCTTCCAAAATTCCCGGCGCATAGCGTGTTTGAAACACCGCTCGAAACTGTCGAATCCGCTTTTTGCCGATCCGCCGGCCGTTTCGGTACAGCACGGCGCTGTGCGCCCCGCTGAAGACCTCCACGACCGCCCGCTCTCCCTCGCAGCCCTGCCAGCTCCAGCTGTCGATCGCATCGGTAAAGCGCCATCTGCTCTTGTGCGGCGTCTCGCGCGCATACTTCACGGGGCGTACGCAGAGATACGGCTCCACTCTGAGTCCCCACACCACCTGTTGAAAAAAGCTCTCCGCGCCGGGCGTGCCGATCAGGTCGATCGCGCCGCAGCCCGCGGTGAGCATCAGCCCGCTCTGCGCGGCAAAATAGGTCCAGTCGCCCACGCCGGCCTCGCCGAGATAGTCCATCGCCGTCCAGGCGAAGTCGCCGATGATCGCCTTATGCTTCTTCACGCGCGCCCAGTTGTAGGGCAGGTCGTGAATCATCGTCTCGCTGCCGACCATGATCCGCTCGAGAAACGCCGCGGCATCCTTGTCGTACCGCCGGGAGCCGTAGTTGAGGCCGAGCACGTCGAGCTTGGCTGCAACCTCGCGGATCGCGGCCCCGCCCGCCCTGCTGCCGGAGATCATATCGGTGATCCAGTTTGCGT
The DNA here is from genome assembly GCA_023399275.1 of Bacillota bacterium. Taxonomy (GTDB): domain Bacteria; phylum Bacillota; class Clostridia; order Christensenellales; family CAG-138; genus UBA7703. The sequence continues at coordinate 17,682 of JAEWQH010000024.1, forward strand.
TTTGCATCACAAAATTGAAAAAAGCCGAGCCGGATTTACGCTCCTTCGCCGTGCCTTCTATAGGCGGCAGCGGCTCCGGCCGATATGCCCCGCTGTCTTTGTAGATGGCGATTCCCCTTGCGCTGAGCGCGTTGAGCATGGCGTTGACGCCGCAGGTGACGGGGCGGGTCGCGTCAAGGGTATGCACCTGCCGCGCCATGCGCCCGGCCAGCCGTATGCCCCGCTCCTGCGCGGTCTCGGTCACTTCGTTGCCCAGCGAATAGAGGATGACGCTCGGATGGTTGATATCCTTGGCCACCATCGCCGCGATATCCGCTTCGTGGCACGCCTCGAAGTCGCGCGCATAATCGTGATAGGTCTTCGGCGTATACCACCCGTCGAACGCCTCGTCCATCACATACATCCCGAGCCGGTCGCATGCGTCGAGCAGCGCGCGCGAGCAGGGGTTGTGCGCGGAGCGGATCGCATTGTATCCGGCTGCTTTCAGGATCCGCACACGCCGCTCCTCCGCGTCCGCAAAGGCGCACGCCCCAAGAATGCCGTTGTCGTGGTGGATGCATCCGCCGCGCAGCAGCACCTCACCGCCGTTGATCAAAAGCCCGGTCTTTGCGCTCCATTCGATCGTTCGTATCCCAAACGTCTCGCGCACCTCATCGCGCGCGCTCGAAACGACGCAGGTGTAGAGATGCGGCTCCTCCGCGCTCCAGAGCTTGGCGTTTGGAAGCTCGAACCGCCCCAATTCGCCAGCCGCGACCAATATCTCGCCGTCATAGATCCGCACCGACGCGCCATCGGCTTTTGCCGAAACCTCGATCACCGCGGGCGAATGCGATACCGTTCGGATAACCAGGTCCTCGATATGCTCCTTTTCCCGGATCATCAGGCGCACAGGGCGGTAGATTCCGCTGCCGGAGTACCAGCGGCTATTGGGCTCCAGGCGGTTGTCGACGATGACGCGCACGGTGTTTTCGCCAGGGCGCACAAGGCCGGTAAGATCGGCCGTAAACTCCGTGTAGCCATAGGCATGACGCGCAACCTCCCGACTGTTCAACAGCACGCTCGCATGCCGGTAAACGCCCTCAAACAGCAGCACGACGGAGCGCTCCGCATCCGCCTCGCCGATCGAAAACGTCTTTTCATACCGGTAGGTTCCGCCCGGAAAATACCCCGTCTTTTCCGCATTGCGGCATGCGGCGTCCCGCGGCTGCGTCAGCATCGCGTCGTGCGGCAGATCGACCCGCTGCGGCTCTGCGCCATCCCTGTAAAAATACCAATCCCGGCAAACCGCGTCCGTCATAGCAGCAACACACCTCCCGTCCTATTCATTCCCGCACACCGAAGCGCGCGCTGTCTTTACAATGTCCACGACGACCCGGCCATAGCGCGTCAACACGGGCGTTCCGCCGTCTCGCACCTCTACGAGGATGTGGAGCGACAGCGTCTCCGCCTCCGGCGGAATATCCGGCGCAACGAATCGGGCGCGAGACGAGTCGCTGTTTTCGAGGGATAACGTAACCCCCGGCGACCCCGCCTCACGATAAAAGAACCAGTGAAAGGAGAGCGCGTCCCCATCCGGATCGAAGGACGGCGATGCATCCAGCTCCACAGGCGCGCCGGCGGCCGCCTCCAGCCGGACCGGGTGGGCAAACCGCACCTGCTGCGGATGATTCGCCCCGGCATACGCGCGCGCCACGGTCCAGTCCATCCTGGCGGCAAAATCGTTTTGATACGCTGCGCGCCAGCGCCAGATCGTAGCCTGCGGGCTCGTGTGCAGGCGCCCGTCGCTGCCGGTAACCGTGTCGGCGGCATTGGTCCAGATCGGGTGGTTTTCCGGCAACAGCCCCGGCGTGGCGGATGGAACACGGCGCTCATAGCGCCCGCCCCAGCCACCATAATCGGGATGCTCCGGCTCGTTGAGTCCGTTTGGAATCAGCCCCAGATAGCTCGGCGTATCGCCCTCCATGATAAACCTGCTGCGCGGATAGGCTTTGCCATAAACGCCGTGGCTGATGATGTTTTTGCCCAGCCATGCGTTGCCGACCATTTCGCCGTCTGCACCGGAAAATCCGCCGCCTTTGCTGCCATCCTCGCTGCCATTTCTATTGCGGTCGGCCGATATGCCCGGCCAGGTGGCGCGCCAGTAGTCCCGCGCGCCGGATCGATCCGCGCAGCTCGGGGATACGATGTAAAACAGCTTCTCGCCAAAGCGCGCCCGCAGCCACGGCGCCGCATGATCCTGATCGGAGATCCCGTAGATCCTCAGCTTGGACAGAAACCGGTCAAATGCTTCGTCCGATCGCTGCCGCCGCGCCGTCCAGACCGCCTGCGCCAGCGTGTTTGCACCGCCCCAGAGCCCGATCCAGAGCGGCCTCGGGTCCTCCCGGTCGGCGGCGTCCAGGATGCGCTTCACCCCGGGGCAACCGTCGTAAGCCGCGTCGGCAAACCCGTTTCCTTCGCTCTTGCCAAAGGCCGGGACGCCTGTGCACGCAACCACGCGCAGCGCATCCGCCTCGGGAAACCCGGGTTCGTGCAGCAGCAGATTTGCCCTCACCTTTTCATACGCGTCGATGACATCGTGTATGATCTTTAGGTGCTTCCGGCGCGCGCCGCGCTTTACAAAGCATGAAGTGCACGCGATCAGCCCCTCGATATCGATCTGATTCGAGTATAGCAGCAGCCGCACGAGCGATTGGATGTCGTCCTGCTCGATCCCGCGGTTGATATCGGTCAGCGCAATGAACCTCGCCTTCATGTATCCTCGCCCGCAAACTCCAGTTCCGATACCTCCTTTGGGTAGACACGCGGCTGCTCGTCTGCCGCGTGCAGCGGATACCACACCTGCGCAAAGAAGGGATCGACCTTTGCGCGGTTCTGGTAATTCCAGCTCTCCCGCTCGCAGACCGGGCACCAGTGCCCGCCCTCGAGCACCAGCCGGGGGCTTGCCTCAAACGTGTGGCCAAACGCACAGCGAAACGCGAGCTTGCCCGCCCAGTCCCCCTGCCGCATTTCGTTCGAAAGGCACGCGCCCCCGCGAAACTCCGCAGCCTTGCGCAGGTCTGCCAGCGCCAGCGCTTCCCCGGGCTTGGCCTCGTCGTAGCCGTGGTCGATCGCAACGACCGTATCCCAGTCCGTAAAGTGCTGGAAATCGCGCATCGGCGCAACGGCCTCCATCGCCTCGCGCGAGCCCCAGTACGCGGCGATCTGATCCTCCCTCCCCTCGCGAATGAAGCGCGCCGTGCCATGCTCGGTCAACGCGGTCTTCATAAACTTTTTGCGCATCACGCCGCCGATCAGCTTCTGCCCGCCGGGCAGTTTGGTGATGCAGCGGGAGAGATTGCGCGTCGCACCCAACTGCTCGAGATAGCAATCGTAGTAATACTGCATGGTATCATGCCGAAAATGCAGATCATTCTCAAGCTTGTCGGAATCCAGATAATACTGCCCGTGGAAGTTGCGCGTTGCGTAGTACTTGGAATCGAGCAGCGCGTAGGAAAGATCGGTGAACCCCAGCGCGCCAAAGAGCACGCGATACATATCATAGGTGCTGGTTCGGCAGCCGGCGCCGCCGCCGATGTTGTAGATGTGGTTCCAGAATGCCTCCGGCAGCGCGCCCGAACGCTGAAAATCGCAAAGATTGCGCAGCAACACCGCGGAATCCCGGTCGGAAACGTACTCCAGCACGTTATCCAAGCAGTTGTGAAACATGATCGCGTCGTCGATCTCGCTCATCTTCGGCCCGATGATGCCCGTCTGGCGCAAGCTCACCCAGTGCTTGAGACCAGACTCGATCACGAGCCGCTCCGCCGCAATCTTGGAGACCGCGTAGTAGTCGTATACGCTCGGCTTAATCGGGTCGCCCACACGCCCCCAGTGGATCGGCGGCATACGGTCGCCCGTTTCCGCCACCGTGCCGATATATACAAAGCGCACCTCTTGCTCGCGCTTTTGCGCCCGGATTGCGCGGATGAGGTTGCGCGTGGTTCCGAAGTTGACCCTCATCGCCTCCCTGGGGTGATAGTCCGCGGCCGGCGAAACAAACGCCGCCACGTGGAGGATGATATCCGCGCCCTCTACGCAGGCGTAGACGTCTTCATAATTCGTCAGATCCCCCCAGCAGATCGTCAGTCCCGCCTGCCCCTCATAGGGCGCAAGCATCGCCTTGTTCTTCTCGGAGGGGCGCACCAGCACGATCACCTCGCGTCCCTCCGGGTTGCGCAAAAGCTGCTGCATGCCGGGGAAGCCCATCGCGCCCGTCGCACCCGTCAAAAATACCCTCTGCCGTTCCATGTTCATTTCTCCTCCACGCCGGCCGCTCTCGCCTTGCCGTCCTTTTGTCCCTGCGCGGCCGCACCGCCCGGCCGCGGCGTTTCCCCGATCCTAAGCGTCTTCATGCTGATTGTCTTCCTTTCGACAGATTGTTGACTTTGCACCATACCATCAATATAATGACAGCATGTTTTTCCGGCAAGAACAGCCGGATATGTTCTGTCGTAAAGCAGACATTTATTTTGTTTTTGTCGATGTTCCGCTCCGATCACAGAAAGGGAAATGCGATGAATACTCCGGACAACCGGCGGGTACAGTATACAAAGCGCGTGATCCGCGAGAGCTTCCTCTCGCTGCTGCTGACCAAGCCCGCAGGCTCGATCTCCGTCACGGAGATCTGCCGGGGAGCGGATGTCAACCGCACGACGTTTTACACGCATTATGACGACGTCTACGATCTCAAGCAGAAGATCGAGGACACGTTTTACGACACGCTCGTTGCCGCCATCGAGCGGTATCGCCTCGGCGGGATGGAATACGCCTCCATGGTACCCGTGTATGAAACCATCGCAAAAAACGAGCTCCTCTGTCAGGCGCTCTTCGGCCGCTATGGCGACGACGCATTCCTCAAGCGCTGCTGTGACATCCAGCAGGAGCAGATGGTCGCGTTTCTGAAGAAGCAGTTCCCCGCAGAGACCAAGCAAGCGCTGGAAAACATCCGCTGCTATGTCATGAACGGCTGCATGGGCATCATCCGAAACTGGGTCTACGGCGGAATGAAGGACGACCCCGCGCAGCTTGCGCGGCTGGCCGACCGGCTCAGCGCGCAGGCGCTCGGGCTGAGCGGGGCGTAACCGCTCGCCGTCACACCCCGCTTTCCATACTGATACGAAAAAGCGCCCCTTTCGCGCCTGCCTTCCCCGCCGTGTTTGGTTTGCGGGGTTCAGGCGTGTTTTTTCACGTAAAGCGGCAGCGCGGCGTAAAAGCGGATCGCGTCCAGCAGCTCCGCCATGGGCACCTTATCGTCCGTCGAGTGGCAAAGCGAGCTGTCCCCCGGCCCGTAGCCGATGGCCGGTATGCCCATCCGCCCGCACAGATGCGTTGCGTTCGTGCAAAAATCCCACCGGCCGACGACCGGCTCGCGCCGAAATGTATCGCGGTAAGCCGCGACCCCCGCCTGCACCAGCGGGTGCTCCTGCGGCATCACCCAGGAAGGAAAGTAATCCGTACACTCGATCCGGTACCCCGTGTAGGTGGTGACGTGTTCGCGGTCGATGCGGGCCGACGCCCCCTTTACATCCGCAATCATCGGTTCGATCTCTGCGAGCAGATCCTCTATGCTCTCTGCGCAGGAGATGCGCCGGTCGCAGGTGATGACCGCCGCGCCGGGGATCGTGTTGAGAGACGGCGCATCGCACTCCACCTTGGTCACCTCAATCGTTCCGCGCCCGAGGAACGCATCCTCTACAAAATCGTCGTACCGGTCGATCCGCTCCATGACGGGCAGCGCCTTGATCAGCGCGTTTTCACCGCGCCAGGCCGCGCTGGCATGCGCGCACTTGCCGGGTACGTCGATCTTGATCAGCGCACGCCCTTTGTGACCGCGCACGATCCGGTTATCGCTCGATTCGGCAACGAGGACATAGTCCGGCCGGATATCCGGCGATTCCTTGAGCATCGCCTCCACGCAGGAGCCTTCCACGTCCTCCTCCGAGATCGAGCCGGAGATCCAGAGCGTGAAGTCCGCGCAAAGATCGAGCGCTTTGAGCGCGCGCCCCGCAAACGCCGCCGCGGTCAGGCAGCCCTTGTCGTCCACCGCGCCGCGCCCGCGCATCACGCCGTCGGTGAGCTGCGCCTCCAGCGGATTCATCCCCCAGGCATCCGGGCTGCCGGGCTCCACGGTATCGATGTGCGCGTCATACAGCAGCGTAGTCTTTCCGCTGCCCACCCGGCCGAGAACGTTTCCAACCGCGTCCACCCGCACCTCGTCAAAGCCGAATTCTCGCAGTTTCCCTGCAAAAAACGCAACGGCTTCGCCTTCTTCATAGGTAACGCTTCTGATCGAGATCAGCTTTTTCAAAAACTCCACAATCTCATCCGCGTGCCCATCGACATACCGGTCGATCGCCTCCAGCGCGATTTTTCGATCCATCCTTTGTCTCCTCTGCTTGTAAAGTTAGTAGTACTATGTTATTATACCACTCAGAGGATGATACTACAAACAAGATCGCCAAACTGCCCCGCATTTCGATGGAACCATTCGATTCGACGCCGGGCAGAGGCACGCGCTCATCATTTCATCAATTTCAACGGAGGAGACACAACCATGCAGACGGGACTGAAGGGGAAACACTTGCTTTGTGAGCAGGACTGGACCAACGAAGAGTTGGAAACGCTCTTTGCGGTAGCCGGTGAGCTGAAGATGCGCTATGCGCTGGATCTTGAGACCGAGTGGCTCAAAAACAAATCGCTTTTCATGCTGTTCTTCGAGGAATCGACGCGCACGCGCAACGCGTTTGAATGCGGCATCACGCAGCTCGGCGGCCACGCAAATTACCTCACGCCCAAAGCCACGCAGATCGACCACGGCGAGACGCCGAAGGACACCATCGAGGTGCTTTCGCGTATGGGGCATGGCATCGGCGTGCGCAACACGCTGGTCAACGGCAACAAATGGATGCAGGAGCTGGCGAAGTACTCCAAGATTCCGGTCTACAACATGCAGTGCGACCTGTGGCACCCGACGCAGTCGCTGGCGGATCTGTTCACCATCAAGGAGAAGTTTCACAACGAGCTCAAGGGTCGCAAATTCGTCATCTCCTGGACGAGCGCGGGCAAATACATGCGCCCTCTCTCGATGGCGCACTCGCTCGTCACGCTGATGCCCCGCTTCGGGCTGGACGTGACGCTCGCCCACCCGAAGGGCTTTGAGCTGATGCCGGAGATGATGGAGCTCGCGCGCAAAAACGCAGCGCAGAGCGGCGCAAAATTCGAGGTGGTTCACGATATGGACGAAGCCTGCAAGGACGCGGATGTCGTCTACGCCAAGGGCTGGGGCCCGATCATGACCGTGGGCGACGACGAGGTGCGCGGCGTGGAGATGATCAACCAGAACCCCGGTTGGATCGTCGATTCCCGCCGGATGGAGCTGGCGAAGAAGTCCGCCATCTATATGCACTGCATGCCGGCGGATCGCGACATCGAGGTGACCAGCGAGGTCATGGATGGCCCGCAGTCCGTCATCTACGACGAAGCGGAAAACCGCATGCACACGATCAAGGCGCTCATGGCCCTGACCATGGGCAACACGAGCGCGCGGCGCTGATCAAACGCGAGGGGAGCGATTCACTTGAACGAACCGAAAGCCGCACAAAACGCAACCACGCTGCTCGGCCGCGCCGTGCTGACCGGCGAAGGGCTGCTCTTTGACCACGGCGTTGTACTGCGCGGCGGCGTCGTCGAGCGGATCGCTCCCGTCTCCGAACTGCAGGCTCTTGCGGGGCAGGTGCTGGATCTGAGGGATCAGCTGATTCTGCCCGGGTTTGTCAACGGGCACACGCATATGTACGGCGTACTCTCGCACGGGATTCCATCCAGTGCGGCAGTTACGGACTTTTGCAGCTTTTTGCGCGCATACTGGTGGCCTCTGGTCGAGGACAGGATCGACCGGGAATTGGCCGAGCTCACCGCACAGTGGGCCTGCTGTGCCATGACCTCCAGCGGCGTCACCTGCTTTGCGGATATTCTGGAAGCCCCCTTTGCGGTCCCCGGCGCGCTGGAGCGAGTCGCCGGGGCGGTGCGCCAGGCGGGGCTGCGCGGATACCTTTCCGTCGAGGCGAGCGAGCGGGTCGACGCTGCCGCGGCCCAAGCCGCGCTCTTTGAAAACGACGCGTTTACGCGCGCGCACGCCGCGGACGCGATGATCCGCGGCATGATGTCGATCCACACGCTCTTCACCTGCTCAGAGGCATTCGTGCTCCAGGCGGCGGAGCTGGCGCGGCAAAACGGCTCGCGGCTGCATATGCACCTCTCCGAGAGCGCCTATGAGCCCGCGTGGTGCGAGAAACACTACGGCAAGCGCCCGGTCGAGGTCTACGACTCGTTTGGCTGTCTGGATGAAAACGTCTTTGCCTCGCAGGCGGTGCAGCTCAGCGCCGGGGAGATCGCCGCGTTTGCAAAGAGCGGCGCGTCCGCCGTGAGCATGCCGCTGTCCAACTGCGAGGTCGGCGGCGGCGTTGCACCGCTGACCGAGCTGCTCACCGCCGGCGTTCGCGTCGGGCTCGGCAGCGACGGATACATCGACAATTTTTTCGAGGTGATGCGCGGCGCGTTTCTGATTCACAAGGCGCACCGACTCGACCCGCAGGCCATGCCCGCAAAGCAGGTCTACGACATGGCCACCCGCCTCGGCGCAGAGGCGCTTGGCCGCGCCGACCTGGGGCGGATCGCCCCTGGCTGCGCAGCGGACATCATCACCGTTTGGGCGGATGCGCACACGCCCGTTACAAAGGAAAACATCTATGACCAGCTTGTGCTGTTTCGCAACCCCGAGGACGTGCAAAACGTATTCGTCGGCGGCGAACGGCTCAAGGCGGAAGGCCGCCTCGCGCGGCTCGACTCCGCAGAGATCGGCAGCCGGCTGCGCGCCGCATGCGCGAGCTTCTGGTCGGGGGTGCGCTAGCCGCGCCCAGCCATCGATAAGCGCTTACGCTTCGGAGAAGACAAATGCCCCTGCTCGGAGAAAAAAAGAACTATACCGTCCTCAACCAGTCCAAGGCCCGCATCGACGGTGTGGACAAGGTGACAGGACGCGCGCGCTATGCGGCGGACCAGAGCCTGCCCGGCATGCTCCACGCCGGCGTGCTGCACAGCGGCCTTGCCAGCGCGCGCATCCGGTCGATCGACGTCTCGGCCGCGCTGCGCATCCCGGGCGTGCACGCCGTGGTTACGGCGGCGGACCTGCCGCACGCGAAGAGCTGGGCGAGCTATATGTATTTGACGGATGTCGTGCGCTACGAAGGCGACGCCGTTGCGCTTGTCGCGGCGGAGTCACGCGCGCTTGTGCAAGATGCGCTAACCGCCATCCAGGTGGAATATGAGCCGCTCGAGGCGGTGTTCGATATCCAAAGCGCATTGCAGCCCGGCGCGCACGCCGTCCATGACGCGTATCCGGACAACGTCTTCACCCCCTCGATCTACCACATCAAAAAAGGGGATGTAGCGGGGGCATTCGCGCGCGCCGATATCATCGTGGAGCGCGAGTATGAGACCCAGTACGCCGAGCACGCCTATATCGAGCCGGAAGCGGTTCTGGCGTATGAAAACCCAAACGAGGGCGGCATGACGGTGCTCTCCTCCTCGCAAAACCCGTTCTTCACGCGCCGGTATGTCGCGGATATCCTCGGCGCGTCGATGAACCGCGTGCAGGTCATCCAGCAGACGCTCGGCGGCTCCTTCGGCGGCAAGGAAGAAGGCGTTGGCCTCGCCGCGGCGCGTGCCGCTTACCTTGCGCGCCTGACCGGCCGCCCAGTCAAGCTCGTGCTCACGCGCGAGGAATCCTTTTTGGAGAGCGCCAAGCGCCACCCGTTCCTTCTGCGCTACAAAGCCGGCCTGACGAAGGACGGCCGCATCATCGCCTGGCAGGGGACGCAGATCGATAACTGCGGCGCATACAACAACCAGACCCAGTTCATGAACTGGCGCGCCAACGCGCACAGCGCAGGCGCATATGCCATAGACAATATCGAGACCGAGACCTTCGGCGTCTTTACCAACAATGTCCACGGCGGCGCGTTTCGCGGCTATAGCTCACCGCAGCTCATCTATGGGCAGGAGCAGTTCATCGACGAGCTCGCCGAGGTCGCCGGCATGCGCGAAACGGATTTTCGCCGCATCAACTGCCTCAAGGAGGGCACGACCAGCGCAACGGGCACGCCGCTGTCCCACGTGACGCTGC
>JAEWQH010000059.1 GCA_023399275.1 Bacillota bacterium
GCGCACAACATCATCCCCAGCTCCACCGGCGCAGCCAAGGCCGTCGGCAAAGTCATCCCCTCCCTCAACGGCAAGCTTACCGGTATGTCCCTGCGCGTTCCGACGCCGGATGTCTCCGTGGTCGATCTGACCTGCCGTCTTGAGAAGGGCGCGACCTACGACGAGATCAAAGCCGTCATGAAGGCCGCTTCCGAATCGCCCGAGTGGGCCGGCATCATCGGCTACACCGAGGACAAGGTCGTCTCTTCGGACTTCTACACCGATCCGCGCACCTCGATCTTCGACGCCGACGCGGGCATCAGCCTGAATGACCACTTCGTCAAGCTCGTCGCCTGGTATGACAACGAGTGGGGTTATTCCAACAAGGTGCTCGACCTCGTCGCGCACATGGCGAAAGTGGACGCGAAGTAATCGCATCCCGCACGCCGGAGGGAATGGTCTTCCCGTTCTCTCGATCGATCAACTCAGTCGATCTACCGAGGGGCTGTCCGGTTCGGACAGCCCCTCTTAATCTGGCTCTCCGTCAAAAGTTGGGGTGATCAGTAGACTAAGAGAACTAAAACCTTGATACACCGAAGAGACGGGAAATCCCCGTCTCTTCTTGGATATATGCCACTTTTGCTAGATCACCTGATCCGCAAGAAACGCCGAAATGGCCTCTTCCTCCGCGCCGCTGCCCCGGAGCCGCTCACAAAGCGCCCCGCCTCCATATGGACACCCGGCGAGCAGCGCTTCCACACGGCGCGCCAACGTGTCGTCCATCGCGTCCGTATAGCAGACGGCGGACTTGACAATGCCGCTTTCCACGTTGAGCAGCAGCTCGAGGCAACCGAAGTCAAAGCGGTGCTCAAGCGAGAAGTTGAATGCCGGCGTATTGCCAAACTTCCAGTCCCAGGAGGCATACTTTTGCCGCTTGGTTTCGAGCGCAGCTCGATCGATGTGCTCCCAGCTGTGCGGCTCATATGCGCCATATTCCGCTGCAAACGCATCCGCAAGCGCCAGCTTCATCGTTTCGACGCTCAGCGCAGGATTGTGCAGCCCGAGATTCGTCACCCGGCTGACCACGCTCTTGACGCCCTTGGCCTCCAGCTTCATCTGCGACGGAGCGAGATAACGCCCCAACCGCGAAAAATCCGCGGAGATCAGGATGGTGCCATGATGCAGTGCGACATCGTTGGAAAAGCGAAACGCATTGCCGGAGAACTTCTCTCCCGTTTCCGTCAAGACGAGATCGTTTCGGCCGGTGAACGACGTCTCGATTCCAAACTGCGCCGCGGCTTTTTGGATAACGCCGAGCTGACGCACGAGATCGTAGCGCTCTCTGGGCAAAAGAAACGTAAAGTTCAGATTGCCCAGGTCATGGAACACCGCGCCGCCGCCGGAGGAGCGGCGGGCGAGCTTCCCGTCCTCGCTCTCCAGCAGATCGACCCGGCATTCGCGCCAGGCGTTTTGATTGCGCCCTATGACGACTGTACGCTCGTTTTGCCAGAGGTAAAACGTAGCGCCGTCGCCCTGCGTCTCGAAGAGCAGCTCCTCCAACGCGAGGTTTTCATATGGATCCACACAATCCGTAATCAAAAAGCGGTTCAATCGCAGCTTCTCCTTTCGGCGGAGCATCGGTTGCAGGGCTGCCCTGCCTTACTTCGTTTTTTCAATGGAGGCCTTCGCGGCCGCGACCACGTTCTCCACCGTAAAGCCGAACTCCCGGAAGAGCACGCTTGCGGGCGCAGACGCACCGAAATGGTCGATGCAGACGGTCTCGCCATCGAGTCCTACGTAGCGATCCCAGCTGTAGGCGGACGCGGCTTCCACCGCAACGCGCGCACGCACGCTGTTCGGCAGGACGGATTGCTGATATGCCGCATCCTGTTCGTCAAACAGGTCGAGGCAAGGCATGGATACCACGCGCGCCGAGATGCCCTCTGCGGCCAGCACGTCGGCCGCTTTATAAATAAGCTCCACCTCGCTGCCACTCGCCATCAGAATCACATCCGGCTTGCCGTCTTTCGCGTCCTTGAGGATGTAGCCGCCCATATACGCACCCTCACCCGTCTCGGCGTACTGCGGCAGGTTCTGCCGGGTCAGCGCAAGCACGGAGGGTTTATCCGCCTCAAATGCGGTCAGATAGCTATACGCCGTCTCCTTCGCATCCGCCGGACGGAAGACCAGCGTGTCCGGCGTTGCACGCAGCGCCGTCAGGTGCTCGATGGGTTGATGCGTCGGGCCGTCTTCGCCAACGCCGATGCTGTCGTGGGTCATGACATAGACGACCGGCTGATGCATGATGGCGGAGAGGCGAAGCGCCGGCTTGAGATAATCCGTAAACACGAGGAACGTCGCGCAGTATGCGCGCAGACCGCCATAGAGCTGAATGCCGTTGCAGATGGCCGCCATAGCGAACTCGCGGATGCCAAAGTGGATGTTCGCGCCGGCGCGGTTATCCTCGGCAAAGAACCCCTTGCCCTTGAGCTCCGTCTTGTTGGAGGGCGCAAGATCCGCGCTGCCGCCAAAGAGATTCGGCACATGCTCGGCAAAGAGGTTGAGCATCTCGCCGCTGACCTGCCGCGTCGCCTTTGGCTCCGTTGCGCTCCAGAGGCGCGGATCTGCCTTGAGCGCATCCGGCAGCTTCTTTTCGTGCCAGTCGAGCCACTTTGTGTAGAGTTCGGGATAGGCTTTCTTGTAGTTTTCAAACATTGCGTCGTACGCCGCGTGCTGCTTGCTGTAGCCCTCCTGCAGCTCGGCAAAGTATGCCGCTACGTCCGCAGGGACAGCAAACGGTTCTTCGTTCCATTGATAGAATTCGCGCATGGCCTTCAGCGCGTCCGCGCCGAGCGGTTCGCCGTGCGCGCTGGCCTTGTTCGCCTTGGGCGTGCCATGGGCAATCTCGGTGCGAACGATGATGAGCGAGGGGTGCGCCGTATCCGCCTTAGCGTTTTCTATCGCCTTTGCAATCGCTTGCGTATCCTCGCCGTCGGCCACGTGCGCTACCTGCCAGCCGTATGCTTCAAAACGCTTGCTAACATCCTCGGTAAAGGCGAGATTCGTGCTGCCTTCGATCGTGATTTCGTTTCTGTCATAGAGCAGAATCAGCTTGCCAAGGCCGAGGTGCCCGGCCAGAGACGCCGCTTCCGACGCAACGCCTTCCATCAGGCATCCGTCGCCCGTGAGCGCATAGGTGTAGTTGTCTATCACGGGGAAGCCTTCGCGGTTGAACTCCGCGGCCATGCGCGCCTCGGCCATCGCCATGCCGACCGCGGTCGCGATGCCCTGCCCCAGCGGGCCGGTCGTCGTCTCCACGCCCACGGTGTGGCCAAACTCGGGGTGACCGGGGGTCTTGCTGCCCCACTGGCGGAAGTTTTTGATCTCCTCGATCGAAAGGCCATAGCCAAACAAATGCAGCAGCGCGTACTCGAGCATGGAAGCATGGCCTGCGGAGAGAACGAAGCGGTCTCTGCCCGCCCATTTTGCGTCCTTCGGGTCGTGCTTCATCTGCTTCCAGAGCGTCATCGCCATGGGCGCGGCTCCGATCGGCAGGCCGGGGTGGCCGCTGTTCGCCTTCTGCACGGCCTCCGCCGCAAGGAAGCGGATCGTCGTAATCGCTTTCTGTTCGATTGCCTTCATATCTATCTCTATCCTTTCAAAATGATCTGTATCATGCCCGCTCGACAAACCGATGGCGACGAATATTATACCATATCCGCCGCCATCCGTAACCCGGTCTTTTAGATGCCGCGCTTGTTTTCGCGAATCTGCTCAAGCTCCGTGAAGTTATGCTTGCAGACATGCCCGCTCAGCGGCAGGATCCGCTCATGAATTGCGTCCACAATCCACTCCGGCTGCGGGAAGAACGCATCCTCCAGCTCGTGCGCGGGCGTGATCCAGTTCTTTGCGCCGACGACGACCGGCGGTGCGTCGAGATAATCAAACGCAAGCTCGGCGATGTTGCTCGCAAGATTTCGCATGAAGCTGTTGCGCTCGCACGCGTCGCCGGTGATGACGATGCGGCCGGTCTTCTTGACGCTCTCGATAACCGGCTCGTAGTTAAACGGCACGAGCGAGCGGGCGTCGATGATCTCCGCGGAAACGCCGTACTGCTCCTGCAGGATATCCGCGGCCTTGGTCACACGATACAGCGTGGCGCCGATAGAGAGGATGGTAACATCCTTGCCGGCGCGCTTGACATCCGGCTCGCCAAACGGGATCTCATACTCTGCCTCCGGCACGCCTTCCTTGTGAAATAGCTCGGCAACGTCGTAGATACGCTGGCTCTCGAGGAAGATGACCGGGTCGGTGCCATTGAGCGCGGACTGCATCAGCCCCTTCGCGTCATACGGCGTGGCCGGGAATACGACCTTCAGCCCCGGGATATGCGCAACCAGCGCGCTCCAATCCTGCGAGTGCTGTGCGCCGTATTTCGAGCCGACGCTCATGCGCAGCACGACCGGCATCTTGAGCATGCCTGCGCTCATGGCCTGCCACTTGCAGAGCTGATTGAAGATCTCATCCCCCGCCCTGCCTAAAAAGTCGCAGTACATCAGCTCCGCAACCGCGCGGCCGCCGCTCATGGCGTAGCCGATGGCGGCGCCGACGATACCCGCCTCCGCGATGGGCGTGTTGAACAGCCGGTGGTACGGAATCGCCTCCGTCATGCCGCGGTAGACCGCAAACGCGCCGCCCCAGTCGCGCACATCCTCGCCAAAAGCGACGAGCGTAGGATCCTCGTAGAACTTATTGATGATCGGTTCGGCGATGCCATCGCGCAACTGGTAGACCCGGTTTTTGCCGACGGGCTTCCCATCCGGCTCGAGGCCGAAGCGCGCGCGCTTGCTGATGAGCTGGATGCGCGGGCACTCCTCGCGCGGCAGCAGCATATCCGGCTTGCGGCTCTCGTCGAACGAGCGGACCTTTTGGTTGGAGAACATGAGGTTTCCGATGTAGTCGCTCTCCGCGCCGAAGATATCGATACGCGGGGAGACGGTTTCGTCGATGGAGAGCTTCATGTTGCGCAGCATGTTGTCCTTCACCGTCGCCCAGATCGCGTCGAGCTCCGCCTGCGTGGCGATCTTTGCCTCAACTAGCTGCTTGCCGAAGGAGAGGATGGAATCCTGCGCTTCCCAAGCTTCGATCTCCTCCTTGGTACGGTAGGTGCTGGAGTCCGACGGGCTGTGCCCGCTGAAGCGGTAGGTCACCAGATCGAGCAGCACAGGGCCTTCCGCCTTGGCAACAGGGATCTTACGGCGGTATGCGTCGATGACGGCAAGCGGATTGAAGCCGTCCACACGCTCGGCATGCATAGCGGAGGGCATCACGCCGGCCGCGATGCGCGCGACCATGTCGTAGCCCATCGTCTCGCCGCGGGTCTGCCCGCCCATGCCGTAGAAGTTATCGTTGATATTGAAGATGATCGGCATCCCGCCGCCGTTTTCGCCCCAGAGAGTGCGGATCTGATCCATAGCGGAGATCATCAGCCCCTCCCATACGGGGCCGCAGGCGACCGCGCCGTCGCCGATGTTGCAGACGACCACGCCGGGCTTCTTATTGCTCAGTTTATAGAGCGCGGCGCCCGGGGCGATGCTGCCGCTGCCGCCGACGATGGCGTTGTTGGGGAAGATGCCAAAGGGTGTAAAGAACGCGTGCATCGAGCCGCCGAGCCCCTGATTGAAGCCGTTTTTGCGGGCAAAGGTCTCGCACATCATGCCGTAGAGCAGGAAGTTGATCGCGATCTCCTTCACCGTCTTGCCGCTGTCTTTCACCACGGAGAGCGTGCGCCCGCCGAAGAAATCCTCCATGATCTGCATCAGCTTATCGTCGTCTAGGATCTGGATGGAGCGCAGTCCGCGCGCGATGATCTCGCCGTGGCTGCGGTGCGAGCCAAAGGTGAAGTCGTCCAGCGTGAGCTCATATGCCGCGCCGACGTAGGCCGCCTCCTGCCCGATGCCCAGGTGCGCCGGGCCGGGATGATTATACTGCACGCCGCAATATTCGTTTGTGGTTTTGATGAGGTTGAGCATGGTCTCAAACTCGCGGATATAGGCCATATCGCGGTAGATATGCAGAAACTCTTCCTTCGTGAAGTTTTTCTTCTCGTCCTTGACGGCCTTCTGATACTGATTCACCGGAATCGGCGGAAACGAGAGCGTTTCGGGTTTTCTGACCACGCTTGGGTCGACAAACAGTTGCTTTGACATTGTCTTTCTCCTTATATGCAGCGCAATGATTTCGTTAGTATTGGAACACGGCCTCGCGGATGATCTCCGCCACCGTCGGATGCGGGAATACGATTTCCTTGATCTCGTCGAGCGTTAGATCAAGCTCGATGAAGGTGCCGACGGTTACGATGAACTCGCTGGAGTAGTTGCTCAGCACCTGCGCGCCAAGCACCCGCTTTGTCGTGTTGTCAACCACGAGCTTCATCACGCCGTCTCCGCCTTCGTTCTCCGCAAGGTAGCGGCCGGAGAAGCGCATCGGTATCTTCACGCAGCTTGCGTCGATGCCCTTAGCCTTGGCGCCCGCCTCTGTTTCGCCCACGGCGGAAAGCTCAGGGTTGGTGTAGAGCACGCCGGGGATAGCGCCATAGCGCATCGTATCCTTCTTGCCGAGCATGGTGTTGACCGCAACCTCGGCCTCACGGTATGCCGTGTGCGCGAGCATCGATTTGCCGTTGACGTCGCCCGCTGCGTAGACCTCCGGCTGGTTGGTCTTCATGTGCGCATCGGTAACAACCGCGCCGCGCTCGGTGAGCACATGGATGCTCTCAAGGCCGATCTCCTTTGTGTTGGCGCGACGGCCGATGGAGAGCAGCACTTTATCGCAGGCGACCTCGCTCACCGCACCGTCTTTCTCATATTTTACGGCGCTCGCTGTCACCTCCGTCACCCGTGCGGAAAGATGGAAGGTCACACCGCGCTTTTCAAAGCCCTTTTTGAGGATGGCGACCAGCTCCGCGTCGTTTTCCCCCGCGATATGGTCGAGCATCTCGATCACGGTCACTTTGGAGCCGATGGAGGTAAAGTAACTCGCGAGTTCCAGCCCGATCACCCCGCCGCCGATGACGACGAGATGCTCCGGCTTTTCGAGCAGGGCAAGGATCTCGCGATTGGTGCAGACAAATCCGCTGGAAAGGCCTTCCTTTAGCCCCGGAATCGGCGGAACGGCGGGAGAAGACCCCGTTGCGATCAACAGCCGTTTCCCCGTATAGGTCTCCCCGCCCGCTTCTACGGTGTATCCTTCGGCAGTCCTGCCCGTAATCACGCCGCGTGCGTTGACGAGCGTTACGTGGTTTGCCTTTAGCGCGGAGGAAACGCCGGCAACAAGCGTCTTCACGACCTTATCTTTGCGGGCGACGACTTTCGCGTGGTCGATCTTCAGCTCCGCAGCGGAAACGCCGTATTTTTCGCCGTGCGCCGCGCCGTCGTAGAGCTTAGCGGAATAAAGCAGCGTCTTTGTAGGGATGCAGCCTTCGTTGAGGCACACGCCGCCGACGCTGCGCTCCTCGACGCACAGCACGCTCAGGCCGGCGTGGCCGGCGCGCTCGCTTGCGAGATATCCGGCAGGGCCGCCGCCGAGTACGATCAAATCAAATACCATGGTTGCATCCTCCTTATCCGATCAAGAGCAGGTCAAAGTGCTCCAGCGCGGTCACGAGATCCTTCAGGAAACGGCTCGCAGGCGCGCCATCCACCGCTCGGTGATCGTAGGTGAGCGAAAGGCCCATGGCGGGATACGCCGTGATCTGCCCGTCCACGGTGCGAATGCGCTCTGTGATGGCGTTTACGCCGAGCAGCGCCACTTGTGGCGGGTTGATGACAGGTGTGAAGCTCTCTATGCCATACAGGCCGAGGTTGCTGATGGTAAACGTGCCATTCTGCAGCAGGTCCGGATTGATGCTGCCGTCGATGGCGGATTTGGCGAGCGTTTTGGACTCTGCCGCGATCTGCCCGAGCGTCTTCGTCTCGGCGGCAAACAGCGTAGGCACCAGCAGTCCGCGCGGTGTATCCACCGCGATGCCAAGGTTTACGTGCTTGAAGTAGCGCAGCTTGTCGCCAAGCATGTGCGCATTCAGTCCCTCATGCTTTGTCAGCACGCGTGAAACGGCGAAGAGGATGATATCGTTTATGGTCACCTTCGGCAGTTGCATGCTCTCGGGCGCGGCTTTCAGATTCTCGCGGAAAGCAAGGATCTTCGTCGCGTCGAAGCTCGTGTTATGGGTCAACTGCGCCATTTCGGCCAAACTGTCGTGCATGGTCTTTGCGATCATGCGGCGCAGGTTCGGCAGCTTGACCTCGTCGTAGTCGAGTGCATTGACGGCAGCGGTTGCTGCCGGCTGCGCAGGCACGGCCGTGCCTTCGGCGGCTGCCGCCTCGTCCCCTGCGGTAATTCTTCCGCCGAGGCCGGAGCCGGTACGCCCATCTTTCGCAAGCGTGAGCACGTCCCGCTCAATCACCCTGCCGTGCGGGCCGGTAGGCGCCGCAGCCGCGGGATCAACGCCAAGCTTTTCGGCCGCGTTCTTCGCGCGGGGGGAAACGCCCTCCACCCGCGAAGCGGTTGCCTGTGGGGCGGGCGTCGCCATCGCGGGCGCGGATGCTTCCGCCTGTTCCACTGCGGGAGCCGCCGAGGCGGCACCATCCGGCGCGAACTCGGCGGTCGATTCGCCCGGCTTGCCGATCACAGCAACATTCAGCAAAACGGGAACGTCGTCGTCCGCGTTGTAAAACACGGCGAGCAGCGTTCCGTCAACCTTGGCCTGTTCTTCAAAGGTGGATTTGTCCGTTTCGTAAGAAAACAGCACGTCTCCTACGCGAACCTCATCCCCTACTTTCTTCTTCCATTCGGTGATGATGCAGCTCTCGACCGATTGCCCCTGCCGCGGCATGATGACCGGCGTTGCCATAATATGCCTCCTTGTATAAGCGAATTGTTGTTAGACATTTTCTTGTTGATGTTATTTTATAACACGATCATCCACCCTGTCAATAAGAATTCTCATTCAATCGACCAAAGATTCCGTTTCTTTTGAAATCATAGATACGCTTGCAATAAAAAGGCGCAAGCCGTGAAAGCAAGCGCCGTTTCTTAGTCTGAAACGTGTTATGTTTTGTTATAATATGCGATTCTTCATGCATACGATCGAGAATTTCGGCACGCCGACCTCCGTGCAGACCGTGTCACACTTTGCGGTGAACAGAAAAAAGAGGTTTTCGCGGTCGGTTCCGTCGAGGCTTTCAAAGTTCCCCTGCCCCTTGGAGAGAACCACATCCGCCGCTGTAAATGCGCGCCGAAACGGCGCACTCGTGCGCGGCAGCACCGTGCCAGGGGACGCATCGCCGTTGTCGATCACACGCGCGATCTCGCCCATACCGACCTCGTCCGCATCCAAACGGGTGACGTCGTTGAGCACGGGCGATCCCTTCACGGCAAAGGAGACATCGAGCCGCGGAAACACCCGCCGGATGGTCTCGATCAGGAGCTTGTCAAAGACGATCTCCCCCGCGTTGTCACCCAGATACAGCAGCGTATCCGCTTCTGCGAGCGCCTGATACAGGCTTTCGCTCTCGTCAATGGAAAACGCGGTGTTCGCGATGGCGTCGATCTGCGCGTTTTGCTCCTCTATGGAGACGGGGTGTTCCAGCCCGTAGTCGATCAGATTCCCTGCGATGGCATACTTGAGCGCGACGATGAACGGTTCCTTCGCGCGCGCAATCTTCTCCCGCGTGGCGGGCAGCATCTTCGCCGCTTCGCGGTTGCAGCGGGACTTGATCTGCGCATACGGATCTGCCTCGCCCGCGTGGCGCAGCAAAATCTGCCAAAGCTCGCCCATCGATTCCGGCGTGCAGCCCTCGTAGTTGGCGCCGGCAAGGTATGTGTTTGTGTCGTCCATCGCCGCCTGCCGCTGCCGCTCGGAGAGGCCGAGCATGGCGGTGACGTTTTGAACCTGCGCTATGATGCAGGTGATGCATTCGGGTTGTAATTTCATAGGGAGTATTGTATCGGATCGGACGGCGTTTTGCAATCCCGCGCGCGGGCGTCATCGCTCCGGTGCCTCCTGCGCGCTATGCGGCATCCATCTTTTCTGCGCCCTGCGCCAGCGGCGGCAAATCGCAGCGGCGACCCACCGGCGCGGCAGCAGCTTGCCGAAGAACACCAGTGCGCGGTTGAACACGCCGGGCACATAGACGCCGCTCCGTTTGAGCAGCCTGCCGATGGCCCGTCTGCAGACGACCTCCGTCGGATTTGCGGTTACGCCGCCCCAGAATCCCTGCGCGGCGATACGGCGCATGGCGCCTTGCGTGGTCGGCATCCCGCCCGGACAGAGCGCGAGTACGTTGACGCGCTGCTCACGCAGTTCTTCGCCAAGCGCAAGGGCCATCTCCAGCAAGAAGCGCTTTGAGGCGGCATATGTCGCCTTGAGCGGCATAGGATACATGCACGCAAGGCTCGAGGTAAAGAGCAGATAAAACGGCTGCCCCTCTTTGCGCCGGCGCAGAATCGCATGCGTAATGCGCAGCGTCGCCTCGTTATTGAGCGCGACGATCTGCACCAGATCCTCCCGTTCCCGCTCCAGAAATCCGCCCTCAAAATCGCGCCCCGCAACGTTGAGCAGCATATCAAAACGCAGGCCGGCGCTATCGATCTGCGCCAGCAGTGCGTCCACGCCCCCGGCGCTCGTGAGATCGCATGCAGCCGTCACAACGGATACGCCGAAGCGCCTGCGCAGTCCGCGCCGAAGCGCCAGCAGGCCTTCTTCGTTGATATCGGTCAAAAACAGATCAAACCCGCGCCCGGCACATTCGTTTGCCAGCGCACGGCCAAGCCCTCCGCTCGCGCCCGTAATCAAAACATTCATACAAAACCTCATCACAGCCCGATGCGCGCGGGGTACGCGACTGCGCAAAGCCGCTCGCTCAGGGCAAAGAGCCGATCCGCGTTCTCGCGCGTAACCTGACCGCTGTATTGATTCGGCCTGCAGAGGCGGTAATACAGCGACTCCGGCGCAGGCTGCGTTTCGCTGAGATATAAATACGTTTTCGCGGGTATCGCCGGGTCTTGACCGAGCCGCTTTCTCCGACTCCAAACCCAGTTGACCAGCCCTCCGGTATCTTTACAACCGATCTCGGTGCAGACCAGCCCCGGGTCAACCACATATGCGCGGAGCCCCTCGCCGAGGTACCGGTCATTGAGCCCCCGGGCAAAGAGGATGTTTGCAAGCTTAGACTGCTTGTATGCCGTCAGCGGATTGTACCGGCGCGAGAACATCACGTCGTCCCAGCGCATGCGCATGCGCTTATGGCTCTCGCTGCCTGTCATGATGACCCGCCCGTCTGCGCGCCCCAGTTGCGGCAAAAGAAGATAGGTGAGCAAAAAACCCGCAAGATGGTTAAGCGCAAATTGCTGCTCATAGCCTTCCTGCGTCGTGGTGTGCCAGCTGCGCACGCAGCCCGTGTTGTTGATCAGCACCTCGAGACGGCCAGCATTTTCGCTGTCGAGCAGCCGCGCCGCCTCCCCCGCGACGCGTCCGACCTCGCTCTGCTGCATCAAATCGGCGCAGAGAAACACGGCGTTTGCACCCGGCGCGGCCGCCGCGATATACGCCTTTGCCTGTTCGCAGCGCGCGCTGTCGCGCCCGATGCCGATGACCCGGTAACCGGCCTGCGCAAGCGCGGCCGCCGCGGCAAGCCCGATACCGGAGCTTGCGCCCGTAACAAGAGCTGTTTTCATGCGTTCCCCCAAAGAAGCGGTCCCCGGCATTTCGAAACCGCATTTACCTCTATAATGTATGTATTGCGCGCGCTCCTGTCAACGATCATTCGCGTCGCAGCCATGCAACGCGGCAGTCACCCCCCAAAGAAAAAAGTACAAGCTTGCTCTTGCTTTTTTGCGGTCCATCGTTTATAGTACTCTCAAGAATAAGCAAGGGCGCTTTCCGCTTCGGAACGCGTCTCTTTTTTTGTTTTTCGATATTGCGCACTTCGCCCAAAGCGCGCAAGAGCCGGTTGCGGCGGCAAACGTTGCCCGCCGCGCCATCCTCAACCCAATCCCCTACCCCAAGAAGACGTCCGGCGGAACCCCTGCCGGGCGTTTTCGTTGTTTTCGTGATTGTCTCGCCTGCCGCCGCATGTTAAGATATTTGAAGAACGAGGTGAGGCTATGACCTTTGAAGAACTCTACAACCGCCTGCTCAAAAGCAGTGTCGGAGGAAACCTTGCACAGGAGCTCGACCTTGTGCGCCAGCAGGGCTACGATCCGCACCAGCTCTCCTGCCTGCTTAACCCCGAGAAACACCCGGTCTTTATCCGCACAGATCCGTGCGGTTGCGCCGGCGAGCAACTGGAAAAATGCCGCGCGCGCTGTTATTTTGACGCGCTGTTTATCAAGGACGGCAGTGTGGAGATCGATCCGGCGCACTGCGTCGGCTGCGGCGAGTGCATGCGCGCGTGCAGCGCGAAGAAACTGACCGAGAGCCGCGATATTTTGCCGACGCTCGACGCGCTGCGCAGCGCGGACGCGCCGGTTTATGCCATGATCGCGCCCGCGTTTATCAACCAGTATTCCGCAGCGGTTACCCCCGGCAAACTACGAGCCGCCTTCAAACAAATCGGCTTCACGGGTATGGTTGAAGTCGCGCTTTTTGCGGATATCCTGACGCTGAAGGAAGCGCTCGAGTTCGACAAAAACATACAAACCGAAGCGGACTACCAGCTCACCAGCTGCTGCTGCCCGATGTGGATCGGCATGATCCGCAAGGTCTATGCCCAGCTGATCCCGCACGTGCCCGCGGCGGTGTCGCCCATGGTCGCCTGCGGCCGCTCGATCAAGAAGATCCATCCCGGGGCGGTGACCGTGTTCATCGGCCCGTGTATGGCAAAAAAAGCAGAGGCGCGGGAGCCGGACATCCGTGATTCCACCGATTTTGTGCTGACGTTTCAGGAGATTCAAGACGTGTTTGACTACGCGAACATCGACCTGGCCGCGATGGACGAAGACGACCGCGATCACTCCTCGAAGGCGGGGCGCATCTACGCCGGCACCGGCGGCGTGAGCGAAGCGGTGCGCTCCACCGTTGCGCGCATCAACCCAACCAAAGAGATCTCCGTCAAGACGCGCCATGCGGACGGCGTTCCCGCCTGCAAACAGATGCTCAACGATATTCTGGCGGGCAACGGCGGCGCGAATTTTTTCGAGGGCATGGGTTGTATCGGCGGCTGCGTCGGCGGACCGAAGGCGCTCATCCCGCGCGAAGAGGGGCGCAAAAACGTCGTTCGCTACGGAGAGGACGCGCCCTACCCCACGCCGATCGACAACCCCTATGTCATTGCGCTGCTGCATCAGCTTGGGCTGGACACCGTAGAGAGTCTCTTGGAGCACAGCGATATCTTTGTTCGAAAGCTATAGTCGAATCGCCGCGCAAGTCGGCGCACCGAAGCAGCGTTTCTTCTTCGCTGCTTCGAATCCCTCCATCTATTTGCAAGACGGTTGGACCGAGCATGATCGAATACGATGCTCTCCTACAAGATAGCGCGGCGGGATAGCCATATCTCGCCGGCTTTTTTTGTAGCCCCCCCTTTTTTTATCGTTCACAACGCATCTGTAGCTCGTCCAACCGTCTTGAAGCCGTGTTGCGATCGGGGGTTTTATCGGCTTTATTCGCCCGATTGCGTCTTATTGTTCCTCACTTTTTCATGTTATGCGTACCCATAGCATATACTTGACAGTCCTTTTCTTCTGTGCTGCGATTTCTGTGACCGTATTTATATAGTTTGGTCACAGGAGAAACCACGTGCCCACACCGTTTTCAGAAGAGCAACAAAAAGAAATAAAAGAGCAGCTTTTCCATGCAGGCATTCATCTGTGTAAAACAGTTGGAGTGCAACGCATGACCGTTTCAAAGCTGACATCTGCCTGTAAAATTGCCAAAGGGAGCTTTTATATTTTCTTCACTTCAAAAGAAGACTTCATCTTGGCACTCGTTGATTACGCAGGACAAAGGACAGAGGCAATGCTGGCCGGTAAACTCGGCGGGCGAAATCAAATGACGGCTCACGAGTTTTTTGAGTTTTTGCGTGAATATCTGTATAGCGAGTATGATCTGATGAACGGCTTGACTATCGATGATTTTATGTGGCTCAGAGCGCATCTGTCCGATGCCGATTTGTTTAACCCCCACGATCAATTGAAAACGGTAAAAACATGGTTTCCCCTCATCTCCGATTTAAGATCGGATATTGATTATGGCACCGTCGTAAATCTTATTAAATGCATTTATGCCATGAGAGAACACCGGGATACGCTGATATCAGTATCGCTAGATAATAGTATTGATATGATACTCCGAACGGTGGAAATCTATGTCTCAGGAAAAGGAAATCTGTTATGAAGTTTTACGAATTCGGGGAAACCAACGAAAGAACGATGTTGATCTTAAACGGATTTGGCAGCTGTTGGAGTCGGTTTATGCCGGTGTATCACGCCTTGGCGACAAAATATCATGTGATTGCAGATGCCTATGACGGTTTTGACCCGGAGCGGCCGGAGACTGCGTTCAAAAGCCATTTCTACGAGGCAGAGTGTGCAAAAAGCTTTGTTTTAGAGCGCTTTGATGGCAAGCTTGATGTTTTGTATGCTTGCTCATATGGCAATAGCATCGCGTTGGAGATCCTCAACGACCCCAAAATCGACGTGAAACACGCCATAGGGGATGGCATGGCTCTACCGATTTTTTTGGAAGCATCAAAAGGGAGTCTATGCGAAAATTTGTCTCTGCCTGCACAGGTGGTTTTACCTGGTTTATGGTGGTAAAGAACATTGATTTTTCCGCCAGGCTGGTTGGAAGAACCAATGAACAGGCGCACAATCTTGTTTATGAAAAAGCTACCTGTAAGTCTTATCAAAATGCAGACTATTATCTGGTGGGCAACAACCGACTATTTCTGGCTATGAACAACACAGACTTTCATGTTTGGTACGGGGAAAACAGCGTTGTTGAAAAGAGATTGGGGCATGCGGTAGACGAGCTAAGAAAGAAAGGCTGTCGGTTTTCTTACAAGGTTATAACCGGGTTAGGACATGGCGGCCTGGGCGACTGCCCAGAGCGCTTTTTAGAAGAAGTAGATTTGGTTGTTGGATAGCCATCGACATGTATTTGCAAAACGACAGGGACACCGTTCGGTGTCCCTGTCGTTTTGGCGGAGAGAGTGGGATTCGAACCCACGTTACCTTTGAGGGGTAAACACGATTTCCAGTCGTGCGCCTTCGACCAGCTCAGCCATCTCTCCGCGGCGTGTTTTTTTCGGACGCATTGTGTATCATACACGAATGCGCCGCGTTTTGCAAGCCCTTTTGCTCAGAATCATCCGCTTGTCCACAGCGCGTAGAAACGACGCTTTCGCGCGGAATACCGGCGCCTATTCAGCGCTTTCGATCAGGATTTTTCGCTCGATTCGCCGATCGCCGCTTCTGCGGCTTCGGCCGTCGTGGCGGCGCTTTGCGCAGACACTTCTTCCGGCGAGGCATCCTCTACAACCGCGTGCTTTTCGCTCCAGCGATCCATAAAGAACGAACCGGCAAATCCCGCCAGCGCGGCGGCGGCACAGAACACGCCCTCACCCCAGCCGGAGAACGAAACCGGAATGATCGGTATCGTAGACGCGATCACAAACCCAATGACACAGTAGAACGCAACACCATAGTGCTTCTCAAACAGGTGGTTAACCAGGCGCGCCAGCAGGAGCACCGTAGCAATGATGCCGATGGCGAACGGAATCAACACATCGAAGTCGAATTTCGCAATTCCTTCGGACATCGGCTGATACAAGCCCAGAAAGAGCAGCAAAGAGGATGAACTCATGCCCGGCACGAT
>JAEWQH010000070.1 GCA_023399275.1 Bacillota bacterium
CTCTTCCTACGTCGTCAGCAAGGGGGCATCGCTCGCGATGGCCGGCGTGATCGTAGGTGTATTTGCCCTTACGTCGCTGGTTGCGCGCCCGTTCAGCGGCATCATCGTCAACCGCGTGTCAAAAAAAAGCGTCATGTTGGTTGCCCTGGCCATCGTAACGGTTTCCTCTCTGGGGTACAGCCTCTCGATGCGCTCCGAGCTGCTCATACTCGTGCGCGTGCTGCACGGCATCGGCTTCGCGCTGCAGTCCACCGTCTCCCTGGTGCTCATCAGCCTGGTGGTTCCGATCGAGCGCATGAGCGAGGGCGTCGCCAACTTCGGCCTTTCGCAGATGCTTGCCGGAGCGGTCATCCCGAACTTCAGCGCGATCATCGCAGATCAGTTTGGCTTTCCCTATGTGTTCTACTGCGCGGTGGCGCTCAATATTGTCGCATGCGTCATCCTGCTGTTTCTGCGTTTTGACGAGCACGCGTTTGCCGGCGGCGCGCAGCCTGCCGCAAGCGCCCCCGCCGCCGAGACAAAGAAGCTCGCCGTGCGCGACTTTATCTGCGTCGGTCTGCTGCCGCTCGGCATTGCAGGCGGGCTGTTTTCGCTGTTCAACGGCATCAACAGCTCCTTTATGCTGCTGATCGGCGCGGACCGCGGCATCTCCAACATCGCGCTTTATTTCACGGCAAACACAATCGCCATCGTGGTCATTCGCCTGCTGCTCTCGAAGCTCGCCGACCGCGTGCCGATCCTGAAGGTTGTGATCCCCGCGTTCGTCTCCGCAATCCTGGCCGCCGTGATGCTCGGGCTTGCGAGCTCGCTGGTCGTCATCCTCATCGGCGCCGTGTTTCAGGCCGCCGGTCAGGGCATGGCGCAGCCGAGCCT
Source organism: Bacillota bacterium (assembly GCA_023399275.1). GTDB lineage: Bacteria > Bacillota > Clostridia > Christensenellales > CAG-138 > UBA7703. The sequence goes on from JAEWQH010000070.1 coordinate 874, forward strand.
GCAGGCGGAGTGCATCAAGCGCGTCGAGCCGCAGCGGCGAGGCACCGCATCGAGCACATACTTCATGTGCGCAGACGTCGGCCAGAGCTCCGGCGCGATGATCGGCGGCGCGATCTCCGGCGCATGGGGCTATGGCACGATGTACGCGTTTGTCTGCGTCTTATTCGCCGCCGCGCTCGTCATCTCGCTCTTGAGCATGCGAAAGCACCAATCAAGCTGACAATTCCGCTTCATCGGAGGATCTCGGGGTCCTCATCTTGGATCGGTCGATCTTATCTCAGTTTGCGGCGGCTTTGCGGCGCTCACCTTTGGCGGCGCTTCCGCCAACGCCTGTCATCTCTCGAGATGCAGCAAAGCCTCCCTGCAAGGTCAAAGATACGCTTTGATTTCGCAGAGAGGCGTTTTTTTATCAATCCCGAAAGCCATTGGCGCGTCGTCGAACGGGCTGTCTAGTTCTGCCCCCGCTCCGGCAGGCCGGCTGTAATCGCGCGCAGCAAATCCGGCAGGCAGGCATCCCAGCAGGCATAATCGTGACCGCCTTCCTTCACCGAGAGCGAATACGCCGCACCCAGGCTTTGAAGCACACGCATATCCTGCCGCATCTCCGGCAAAACGGCGTCTTCCTTGCCGCAGCAGCCGTAGATGCGCGGAAGCGTTTTCCCTTGCTCGACCGCCGATTTTGCGAGCGCATACAGATCAAACGCCCCGCCGCGAAGCCGCTCTGCGTCCGCCGTATCAAACACCAGCTCCCGCCAAAGATTCAACGGAGCACGCTTTCCGCCCGCTACGGGCGCAAGCTGCCTGCTCGTGATATTCCCGCCGGAGATCACGCCGATGAAGCCGTAACGCTCCGGCTCGCTTAAGCCGATGCGGAGCGCGCCATAGGCGCCCATAGAAGCGCCTGCAATGAAGTTTTCCGCCCGCTCCTGCGAGAGCGGAAACATGCGCGTGCAGAACATGCGCAGCTCCTGCGTGACAAAATCAAAGTAGCGTCCGCCGTCGATATTCGCAAAATAGCTCAAATCCCCGTTTGGCAGCACGCAGGCGATCCCAGCCTCGCGCAAGTACCGCTCCAGCGCGGTGTTGCGCGCCCAGGAAGTGTGGTTTCCGCCCTCTTCATGCAGCAGCCAAAACACGGGGTAGCGCCCCTGTTCGTCCACGCGCCCCTCCCCCGGTTCCGGCAGGATCACCTGTATGCCAAAGCCGCGCGCGAGGGTATCCGCCATGAAAAACTCCGTGTTGATACAAGCCATACTCACACCTCCGCCGCAAACACTTCGCGCAAAAGCCAGTCCATATACCGCTCGATCCACCGATCCCAGAAGTCCCAGGAGTGTTTGCCCGCCTCTTCATGAAACTCGTATGAGAACGGATTGTCCGGAAACGACTCAAAAAACTGTTTCAATCCGAGCCCGACCGGATAGGCGTGATCCTCCGTTCCGACCGCGTGAAAGACCTTTGGCGGCGTTTTCCCCTCCGCTATGATCTGCCGCGCAGCGCGCAGCACATCGTGCTGCGTCCCTTCCAGCTCGCCCGTGTCGTTTACGCCAAAGTTCAGCAGGTTGACGCTCGGCTTTCCCGGGCCTCCCGGGGAGGGTGGCCCGCCGGCCGAGAGCGGGCGCAGATATTCCAGCGGGAT
>JAEWQH010000077.1 GCA_023399275.1 Bacillota bacterium
GCCCATCAACGCGCTCGATCTGGAGAATCCGCTCGGAAACGTCACCTACGACGAGCTCGCGCCTCTGCTCACCGGCATGGAGCGCCAACGCCGCGAGATCATCAGCCGGATGGCAGCGCTCTCCGAAAAGCAGCGTGAGTTTACGGCCGTCACCGAAAATATGCGCGAAGGCTTCATCCTGCTCGACGCGGACGAGCGCATGCTCGCGATCAACGGCAGCGCGGCGCAGACCTTCGGTGCGGAGGCAAAGAGCGTCATCGGCGCGCACGTGCTCATGCTCAACCGCAGCGTAGCGCTCCAGCAGGCGCTGGAGCAGGCGAAAGCATCCGGCTCCGGCCAGGCGACGCTGATCCGCGGCGCAAACACCTACCAGGTGCTGGCGAGCCAGGTGACGGATCACCAGTCGCCCGCGGGAACGGTGATCCTCATCCTCGATATTTCCGACCGCGTCGCCGCCGAGCGAATGCGGCGCGAGTTTTCGGCCAATGTGTCCCACGAGCTTAAAACGCCGCTGACCTCCATCCTCGGCTACGCCGAGATCATGCGCGACGGCGTGGCAAAGCCGGAGGATACGCGGCGCTTTGCCGGAAAAATCTATGCGGAGGCTTCCCAACTCATGTCGCTGATTCAAGACATCATCCGCTTGTCACAGCTGGATGAACGCGCTTCCCTGCCGGAGATGACCCGGCTGAACCTGAAGGAGATCTGCGAGGACGTCTGCCAGCGTCTCCAGCCGCAGGCGGAGAAAGCGGGCGTTACGCTCAGCGTTAACTGCGCCGGCACGTTTGTGCGCGGCATACCGAAGGTCCTTGAGGAAATCGTGCAAAACCTCGTTGACAACGCGATCAAATACAATACCTCAAATGGCAGCGTCGGCGTCACGCTCCGGCATGAAGGCGCCCGCGTAGAGCTCTCCGTCTCCGACACCGGTATCGGCATCCCGGAAGATCAGCTCTCGCGCGTATTCGAGCGCTTCTACCGCGTGGATCGCAGCCGCAACAAGCAGATCGGCGGCACGGGCCTCGGGCTCTCCATCGTCAAGCACTCCGCGGAAACGCTGAACGCGACGGTGGCGCTCAAGAGCAAGCTCGGCATCGGCACCACCGTAACCGTCTCCTTCCCCGCCGCCGATTAATACAGACGACCGCCCACCGAAAGCGCCTGGATCACGGGCGCTTTTTTCAGCTTGCTTCGCGCTGGTAATTGTAAATTTTTCCGTACATCGCTATAGAGCAAAATGGAAATAGAAGAAACTGACGCTAAAATCACACGCAAAATCTGCGCTCCAAAACGTCACAATTGGCATATTGACAAACGCGCGCGTTCGCGTTAAAACGTGCGTGCAGGCATATATGCTTGTAGTTTTTTGCCGGGAAAGAGAAGTGATTTTTGTGGAAAACCAGTCCGAAGACGTGCCCCTCGGGCCAATGAAAATCGGCGTGACATACAACCTCAAGCACGCCGAGTCAGCGCCGGGCGCAGCGCCCGATGCGCAGGCGGAGTACGACAGCATGGATACCGTACTCGCCATCGAAACCGCCATTCGCAGACGCGGCTGCGAGACCGTGCTGCTGGAAGCGGACGCGCAGCTGCCGCAGAAACTCCTGCGGGAGCGGCCAGATTTTGTATTTAACATCGCCGAGGGCAGCGGCGGGCGCGCTCGGGAAGCGCAGGTGCCGGCGCTGCTGAACCTCTTATCCATACCGTTTACGGGTTCGGACGAGACCGCGCTCTGCCTCTCTCTGGACAAAGCGCTCGCAAAGCGCGTGCTCACCACGCACGGCGTTCCCACGCCGCGCTTTCGCCTTTACACGGCAAACGAACCGATTCACACTTCCGGGCTTCGCTACCCTATGATCATCAAGCCCAACGCGGAGGGCTCCAGCAAAGGCATTGCGGACGTCTGCATTGCGCAGGACGCAGCGCAGCTCACAGCGCTCGTAGCGCAAAATCTCGCCCGCTACGGAGGCGACGTACTGGCAGAAGAGTTCCTCTCCGGCCGGGAGTTCACCGTCGGCCTGCTTGGAAACGGGGGCACCCTGAAGGTCTTCCCGCCGATGGAGATCGTCTACCACAAGTCCCCTACCGCGGGTTACAACGTATACAACTACACGGTCAAGCAGCAGTACGCCTCCTTCGTCACCTACCGCTGCCCTGCCGAGATACCGGAGACGATGGAGCGGCAGCTGATTCGTCTCTCAAAGAAGATCTTCACCGCGCTCGGCTGCCGCGATTTTGCGCGCATCGATTTTCGCGCGGATGAAAACGATCGGCTCTATTTCATCGAGATCAACCCGCTGCCCGGACTGGCGCCACACTACAGCGACTATCCCATGCTGGCGGAGTTCTGCGGCGTCTCCCACGAGGAGCTCGTCTGCGCGGTTTTGGATGCGGGCGCAAAGCGCGCCGGCATCCGGCTCTAGATCGGCGGTGAAGCAACCGATGGAAGAGCGCTGGAACGACTGGAAATGGCAGTTTGCGCACCGCATCACCACGGCGGAGCAGCTCAACAAGATGCTCCCGCTATCCGAGCGGAAGCAACGCGAGATCGGCACCTGCCTCGGCGCGTTTCGCATGGCGATCACGCCGTATTATGCCTCGCTGATCGACCCAAACGACCCAGACGACCCAATTCGCAAGCAGGCCGTGCCGTCCATACTGGAAACCCGCGCGGACGAAAACGACCTGAGCGATCCGCTCGGCGAGATGGCGGACAGCCCCGTACCGCATGTGGTGCACCGCTACCCAGACCGGGTGCTGCTGCTCGTTACGCTGCAGTGCGCCATGTATTGCCGCCACTGCACGCGCAGGCGCGCCGTCGGCGAGGAGGATAAACCCATCACCGAGGCACAGCTGCAAACTGCACTTTCCTATATCCGCGCGCACGCGCAGATCCGCGATGTACTCATCTCCGGCGGCGACCCGCTGACCATGGGCACGGCGAAGCTCGAGCACATCATCTCCTCCCTGCGCGCCATCGAGCACGTGGAGATCATACGCATCGGCACGCGCGTGCCGGTCGTGCTGCCCATGCGCATCACGCAGGAGTTGACGGATATGCTCCGCCGCTATCACCCCATCTGGATCAACACGCACTTCAACCACCCAAATGAGCTCACGCCGGAAGCCGCGCGCGCCTGCGCCGCCATCGTGGACGCAGGCATCCCGCTGGGAAACCAGACCGTGCTGCTGCGCGGGGTCAACGACGACGCGGAGACGATGAAGCGGCTGCTGCTCGGGCTTGTGAAGATGCGCGTGCGCCCCTATTACCTCTACCAGTGCGACCTGAGCTGCGGCATCGGCCATTTTCGAACGCGTGTCGAAACCGGCATCGACATCATGCACCGGCTCACGGGCAACATCTCCGGCTACGCGCTGCCAAAATACGTCATCGACGCGCCGGGCGGCGGCGGAAAGATCCCGGTCGGCTACGATTACGTGCTCAGCAAAAACGACAACGAGATCATCCTAGAAAACTACCGTGCACAACGGTATCGCTACCCGCAGCCCAAGCAATGACTGCACCCGCACGCGAAAGCGGCGGCCGATTGGCCGCCGCTTATGCTGTTTGCCCGCCGGGCAAAAAACCGGATCGTTACTTGACGACTTCCTGCGTCATTTCGTTTTCAACACCGGCATCCTCAACCTGCGCGATCGCGCCGCGGGCGAAGACAAGCTTGACTTTGTCGGGCCCGACCAGGAGGATGACGGTATCGTCCTTGATGGTGCCGATGGTGCCGTAGATCCCGCCGATGGTGCGGACGCGGTCGCCAGCCTTGAGGCTGCCGAGCATGTCCTTAACCTTCTTGTCGCGGCGGCGCTGGGGGATGATCATGATGGCGAACATCGCGACCATAAGGACGATGAGGATACCATAGCTGCTAAAAAAGCTGGAGAGACCTTCGGTAAAACTGCTGCTCATATTTGAAAAAACCTATACCCTTCTAAAAAGTCAAATTTAGTCTATCGTATCGCGCAAATTACGTCAAGAGCAACCATTGCGGAATTGTCGGAAAACAATCCGCCCGTGAGCAGAAACGCAAACTGCGCGTGAAAAAGGAAAACGGAAGCCCTATGGTAAGCCTCCGTCTTCAAGATCGACAGCGTCTATTTCTTTGCCGCGTCACGTTTTTTCTTATAGTCTTCGATGGCGGCCTTGACCGCTTCTTCGGCAAGCACACTGCAGTGGATCTTTACGGGTGGCAACCCCTCCAGCGCTTCCACAACCGCCTGGTTGGTGAGCTTGAGCGCTTCATCCACGCTCTTTCCCTTGATCATCTCGGTGGCCATCGAGCTGGTTGCGACCGCGGCGCCGCAGCCGAACGTCTTAAACTTCACATCGCGGATGATCTCGTTTTCGTCGATATCGAGAAACATCTCCATGATGTCTCCGCACTTGGCGTTGCCGACCATGCCGACGCCGCTGGCGCTCTCGATCTCGCCGACGTTTCTCGGATTTTTGAAGTGATCCATGACTTTTTCCGTATACATATTACTCTATCTCCTTTTCGGGTTGGCACAGGTCGTCCTCTGCGCCGGCGGTGTTTTATTTCTTCGGCGTCAGCGGGGACATATCCCGCAGGCGCTGTATGATCTGCGGCAGGATGTCGAGCACATAGTCGATCTCCTCCTCGGTCGTGAACTCGGAGAGTGTGAGCCGAAGCGATCCGTGCGCGATCTCGTGCGGCAACCCCATGGCAAGCAGCACATGGGAGGGATCGAGCGATCCGCTCGTGCAGGCGCTGCCGCTGGACGCCGCAATGCCGTTGATATCCAGCATCAGCAAAATGCTCTCGCCCTCGATATATCGGATGCTATAGTTGACGTTGTTCGGCAGGCGCAGGGTCGGATGTCCGTTGAGTTTCACATCCGGAATGCGCTCGGCGATGCCGCGCATCAGCTTATCGCGCAGCGCACCGACGCGCCGGGCGTTCTCCTCCATGTGCTCGTTTGCAAGCCTGAGTGCAAGGGCGAGGCCAACGATGCCCGGAACATTCTCCGTGCCCGCGCGGCGCTTGCGCTCCTGCCCGCCGCCGATGATCAGCGAGGGGATCCGCACGCCTTTGCGGATGTAGAGCGCGCCGACGCCCTTCGGCCCGTGAAACTTATGCGCCGAGATCGACAGCAGGTCGATCTTCATCTCGTTGACATCGATGGGCACGTGCCCCGTCGCCTGCACCGCATCCGTGTGAAAGAGCACGCCCCTGTCGCGGCAGATCTTACCGATCTCGGCGATCGGGTTGATCGTACCCACTTCGTTGTTGGCGAACATGATGGAGACCAGCACCGTGTCGTCCCGCAGCGCGGCGGCGACGCTCTCCGGGCTGACGACGGCATATTCGTCCACCGGCAGCAGCGTCAGGTCGATCAGCCCTTCGCGCTCCATCGCTTGGAGCGTGTAGAGCACGGCATGGTGCTCCACCGCGGAGGTGATGACATGCTTGCCCTTCTTTTTGTTTGCGGCCACAGCGCCGCGCAGCGCCATATTGTCGCTCTCCGATCCGCCGCCGGTGAAGACGATCTCATCCGGCTTTGCGCCGATGACGGCGGCGACGTCTCTGCGCGCGCCGTCGAGCAGCTGCTCCGCCTCGCGCGCATACGCATGCAGGCTGGAGGGGTTGCCATAGTAGGTGGTGAACGCCGGAATCATCGCATCCACGACCTCCTGGCGCACCTTGGTCGTAGCGGCGTTGTCGAGATAAACCTTCATACTTCCTATCCTCTTTGCTGTCGATTCGTTTGGTCCCTGGGTTGCAATACTTCGTTGTGTCAAGAGCTTTCGGTTTTGCGGATATCCGCTGCAGGGGCAACGCGCGCCTTCTGCTGCAGATGGTCGTCCGCCAACTCGCGTATGGTCGTGCAGGCCAGCACGTCGTCGATGCTCGTCTGCAGCTTGAGAAACAGCGGACGCGCTGAGCAGATACACGCATTGGCACAGGTGTGCTCCTGCGTGCCGACGCAGCCCACGATTGCGGTCGATCCCTCCAGCAGGTTGAGCACACGCTGGACACTCAACTGCGCCGGATCGCAGGTGAGCACATAGCCGCCTTGCGCCCCGCGGACGGTGTCCACCACGCGCCCTTTTTTCAGCTCGCGCAGCAACTGCTCAAGATACCCTTCGGAGACGCCCTGTGACGCTGCCAGAACGGGCAAAGACACCGGGCCCGTGCCATATGCTATAGCGAGATCGATCACTGCCTTGAGCCCGTATTTGCTGCGCGTCGATAGCTTCATGCCGTTCCTTTCCGAAGAAAATTCGAATCCCTAGTAAATTAGTCGCCTTACGTGGATAGAATAGCATCGCGCCGCTCGATTGTCAAGTGCGCAATCGAATGATTTTGCACCGCAAGCGTGTTTCGCCGCGGGTACGCGCCGTTTCTTTCTATTGACACAAATCTGTGATATACTGGGCAAAACACCGAAAGGAACGAAGGACGTATGGAAGAGAAGCAGGAAGCGCTGGCTCTTGAGACAGTCACGCCGGACAAGACCGACGCATTCGATGTAATCGACTATGTGCGCGAGCTCTTTCTCAACTCGGAGGAGCAGAAAAAGCTGGAGCAAAAGAAGCTGAAGCTCATGCGCGCCTGTGTCGCGCTGCTCTCCGTCGTCGCTTTCGTGGTAATCGTCAGCGCGGCGGTGCTTGTCCCCCTACTGATGAGTACCGTCTCCGAGGCAAACAAAGCGCTCGTCACCGTTCAGCAGATCGATGTAAAATCCATCACGTCCAACATCGACGCGCTGGCCGTGCAGGCGACCGATACGTTTGAATCCGTCGGCGAGGCGGTTGCCGTGCTCGACGCGCTTGACATGGCCACGCTCAACGATACCATCGCGCAGCTGAAGACCGGCGTGGAGTCCTTCTCCAAGCTCGACATCGCAACGCTGAACGACGCGATCGCCAACCTAAACGCAACCGTAGAGCCGCTGGCGAAGCTCTTCGGCAAGCGGTAGAAGCGCCAAAGCCTCGATTCCGCTCGTTTCCACCCGAATACCGCTGCCTGATAAGGAGATCATCATCCGTTATGGCGGAAGTTTTATCCATCCTCTACGTTGCGCTCTTTGCCGCTTCCGGCATCGGGTTGAGCCGGTTGCTGTTCTATCGCGAAAAACCGCTCGTGCGCATCTGGCTTGGCCTTGCCTTCGGCATGGCGATGCTGATCTGGTTTCCTGCGCTGTTTTCGTTTGCAATGGGGTTCTATCTGCCCGCGCAGTTGCTCGGGCTGCTGCTGGCGTGCCTGATAGGCGCGGCGGGCTTTCTCTTCTCTCGGAACCGCTCCTTAACCGTCTCCCCCTGGCGGGTGGAGACGCCGTTTCTCATCGCGGGCGGACTGCTGTTTCTGCTCTGCCTCGTGCTGCTCTTTACGCATACGATCATAGAGCGGAACGGCGCGCTCTATGTTGGCCAGTCCACTTACGGCGACCTCGCGATGCACCTCGGCTTCATCTCCAGCATCGCAACGCAGGGAGCCTTTCCGCCGATGTATTCCATCTGCCCGGATACCCCTGTGTGTTACCCCTTTTTGAGCGAAAGCGTAGGGGCAACGATCTATCTCTTTGGTACAAGCCTGCGTTTTGCGAGCATGCTGACGGCCGCCTACGCGATGCTGCTCGTCATCACGGGTGTATACTGCTTTCTGGAAGGGTGGCTTGAGCAGCCGCGGAAATCCGTGTTTGCCATGCTGATATTCTTCATCGGCGGCGGATTTGGATTCTGGTACTTCTTCGATCTGCTCAAGGATAATCCGGACAACCTCTCACGCCTCTTCACCGCATTTTACGAAACCCCCACCAACTTCGTTGAAAACGGCCTGCGCTGGGTTAACCCGATCGCGGATATGATGATTCCGCAGCGCGCACTGCTCTTCGGCTGGTCGCTGCTGTTTCCGTGTCTGTTTCTGCTGCACCGCGCGGCGATCCGGCGGGATGCCAGCGCGTTTCTGCCGCTCGGCCTGCTGGCGGGCGCGCTGCCGCTGATCCATACGCATTCCTTCCTCGCGCTCGGCATCATCAGCGGCTTTTACCTGATTCGCTCGGTTGCTCGCCAAGAGGGGAAGCAAGTGTACCTCGGCTACGCGAAGTATCTCGCCATCGTGCTGGTGCTGGCGCTGCCGCAGCTGATCCTCTTCACCTTCCGTCAGTCCGGCGGGTTTCTCAAGGTCCACTTCAACTGGGCGAACGAGTCGGATAACTACTTCTGGTTCTACATCAAGAATTTCGGGCTGATCGCGCTGCTGACGCCGGTTGCGTTTCTGGCCGCCAAGAAAGAGGACCGGGGCGTCGTCGGCGGGGCTGCATTGGTCTGGGTGATCGCGGAGCTGATCCAATTTCAGCCCAATCCATACGATAACAATAAGCTGCTCTTCGTCTGCTTTGTCTACGCCTGCGGTCTCGTCGGCAGTTGGCTCATCGACGCAAAGGATCGGCTCATGCGCGGCGCGACGCGAAACCGCATGAGCATCCGGCTGCTTGCGGCAATGGTATGCGCGGCGCTTTTCCTCTCCGGGGCGCTGACCCTCGGGCGCGAGTATGTCTCGGAGTATCAGCTTATCGACGCGGATCAGGTCTCCGCCGCGGAGTACGTCAAAGACAACGCCGCACCGGACGCAACTTTTTTGACCTACAACAACCACAACAACGCCATCGCGGCGCTGACGGGGCGAAATATCGTCTGCGGCTCGGGCTCGTACCTCTATTTTCACGGCGTGGATTACGCGGATCGCGAAAGTGCGCTTCCTCTGATGTTTGAGCAGCCGGAGACGTATTTTGCCGCGCTGGCAAAGCAATATGACGTGGACTATGTCTACATCAGCCCCAACGAACTGGCAAACTACAACGTGGATCTGGCTTACTTCGCCTCCCGCTTCGATCTGGTTTATCAAAACGAAACCGTGAAAATCTACCGCGTTTCCTAACCGCCGCCCATGCAAAAGCGCCGCGCAAGTTACTTTTACGCGGCGCTTTTTGAATATGCTTCAGTGCTTTTTTTGCCGGTATCCGGCATAGCCCGCCATCAGCGCGCCTACGCCGGAGATGAGCGCAAGGATCGCGCCGACGATACGATAGCTCTCGGCCGAATTGACCATGATGTATTCATACATCGCCGTATCCATGACGCCGCCGTTCTTGGCAATCTCCGCATTCGCAGTGGAAAGCCCGATCGTAGCGGACATAAGCACCAGTACAAGGCCGAGAATAAACAGCAGTACCAGCACCACCATCACGCCCGTATGCAGTTGCTTTTTATCGGGCTTTTGATCGATGAACATCTCCATAAAGATCCCCTCCTGAACTCATTTTTTTAGTATCTGCGCGTCGGGAACACTCACTCTTCCAGCCCCATCATCAGCCGGTAAACCGGCCCGAGCAGGCGGAATCCTTCTATGATCTCATCCGCAATATCCGCCGAAAGTGTCTTCTTTAGATTCGGTGAAGAAAAGCAAAAAGAGAGCCCCTTTCGGTTGAGATACGGCAGCACGCCCTCCGGCGCATCGGTGAAGCGCGGGCGCCGAAACGGGTCGCCCCTCACCTCGAAGCGCGATGTAAAGGCGGGATCCGTCACCAGCGCGAGAAACTGCCGTGGTTTGGCAAGGATGCGCGGGCGGATCTCGCGCATCAGCGCCGGGTTTGCGCCGTACATACCCATGCCGTAGCCATAGCCCTCGCGCTCAAACTCCGCGTAGACGACGAGGCTTTCGCTGAGCATGCCGCCCGGGCGGCGAAAGCTGAGCCACGCGTGATCGCGATACATCGACTTATCGCGCGAATAGCGCGTATCCCGCCGGATGCGCGAAACCACCGACGCCGGTCGCACGTTGAACGCCGGGTCGATCTGCTGCGCAGCAGGCGTGAGCACCACAGCGAGCGCTTTGAGCGGCTCATAGACGTTTTTTCTGTAGCGCTCCTTGTTGGCCTCGTAAAAGGACTGTTCGTTGTTGAACGCGATCTCCCAGAAAAACTGATAGGTGTCTTCGTTTAATCCCTGAAACACGGCTGCATTACTCCTCGTCGTCCGGCATCGTTCGTTTGCCTTGGGGCACGCGCGTAACGGTCTGCTTCTGCGCGGGCTGCGTCCTTGGCCTCTGCTTTAACTCCAGCACGCGCGGCGCGGCGACCTGCGCACTTTGCTGCGGATGCGGCTGAAGCTGCGGCTGTGGCGGCGGCGCATAAGGGCGCACTTCATCGCTCACAGGCCGATAGGCGGCGTTGCTCTGTGCCTCTGTATACCGCGTGCGCGCCGTCTCCACGAGACGCTTGGCGAGCTCGTCCGCGCTCGTGGGCGGCGGCTCCGGCTCCGCCAGATGCAGCGGCGCATAGCTCGGAGCCTGCTGCTCGGCCGGCTGTGCCTGCGGCGCGGGCAGACGGATGGAATCCTCCTTGGGAAGGAAGGGGTCCTCGTCCTTCATGGCAAACATCCGCTTGGTGTAGCTGATCTCCTCTTGGTTCGGCGCGTCACGGTAGGCATGCTCTCGCGCGCGCGGCGGAGGGGGTGCGTCGCCAAAATCCGGCTCGAACACTTCGTCGGGCAGTTCGTCGAAATCATCCTCCCCGTCGCCAAATCCGCGCGGCATACGCGAGCGCTCCATCACCGTCAGCGCCACAAGGATGATAAAGGAAAATACCATCAGCACGCCGAGGATGATGAGGACCTTTGCGATGCCGTTGTTGATGCTGCTAAAGAGGCCAAACGTCACGCCGCCCGTCTGAACCGGTGTTGGCGTGGCCTGCTCCGCGGTTTCCGTGCCGTAAGCGACCGGCATCACATAGCTTGCGAGCGTACGATTGGCGCCGGTCGGATCATATCCTTTGACTGTGAAGCTGAGATTGCGCGGCGAGCCGAGCTGGATCTCCTGGTCGAAGGACGTTTCCCCGGCAGGCAGGATGTCGTAGTTTTTGATCACACCGATGGTCGCTTCGGATACCGTGATGTTCGTCAACTCCACCGTGCTGTGGTTGGTAATGACGATCCGCGCGCTGACGCTGCCGCTTTCCTGCGTCCACGGCGAGACGGTCTCCGCGCGCACGCTCACATTGATCTGCGAGGCGTCCACAAACGGATAGACCTCGTAGACGTCCGCCGGCGCCAGCTCATACGCCGCCGCAAACGGATCGGTGCCCGTCAGCTGAAAGCGAACCTCCCGCAGCGGCTCCGACATCAGCGGTACGACCACGTAGGAAAGGCTTCTGCTCTCCCCGGGCTCAAGCGAAAACGGCGTGTCGTTGACGAGGTTTGCGCGCTCATCCGTGATGGTGATCTTGCTGATCGCCTGCGTTCCGGTGTTGGTTACGTCTATGGTAAACGTAACTCCGCTTGCGGTTGGCGTACCCGCCTGCACGCGCATGTCGAGCTGGATGAGCACCATCGTCAGCTCCAGCGGGTCGAGCGAGGAGAATGTCTTCGTCTTGCCGTTGACCATATAGGTCACCAGCGGCGTGCTCGTCACGCTCTCGTCGCCCATGGTATACGAAAAATCGTAGGATGTCGTCTGGCTGGCGCGGAGGGTATAGCCCTCGAAGATCGGCATATCGCTGATGTTCTCGTCGATCAGCGTGATATCCGTCATGTCAAACTTCGTTGCGTTCTTGATCGTGTAGGTGATGGTCACCTTCTCACCCGGCTTGGCGTTGGTTTTGTCGGCGACGCGCGTCACCTCGATGACCGGGTTCTCCGCCTGCGCAACAGTATACTGCGCCTCCTGGCTCATCGGCTCGCCGTTTCGCGTCCACGTAACGAGAAACGTGATCGGCTTGCCAAGCTGGCTTTGCGAGACGTTCAGCGTCAGCGTGATATCCCGCGCGCTGCCGCTCGGCGGTATCTGCGCGCCGTGCAGCACGTCGTACACCGCGCCATTGTAGGTGATTGCCACATCCGTCATGGGATAGTCCGCGTTGTAGTTGGCGATCTCAAACGTAAAGGTCACGCTGCCGGCGTCCGGCAGTTCCGACGGATTCGCCGTAATGTTGATGCGCGCCTCTTCCGCATGTGCCGTCGGGAGAAAAGCAAAAACGCAGATCAGCACAAGCGCCGCGCCGAGCAGTCTTGTGAAAAACGCGCTGAAGCGCCTGCTTCCCTTCATTCGTTCTCTCCTTGATCGATCCATTTTTTCGTCCGCGCTCATCGCTCCGCCGCGGGCTGATACGCCTCGAGCGAGCGCCCCAGACGCACAAACCGGGCGGCTCCGTCCGTCCTGTCCGTCACCTCGTCGATCAGCGTGTCGGCCTCCTCGGCGGGCAGCAGCAGCGTCAGCGTAACATGCTCCGCAAACGCCGCCTCGCAAGGGTATCCCTTGCGGCGCAGCAGCGGCTCCAGCACGCTGTAGGCGGAGTAGGACACCGTGAGCGTCATGCGTTCGCAGACGCGCATCTGCACGATCTGCGCAGCCTGCAGCGCCTCGCTCGCGGCCTTTCCATAGGCGCGCACGAGTCCGCCTGTGCCGAGCAGCACGCCGCCGAAGTAGCGCACCACGGCGATGAGCGCATCCTCTACGCCCGCGCCCGCCAGCACGCTGAGAATCGGTGCGCCCGCTGTGCCGGAAGGCTCCCCATCGTCCGAGGACCGGGCGATTGCCGCCCCGCTCAGACGAAATGCATAGCAGCAGTGCCGCGCGTCATAGTGCCGCTTTCGGATCTGCGCAAGCGCATTGAGCGCCTGCGCCTCATCCGTGGCGGGCAGGCAGTAGCCGAGAAAGCGGGATTTTTGAATCACGATCTCGCTTTCCCCGGCGGTCTGAATCGTTTGATACGGCCTTAGGCCCTGCAAATCCGGCAATAGCTCTTCTTCCCCTTCCGGAGGATGACGCCCTCGCCCTCGATCTGCGCCGCATGCAGCGCGGCGCCGGGCGAAGCAACCTTATTTTCGCCGACGAATACGCCGCCGCCCTCTATGAGCCTGCGCGCATCGCTCTTGCTGGAGGCGAGCTTCGCCAGCACCAGCAGGTCGGGAATGCGAAGCCCGCTGGCCTCGATTTGCTCCGCCGTAAGCGCGCAGGTGGGTATGTTGCTCAGGTCGCTTCCGCCCGCAAACAGAGCCTCGGCGGCGGTTTGCGCGACCTTCGCCTCTTCCTCTCCGTGCACCTGCGCGGTAAGCGTGTATGCCAGCACGCGCTTTGCTTCGTTGATCTGTTCGCCGGGCAGAGAGCCAAGTCTGCGTACCTCGTCCATCGGCAAAAAGGTCAGCAGGGAGAGGCACATCTGCACATCCTCGTCGCCGACGTTTCGCCAATACTGGTAGAAGTCAAACACGCTGCACTTCTGCTTGTCGAGCCAGATGGCGCCCTTTTCGGTCTTGCCCATCTTCCGGCCGTCGCTCGTAGTAAGCAGCGCGGTGGTGAGCGCAAACGCGGGCTTCTGCTCCTTGCGGCGGATGAGATCTGCACCGCCGAGGATATTGCTCCACTGGTCGTCCCCGCCCATCTGCAGCACGCAGTTGTAGCGGCGGTTGAGCTCTAGAAAGTCGTATCCCTGCATAAGCATATAGCCCATCTCGAAGAAGGTGAGCCCGCGCTCGAGACGGTTTTTGTAGCAGTCCGCCGCAAGCATACGGTTTACGGAGAAATGCACGCCAATATCGCGCATAAAATCGAGGTAGTTCAGCGGGTAGAGCCAGTCTCCGTTGTATACGATCTGCGCGCCGCCCTCCGAAAAATCGAGCAAGCGCGACATCTGCTTTTGAAAGCACGCGGCGTTGTGGGAGAGCTGCTCGCGGCTCATGAGCGAGCGCATATCCGTCTTGCCGGACGGGTCGCCGATGAACGCCGTGCCGTTGCCAAGTAGTGCGATCGGCTTGTGCCCCGCGCGCTGCATATGCGCCATGGACATGAGCTGCACGTAGTGGCCGATATGGAGGCTGTCCGCCGTCGGGTCAAAGCCGATATAAAAGGTGACCTTCTCGCGGCCGAGCAGCTCGCGCAGTTCCTCGGGATGCGAGCATTGCTTTAAAAACCCGCGCTCTTCCAATACGTCGTATACGTTGCGTTCCATCTTGGGACTCCCCCTCCGTTTGTGTGTTGCTTCTTCCATTCATTGGCGCGCGAAATACAGACGCTTCCGCGCTCCACCAAATATACCACGAAAAAAGAGAAGAAACAATGCGGCGCGCCTTGTTTCTCCCCAGCGTTTTCATCTTGTTTTTCGATTGTTCACACACGATTCATCTGTCGCTCTGCCGCTCGGCCGCAAGCGTCACCGTGAAGCGAAACACCGCAAACTCTCCCTCGTTGGCCGCCTCGATCGTCTCGCCCAGATGCGTGAGGATCTCATGCACGATCGCAAGCCCCAGCCCTGTGCCGCTGTCGGAATGCGCCGTGTCCGCCTTGTAAAAGCGCTCGAAGAGATGCGGCAGGTGCTCCTGCGGGATCCGTCCGGTATTCATGACTGAAACGACCGCGCGGGTGCCGTCCGGGCTCTCTTTCACGTCGATTATGATCTGGCCGTCGTCCGTAGCAAACTTGATCGCGTTGTCGATCAGCGCCACAAGCGCCTGCTCGATGCGGTCGCTGTTGGAGTGCACGAGCAGCGGCCTTTCGCAAGCCCAGCGCTCCGAGACGCGAATATCGCTGTAGGACGCGACGAGACTCGTCTGCTCCAGCACCTCGCGCACAACGTCGTCGAGCCGGAAATCCGCCTTTTCAAGCGCCACAGAGCCGGATTGCAGCCGCGAAAGCTCCAGCAGATCGTTGATCAGCCGGCTCAGACGCAGCGACTCGCGCAGGATATAGCCGTAGTAGCGCGAGCGGTCTTCCTCCTTTTTCACGAGGCCGTCGTTGAGCGCCTCCGCCAGGCTGCGGATCGACGCGATCGGCGTTCGAAGCTCATGGCTGACGTTGGCGACATAGTCGCGCCGCGTCTGCTCCAGCCGCTCGGCCGCCGTCACATCCTGCGCAACGATCACCGTGCCCGGCGCGAGCTCGCTCGTCTCCTGAGAGAGCGTGACAACGAGCAGCAGCTTTTTCTCTCCAATGTCGAGCGTCAGCGTCTTTGCCTCGCCGCTGCTGCGCACCTCGTCGCTGACCGGCATCACGGGCGCAAGCGCCTGCATCATGTCTCCATCCGCGCAGACGCCGAGCAACTGGCACGCTGCCTGGTTTTTATAGATCAGCGAATGATCCGCCTCCAGCGCGACAACGCCCTCGCGCAGCCCATCCAGAATGACATGCAGGCGGTTTCGCGCAAGGATCAGGTTGCTGATATTCTGCTGCAACTGCGCAGAAAGGTTGTTGAGCGCTACGCCAAGCTGACCGATCTCATCATCCCTGCTCTCATCCGCACATACGGAAAAATTGCCGCTCGCCATCGCGGCCGAAGCGCGCGTCATGGTGCGGATCGGCTTTGCCATCCGCCGGGAGATGAAGTATGCCGGCACGATCATAAAAGCGGATGCGATCAGCGAGCTGAGCATCAGCGCGCGCACAAAGCTCATCAGCGAACTATACACCTCGAGCGACGGGCGGGACATCAGGATCGCCCCCGTCACACGCTGGAGATTGTCTACAATCGCCACGCCGACGACAACGCCGTCCGCCGAGCGCCACTGGGTCGAAACGAGCTGCTCGCCGCTGGAAACCACCTGCGCGCCATAATCGAGAATCGATTGGCTGACGGATAGCTCAACGCTGCCCGCTTCGGATGTATACGCAACGAGCTGCGCCCGTTCGTCAAATACATATACGCGCGTACCCTGCTGTCCCTTGAGCGTAAAATCCAGAAAGGAATCGTAGGAAATCTGCCCCGACTGCAGCCGCGTGGCCAGGCGGGACATGGACTGCGCCTGCGGAAGCATCTCCTCTGCGATACGCCGCGCATGCACGCTCGCGCCTGTGAGCAAATACACCAATACCGCGATAACGGATGTGAGAACACACCCGAAGATCAGGTAGAAGAGAAATTTCTCGAAGATCGAGCCGTTTTTTTCTTTTGGCGCGTGCGTCTTGCCGCCGTGCCATTTTTTCCATTGCATCATATGCTTCGACGGCGCGCGAACCCCCGCCTCGCCCGCGCGCAAGCGCGCCGGGCCTGTCCGGGGCCAGCAGCCCCTGCCCTATTCGCCGGCCACACCGGTCTTATCGTGCGCCTGGCCGCCGCGGCGGAGCCTACGCGTCGCTCGCGCCAAACTTATAGCCGACGCCATACACCGTGCGGATGCCCCAGCTCAGCCCCTCGTCGGGAATCTTTTGCCGGATGCGCTTGATCTGTGTATCCACCGCGCGGGTGTCTCCAAAATAATCGTATCCCCAGATCTTGGAGAGGATCTGCTCGCGGTCAAACACACGGCCCGGATGCGACGCCAGCAGGTAGAGGATCTCAACCTCCTTTGGCGTGAAGTCCACGGGTTTGCCCTTGATCTTCACCTCGTAGTTGTTGAGGCTGATTTCAAGATCTTCAATCCGGATGGTCTTGCCCTCCGACTCCGGCTCGGAAGAGATGCGCCGCAATACCGCCTTGATCCGCGCGATCAACTCGCGTGCGGAAAACGGCTTTACGATATAGTCGTCCGCGCCGATCTCAAGCCCGACCACGCGGTCGATCTCCTCGCCCTTTGCGGTGAGCATGATGATCGGCACCGAGCTCTTCTGTCGAATCTCGCGGCAGGCGTCCATGCCGTTTTTCTCCGGCATCATCAGATCCATCAATATCAAATCGGGTGCTTCGGTCTCCGCCATCTTGACCGCCTGCACGCCGTTGTAGGCGGAGGCGTGGGAAAACCCTTCGCTCTCGAGATATACCCCAAGCGACTCGTGAATGATCGGCTGATCGTCACAAATCAGAATATGCGCGCTCTTTTGCATGGTGCTACCCCCTTTTGACTTGATTATAGTATGCGCTTTGCCACAATTCAATGCCAATACGACGGTTGTCGCAATTGTACACGATTCGTACAAGATCGGTGCGGATTGACCGTTTTGGGTCAGATAGGCGCCGCCTTTTCGGCCACAATGCCGGCATTTTCCTTTGGAGGGCGACTCCTGCACGCGCTCCTGCGAAATAGAGCGGCGCTTGTATCATACGCGCCGCTCTGGGGATCACCGTTTCTTCGTCTTGTTCTCATGCTTCTTTTTAGGGTGCTCGTCGCTCGGAGCGCTTTTTTTCTCATGGTGTCGCTTCGAGATCACCTCGTAGGGCGCATCCTGCAAGGTCCCCTCCTGCGAAAGCGGTGCCGCGGCTTCCTCCGAAATCACAATGCCCGCGCCGACCGGGCCGAGTGGAATGGCGTTGCTGATGTAGTTCTTAAGCGTAAAGTGGAAGCTCGTCCCTTCACCGGGTCTGCTCTCGACGAAGATGTTCTCGCCGAGCTTGTCCACGATCTGCTTGGCGATGGAGAGTCCGAGGCCCGTGCCGCCTTCCTTGCGCGAGCGGTCGGTTTTAAAGAAGCGCTCGAAGATATGCGGCAGGTCTTCCTGCGCGATGCCCACGCCGGTATCCGATACCGTGACCAGGATGCGATCCCCTGCCGTCGGCGCCGCGCCGATGGTGATGCTGCCGCCCTCCGGCGTATAGCGCATGGCATTGTCGATCAGGATCACCAGCAGCTGTTCCACGCGGTCCTCATCCGTCATGGCATAGGGGATCTCTTCCAGCTCCAGCTTGAGCGTAATGCCGCGCTGCATCGCCTCGTTGAGATAGTTTTGCCGCGTGTCCTGCAGAAGCTCCGCGAGGTTGACCGCGTGCAGCTCCATATGCTCCGTGCCGGACTGCAGGCGCGAAAGCTCCAGCATATCCGTAATCAGACGCGAAAGGCGTATCACCTCGCGCAGCATAATGCGATAGTAGCGCTGCCGCGTCTCTTCGTCCGTAATCATGCCGTCGCTGAGCGGCTCAAGCAGCCCGCGCACGGCAGTCAGCGGCGTACGCAGCTCGTGGCTGACGTTTGCCACATAGTCCCGGCGCGTCTTTTCCAGTCGTTCGAGATCGGTCACGTCCTTAAACAAGCCGACCACGCCGGTGCATTCGCCTTCCTCGTCCGTCACGGGGACGATGGTGATCCACAGCGCGCGCTCATTGGGCAGCGAATAGTGCATGCTCGCCGGCTCGCGCGTTTCGTAGACGGAGCGAAACATCTCCCAGATCGACTCGTCAGGCACGAGATCCATCGGCACCTTGACCTCGACCGCGCCAAACATCTTCATCAGCGCAGGGTTATAGTGCGTTAGGCAGCCGATGTTGTCGATGGCGGCCACGCCGTCGGTAAAGCTCGAGAGCAGCAGGTTGAGCTGCCGTTTTTCGCTCTGGAGCTGGTAGATGGTCTGTGCGAGGTTATCGCAGAGGGTGTTGAGCGCACGCGCAAGGATGCCGATCTCGCCGGAGGCACGCTCGTTTGCGCGCACATTGAACTTGCCCTTGGACATCTCGATGGCGGCGTTGCTCATGTCGTGCAGGGGTTTGCTCAGGCGGTTTGTGCTGAACGCAACGAGCAGCATGACCACCGGCATGATCGCCAGGATCGTGCCGGTGAGCACGTTGTTGAGCTGGTTAAACGCGCTCTGAATACGCTGGATCTGCTTGATGACGAGGATGCCGCCCGATACGTTCCCATCCGTATCGCGCACGGGGATGCCGACGGAGACCGCCGTCTCGCCGTTGAGCAGCTGCAGGTCGCTGTTTTCCACCGTCTGCCCGCGGAGCACGTTTTGCATCTCCGCGCGGTAGTAGACGCCGAAGTCCTGCATCTCTACCGTGCTGCCGATGTTGCGCACGATCAGGATCTTCCCCAGCGCATCCGCGATCAGGATTGCGGACTCGCTCGAGAGCGTCTGTTTTTCGATGAGCCGCTGAAACGCCTCCTCGCTCATGTAGCCGTTCTTATACTCTTCGTAAATCTGGCGCGTCACCTCGGCCTCCGGCTCGAGATTCGCCATCTCGATGGAGATATAGGTGTTTTTTCCGACATACGTATAAGCCGCCAGCAGGATGATGTTTGCCAGCAGCAGTGCGATGATCGATACGATTAGGATTCGCCAGTAAAAGACGCTGCGCATGGGATGTGGCCCGCGCTATTCGGTTTCAAACTTGTAGCCGACGCCATAGATGGTCTTGATGCTCCAGCCGAGGCCGGTAGAATCCAGCTTCGCGCGGATGCGCTTGATGTGCGTATCCACCGTTCTCGTCTCGCCCGCGAAATCGTAGCCCCAAACGCGTGAAAGCAGCTGCTCGCGCGTAAACACCTGGCCGGGATTCGAAGCAAGCATGTGCAGAATCTCGATCTCCTTCGGCGTGCAGATCACGGGCTGGCCGCGCAGGGTGACGGTGTAGCTCTTGAGGTCGATGGTGAGCCCGTTGTAGGTGATCACGCTCGTGTCGCTCTTGGGCTGCTCGCTGGCGCGGCGAAGCACCGCCTTGATCCGGGCGACCACCTCGCGTGGGCTGAAGGGTTTCACGATGTAGTCATCTGCGCCGAGCTCCAGGCCGACGATGCGGTCGATCTCCTCGCCCTTTGCGGTGAGCATGAGAATCGGCAGTTGGGATGTCTTGCGGATCTCGCGGCAGACCTCGATGCCACTCATCTTCGGCATCATGATGTCCAGCACGCAGAGCACAACCTCCGGCGTGATGCTTTCGAGCGCGGATACGCCGTCGAACGAATCGACAACCTCAAACCCCTCGGCTTTCAGATAGATGCCAAGCGCCTCGTGCACGACCTGATCGTCGTCTGCTATCAATATCTTCTGCGCCATAGTTCGCTCCTTGTGTTTGTAATCAATCCTGTTGTTCAGTATACCACATGCAGCCGCCGGGCGTACAGTGCCAGTAAGGCTCGCTTCCCCGTCTCGGCGTCAGCCGAGCGCGCGCACCGTCTCTCCAACAAACGCTGCGTCTTGCTCCATCACCTCGACCAGCGCGCGGTTATAGATGCCGCTTGCCGGATGGTAGAGCGGTATCAGCGAACATGCGGCTTTATCGATCGTAACCAAAAGCAGCTGCCCGTGCGCCGCGCCGATTGCCGGCGGCTTCTCCTCCGCAAGGGCATACAATGCCTTGAGCGGCGTGTTGCCAAGCGTGAGCACCAGCCGCGGGGCGATATGGAGAATCTCCGTATGCAGCAGCGGCAGCGCGGCCCGCACCTCGGCCGGGGACGGCGTGCGGTTGCGCACGCTCTTCTCCGAACGCACGACAGGGCGGTACTTGACCACATTCGTGATGAACACATCTGCGCGCATCACGCCGAAACGGCAAAACAGCGCATCGAGCTGCTTGCCGGCCTTGCCGACAAACGGATGCCCGAGCTTGGTCTCCTCCGCCCCCGGCGCCTCGCCGATGAGCAGAATCCTCGCCCCCGGCCGGCCTTCTCCGAATACGGGCTTGCGGTATTCCCCCTGCGGCGCGTCGCCCGGCGCAAGCCGAAACAGGCGCGCGCGCTCCAGCGTGTACGCCTCTTCCAGCGCGCATTTGCCCGGCGGTCCCCCCTGCGTCATCGCGATCACCCTCCGTTGCTGTTCTGCGTCTGCTGCGCCATATATTGCTGCAGCGCGGCAAAATCGGTGTTCAGCTTTTCATACAAAGGCTCGATTTCGGAATACTGGTAGCCGCTGAGCGCGACCTCCAGATTCGCCATATCATCCTTGAGCTGGTCGCTCATCTCCTGCGGGACGTTGCTCGCGGTGTTGAGATAATCCGTCACCTGCTGGATGAGATCCTGAGACTGCGTCTTGAGCGCAAAGATGGAGAGCGAGCCGTCCGCATGGACGGTGCAGGTCTTCATGCTGTCGATGAATTCATCGGTGCTCAGCTCCGTTCGCACCGCCGTCGGTAGCGCCTTGAGCAGATACTCGTCGTCAAAGTTGTAGAGCGGGTTATCCGGCCGGATGAGCACGTAGCTCACCTGCTGTACGGAGTCCTCCGGGCAGAACTCGGTCGCAAGCGCGTTTTCCGCCGTGCAGATGCTCAACGTCACGTGCATATCGCAGTACTCCGTCGGCGCGTTCTCCGCGAGGAACCACTCCGTAACCGGCTTGTGATCCTCGTCGTTTTTGCACGCGTCGGTCGCAAGCAGGCCGGAGACCGGGCAGATCGTGCGCTTGACGAGCCCGAGCGAGGTCGGGTCCTCATCGATGATCGCCTTATCCGCAAGGCCGGTATGAATCTTGGACATATACGCCTGCCAGAGCGGCGCGGCCTCATTTCCGCCCGAGGAGCCCTTTTTGAGCTTGTTTACCGGGTAGTCGTGCCCAACCCAGAGCGTGGAGACGTAGTATGGCGTCATCCCTGCGAAATAAACGCTCGCGTAGTCGGAGTTTGTGCCGGTCTTGCCGGCCACGGTCATGTCGGTGATCTTCGCTTTGGTGCCCGTGCCCGTCTTGACCGCGTCGGTCATCATATCCACCAGAAGCCACGCCGTGCTCTGCTGGAAGACGCGGTGCGTATCGCGCACCTCGTCCGCATCCAGAACGACATTGCCCTCGGCATCCAGAACCTTGGTAAAGGACAGCGGCTCTAGATACACGCCTTCGTTTGCGATGGTGGCATACGCCGCCGCCATCTGGATCGGCGTCAGGCCCGAGGTGCCAAGCGCGAGGCCCGCGCCGTCCACGTTGATCTTATTCTCGGTCGCGCCCAGCTCATAGAGATACTGCGCCGCGATCGCGGGCGTGACAAAATCCATGAGCACGTGCGCGGCAGGCACGTTGAGCGAGCTGACGAGCGCACGGCGCAGGGTGACCGGTCCATAGCGCGAGTCCAGCCCGCCGGACGGGTAGCCTTTTTCGGTGTTCCAGCCGGAGATCGGGCCGTCCATATTATAGGTGATGCTGCCCGGCGAGTAGCCCAGATCCAGTGCGGGGCCGTATACGGCCAGCGGCTTGATCGAGGAGCCGACCTCCGTGTAGCTCTGCGAAGCGCGGTTGATCCCCTTGCGCACCGTCGGCTCGTTTCTGCCGCCGATGATGGCGCGCAGCTCGCCCGTGTGATAGTCCATCACGACGGCAGCGGCCTGCGGCTCCACGGTTTCGATCACCGTGCCGTCCTCCTTGGTCTCCACCAGCAGAGACTTGGAGGTATCCGCCAGCGAAGGATAGTTATCCCACGTGCTCAGCGTATCCTGAACAGTCTTCTGGATCGTTGGATCGACCGTCGTGTAGATATGGTATCCGCTGGTGCGAAGCTCGTTTTCCACCGCGGTGCGGTTGGCGGAGGTATTGCTCAGCCCCCGCTGCTCGAGCAGATGGGTCACGACGTCGCTGATGGCATATTCGACAAAATACGCCATGTCGTACATCTGCTTCTGCTCGCTGACCTCTACGATGGAGACCTGCTCGGTCAGAGCGTTTTCATACTGTTCCTTTGTGATGAAGCCCGCCTGATACATGCGCGAGAGCACTTGATTGGTACGCTCGTCGGTGACCTCCATCATGTTGCGCTGATACATGTTCCTGCGCGGGGAATAGCGATAGGGCGCCTGCGTCAGGCCTGCGAGCATGGCGCACTCGCGCACGGTCAGCTCGGAGAGCTCCTTGCCAAAGTAATCTTTCGCGCCGCTCTTGACGCCATAGTTGCTCTCGCCGAGGTCCACGTCGTTGAGATACGCCTCCAAGATGGTGTCCTTGTCCACCATCGTTTCAAGCTCCAGCGCGAGATATGCCTCCTGGATCTTCCGCTTGTAGTTTCGCTGCGAGCCAAGCACCTTGTTTTTGATGAGCTGCTGTGTTATCGTGCTGCCGCCGGAGGAGTTGCTGTTGCCCAATATCTCCAGCGCGGCGGAGAACAGGCGCTTGAAATCCACGCCGCTGTGCTTATAGAAGCGCACATCCTCCACGGCGATAAAGGCGTTTTTCAGCATATCCGGGATGTTCTCGATATCCACCCAATCGCGGTACTCCACGTCCGCAATCGAGCTGATGAGATCTCCGTTCATGTCGTAAAGGTAACTGGTATAGTCCGATATCGTCAGCTGCGCCACATCGAGCGTGGGCGTGGTCTCCACATATGCTTTCACCACGCCGAGCACGAGCCCCATGCCCATAAAGCCCAGAACGATGAATGCCAGCACCGAGAGCTTGAGCGACGTAAACACGACGCCGAGCAAAAATGAATGCGGCTTCTTTCTCTGCGTAAAGAGCTTCTGCGGTTCTTCCTGTGCGGGCTGGGCCTGCGCTGCGTCGCTCTTTGACCCAAGCCGAAAGAACGGATTGCTGTTTGTCATCAATGCTTCACCTTACCTAAAGTCGTCGCTATTATAGCATAGCCCGCCTGAGGCTTGCATGAATGCCGCAAAAAGTTCATACTTTTCAGTGTTTTTGGCGCATCCGCGTGAAGATAAACGCACAAGGGCCAGGCGCGCATCCCAGGCTGCGCCCCCGTCTTCGCCCGATCAAAATCCTTGCCACAATCGCAAAATTCGCTCTTTACAAACCGCCGTCTTTCCTCTATAATAGCACATGCGGCTTGGGGCTTTAGCGAAGTTGGCTATCGCGCTACACTGGCAGTGTAGAGATCACCGGTTCAAATCCGGTAAGCTCCACCAGATATCGATAAAGAAAAAGTCCGGATGACCGGGCTTTTTCTTTGATTCGGAACGCCCAGATTTCAAGCAGTACGCCATTTGGCGGCTCCGAAAACGGTAGCTGCGCTGTGAAAACACGGCACGGCCGCGCCGCAGCGAGAGCCGTCCTCTTCGCCGCACCCTCGGCGCAATCACCCGGCCTTTTCCTCCCCTTCGGATTCGTCCAGTTTCTTCGGCGGATGCTCCCTTTTTCTTGCCGCGCGATCCTGTGCGTCCAGCGACGCGCCGAGCGCCAGCCCCGCACCAAGTCCAATGGATAACCCAATCGCAATATTGTCAAAAAAGCTCTGCCCCAGCGACAGCCCGAGCGCTAAGCCGATGCTCATATAGACCACCATCCACGCGCTGGCCGGCCGTTCCAGCTCCCATGCGTTCATGCCGGAAACGAGGCTCTCCACGCGGTAGAACGCCTGCTTTTCAAGCACATGGTTGGAAGCTGCGTCGTCTTCGTCCGCCAGAATGCCGATAAAGTAGACGTTTTCACGGCCAAACGCCCAGTTGCAGAGCGCCTTGAGCGCTTCCTCTCCGTAGCCGTTGCCGCGGTGCGCGGGGATGATTTGGTAACACGCATCGACCGTCTGATCCTCCGGCACACCGTGGAACCCAAGCAGGCCGACCTGCGTCCCACCATCCCGAAGCGTCGCCCTCCAGCCGGTGTACCAGAGCGCTTCGTCAGGATACGCGACTACGTTTTTCCGCATCTGCGCGAGTGCGCCACGCCGCAGTTCGTCCTGCTCCTGCTCCTCCAGCGCCGCAAGCTCCTTGGCGCTCAATGGCGTTAGTAAAAGCCGCTTTGTCTTGAGCGGAGTTTGGTCGCTGATTCGATGGTGTCTCATCCTCTTGCTTCGCTTTCGTTTTTATTGAGTCTCGCCTGCAGATAGCGCTCCAGCATGCGGTCGTTTTTTATGATCATGGTCTTCTCGGGATATCGCCGGAGCACATCCAGATAGCCGCGGATACGCTCTGGCGTTCTGCCTTCGTATAAAATCCACCAGGCAAATTCCCAGTTCATCCGCTCAATGCAGCCGTCCGCCGCGCTCTCGCGCGACCGTCCGCGGTATGCGCGGCGCCGCTTCAGCGCACGCAGCAAACAAGTCAAACGCGGATAGTTCAGCCATATGATCTCATCTGCGTCCTTTAGCCGCTCTTCCCGCAGCAGGTAGGCATAGTTTCCGTCTATAACCCAACTCGGCTTCGCCAGCTCTTGGCAAACGAGCGCGCGGGCAGCTGCCCGGTCTCGCTCCCCCCACCCCGGCAGAAAATGCACGCGGTCAAGGTAGAGCGGCGCAACACCGAGCTCTGCGGCAAGACGCTTTGCCAGCGTGGATTTTCCGGCTCCACTGTAGCCGATGATCGCTATCTTCATCGTGCCAATCCGATCGACGAGCATCCGCCGCACGCAGAAGGCGAAAGGCGCCGTTTACTCAAGGAAATCCTTCAGGCGCTTGCTGCGGCTGGGGTGCCGAAGCTTGCGCAGCGCCTTCGCTTCGATTTGGCGGATGCGCTCTCTGGTGACATTGAACTCCTTGCCGACCTCCTCAAGCGTGCGCGCCTTCCCGTCATCGAGACCATAGCGCAATCTCAGCACCTTTGCCTCGCGCGGGGTAAGCGAGTTGAGCACATCCATCAGCTGCTCCTTCAGCAGCGTTACGGCAACCGCCTCTGCCGGCGCAGGCGCGTCGTCGTCCGGTATGAAGTCGCCGAGGTGCGAGTCGTCCTCCTCGCCGATCGGCGTCTCCAGCGAAACCGGCTCCTGCGCGATCTTGATGATTTCGCGCACCTTCTCCTCGGAGATGCCCATCTCCTTTGCGATCTCATCCGGCCGCGGGTCGCGGCCATATTCCTGCACGAGCTGGCGGTTGACACGGATGAGCTTGTTGATCGTCTCAACCATGTGCACGGGAATGCGGATGGTGCGCGCCTGGTCTGCAATGGCGCGGGTGATCGCCTGGCGGATCCACCAGGTGGCGTATGTGGAGAACTTGTATCCTTTGCGGTAGTCAAACTTCTCAACCGCCTTGATCAGGCCGAGGTTTCCCTCCTGAATCAAGTCGAGAAACAGCATCCCGCGCCCGACGTAGCGCTTCGCGATCGATACGACTAGGCGCAGGTTCGCCTCTGCCAGCTGATGCTTCGCGTCCGGATCACCGTCCGCCATTCGCTGCGCGATCTCAACCTCCTGGCTCGCAGTCAGCAGCGGCACCTTGCCGATCTCTTTGAGATACATGCGCACCGGATCGTCGATGTTGATGCCCTCGACGGCAACCAGCGTGCTCTCGATCTCTGCGATCTCCTGATTGATATCCTCTGGCATCTCGACGTCTTCTACGATGTCGATATTCAGCTCCTCCAGATGATCGTATACCTTTTCGATTTGTTCCTGGTCGAGCTCCAGCTCCTCCAGCGCATCCATGATCTCCTTATAGGAGAGCATGCCCTTCTGTTTGCCCGTCTCGATCAGTTCATTGAGTTTTTGCGCGCGCGCTTCTTTCCCTTCCAACATACCTGCTCCTTTCAAGCCAGACCCCGCATCCGCAGATTCAGCGTCTGCATTTCCCTTAGATACTCCGCCCGCCGGTCCGCCGGCATCGCCGGATCAACCAACTGGCGCTTGATTTGCTCTATCTGCTCCGCCAGCGCACACTTTTCAATGCGGCGCAGGCAGTCCTGCGCGGCCTTCTCCGGCTCCGCACAGGAGGCCTCCTCCTTCAGCACCGCACTCACACGCTCCGCGTCATCCTTCTCCATTCCGGAGAGCAGCAGCGGCAGATTCGGCTCCTCGCCGCGCGTATATGCCTCCGCGAGCCGCTGCGCAAATGCGCGTATGCTATCCGAGGCAAACTGGCGCTCCATCCCGCTCTTTTGAACGAGCCTTGCCGCCTCCGCGGACGAGAGCATGTGAAACAACAGCGCGTTTTCCGCGCGGATGCGCTCGCTGTCCGGCTCCGGCTCCTTTCGGCGCGCCGTCCCCATGCGTTCCCGGTTAAAAACAGGCCGACGGTCTGCCGGCTGCACGCCGGCGCCCTGCGCGCGAAGCGTCTCCACCGAGTAGCCGGTCTGCTTGGAGAGCTGCTGATAGTGCCGCTCCCGCTCCACAGGCGTGAGGGTTCCGATCAGGCGGCAGGCCTCCATGGCATACTGCTCGCGGCCATCCTCCCGCTCCAGATCGAATCCGCGCGCCAACGCGACCAGCTTAAATGCGTTCAACGAAAGCGCCTCTTCTTTCAGCCGATCAAAGCCCTCCTTGCCGCTCGCGCGGATGAACTCATCCGGATCCTGCCCGTTTGGGAATGCGATCACCCGAACGTTTAGCCCTTCCTGCATGAGGATGTCCAACCCGCGAATGGTGGCATTCTGTCCCGCCGCGTCGCCGTCGTAAGCGATGTATACGTTTGAAACATAGCGTTTGAGCAATCGCGCCTGCTGCTGCGTCAGCGCGGTGCCGAGGCTTGCCACCGCGTTTGTAACGCCGGCTTCATACAGGCCGATCACGTCCGTATATCCCTCAACCATCACGAGGTCGGAGAGTTTCCCGCTCTTTTGCAGATTCAGCCCGTAGAGGTTGTTACGCTTGTTATACAGCAGCGTGTCGCCGGTATTGATGTATTTCGGCTTCTCCTCGTTGTTGAGTACGCGCGCACCAAATCCAACCACACAGCCGTTTGCGGCGATGATCGGGAAGATCACCCTGCCGCGGTACGCGTCGTAGGTGCGTCCCGTGTCCGCATTCTGCACGAGAAGTCCCGCCTCGACAAGCTCCTCCGGTGAGAATCCCTGCTCGCCCAGGTGCTTCTTGAGCGCCTCCCACTCCGGCGGCGCATAGCCGAGGCCAAAGCGCTTGACCGCATCGCTGCTGATGCCGCGCTTTTGCAGATAAGCGCGCCCCGAGACACCCTGCTCGCCAAGCAGCGTCTGCATGTAAAATCGTGCGGCGAGCTGACACGCTTCCGCCAGCCGCTCGCGCTTGGCGCGAGCGCGCATCATCGCCGCGTCGTCCACTTCTTTCGGCATCGGCATACCGGCGCGGTTTGCCAGAAACTCCACCGCCTCATGGTACGGCAGGTGCTCCACATCCATGATAAACTGGATCACCGAGCCGCCGATGTGGCAGCCAAAGCAGTAGTAAAGCTGCTTATCCGGTGAGACGGAGAAGGATGCCGTCTTTTCGCCATGTACGGGGCAAAGCCCCCAGAGCCTGCGGCCCTTCGGCTTGAGCTCGGTGTAGGAAGAGACGACGCCGACGATATCACTCTTGCCAAGCAGCTCGTTCATCCAATGATCGGGATATGCCATATGCCGTCCTTTCCGCAAAAATCAAGCGATGCCGTTCGGCGCTTGCGTGCGCAGCCGCAAGAGCTCCACAGAGCCGGTTTGCAAAACGCATTGGTCCGTCAATATATATATATTCGACCGCGAAGCGCAATCTCCTGCTTTGTTTGAAATAAAACTGCGTATTTTTTTACACTCGAATTTACAATGCAAGTGCAACAAGGCAACGCAAAGAGACGAATCCATTAAGATAGTGTTTGCGAGAACAACTATGAAAGGATTCAAACCCAATGAGTCACTACCATCATATTAGCATTGAGGAACGAGAGAAGATACTCATATTGCTAAAAGAAGGGAAAATCATTAGAGCATTGCAATTGTGTTAAGAAGAGCTGCCTCAAGTATCTCAAGAGAAATCATGCGAAATATGAAATACAAGGCTGGATACTCTGCTGTTGAAGCAGATAGGAAATATCGCCAACGCAGAAAGCAATGTAGAAAGGAACTCCTGCTGGAGAACACTGAGAGGCTTGATCTGGTGAGAAGCCTGTTTCTAGAGCGACAATGGTCGCCGGAAGAAATTGATCAAAGACTAAAGTATGAGAACAATCCTTTGCAGGTAAGCTATGGCACGATATACCGAGGAATTTACGCAGGAATGCTGGACGAAGGCAAGCTTTCACATGACAAACGAGGGGTCATTCGCAAATTGCGGCATCGCGGTAAAACACGGCATACAAAAGGTCATCTGGAGACACGCGGGAAAATCGTTATTAGTAACAGAATCGCAGATCGTCCTGACGAAGCAAATACAAGAAAGGTTATTGGCCATTGGGAGGCGGACACAGTGGCCGGTAAAACCGGATCTGCCTGCCTTGTAACCATTACCGATCGCAACAGTCGGTATTTGCTAGCAGGGAAAGTCGTCAGGAAAAACGCAGCATTCGTTGCAGACAAAATGATCGAATTGCTGTCTGGCCTTCCTTCTTCTCAGAGGCGTAGCATTACACCTGACAGAGGGAAAGAGTTTGCAAAACACTCTATGATAACGGATGCTCTTGAGAGAGCGTATCGGAAATTGTGTAAACCTCAGTTGTCAGATAAAATAAACAACGGAGGGTTTTCATATGGCAAAGAAAGAAAAGAGTCTCATGCGGCAGCTAATCGACGAGCGCGGGATCAAAGACGT